>PGEI01000063.1 GCA_002894305.1 Comamonadaceae bacterium CD01
CTGGGCACGAATCCATCGCTTTCATTGTGTTCCTCTACTTCCAGGTTGCCGTACTAGGGGCGGCAGCCTTTGATCATGCATGAAAAAACCCCGGCGCGCGGCCGGGGTCGATCCAGGATGTGCGTGCCGCGTTCAGCGCACCGGGCCGCGGTCGGAGATGACCTTGGGCGTGATGAAGACCAGCATCTCGCGCTTGTCGGACTGGCGCGTGCGGCTCTTGAACAGGTTACCCATGACCGGCACGTCGCCCAGCACCGGGATCTTGTTGACCTGGTTGGTCTCCTCCAGCTCGAAGATGCCGCCGATCACGACGGTGCCGCCGTTCTCCACCAGCACCTGGGTCTGGATGTGCTTGGTGTCGATGGCCACGCCCTGCTCGGTGGTCTCGCCGCGGCTGTCCTTGTTGACGTCCAGGTCCAGGATGATGTTGCCCTCGGGCGTGATCTGCGGCGTCACCTCCAGCTTGAGCACCGCTTTCTTGAACGAGATCGTCGTCGCGCCGTTGGGCGCGGTCACCGTGTACGGGTATTCAGTGCCCTGCTCGATCAGCGCCTTGGTCTGGTCGGCGGTGATCAATCGCGGGCTGGAGACGATCTTGCCCTGGCCATCGGCCTCCATGGCCGACAGCTCCAGCGACAGGAAGCGCGACATCGAGGTGTTGAAGATCGACAGCGCGAACTGCCCGACGCTGGCGGAGTTCGAAAGGCCGGCAGGCAGGTTCACGAAATTGCCGCTGGGGAATTTCACCGTCGAGCCCGAACTGGTGTCCGGCAGGAACTGGGACGAGGTCAACGACTTGTTGCTGCCGACGGCAGCACCCCCCAGGCGCACGCCCAGCGAACGCCCGAAAGTGTCGCGCGCCTCGACGATGCGCGCCTCGATCATCACCTGGCGCACCGGCACGTCCAGCGTCAGCAGCAACTGGCGCACCTCTTCGAGCTTGGACGCGGTGTCGGTCACGAACAGCTGGTTGGTGCGCGGCTCGGCCAGGGCGCTGCCGCGCTCGGACAGGAAGCGGTTGTTGCGGCTGCTGCCGCTGCCCGAGCCGGAGCCGCTGGAATCGGCCGTCAGCTGGCTGACCATGTCGCTGGCCTTGGCGTAGTTGAGCTGAAAGCCCTGGGTGCGCAGCGGCTCGAGCTTCTCGATGGCGCGCGCGGCCTCGTAGTCCTTGCGCGTGCGCTCGTCGATCTCGTCCTTGGGCGCGATCCACAGCACCGAGCCGCTCTTGCGCATGCCCAGGCCCTTGGCGTCCATGATGATCTGCAGCGCCTGGTCCCAAGGCACGTCTTTGAGGCGCAGCGTCAGCGCGCCGGTGACGGTGTCGGAGGTGACGATGTTGAAGTTGGTGAAGTCGGCGATCACCTGCAGGAGCGAGCGCACCTCGATGTTCTGGAAGTTCAGCGAGAGCTTCTCGCCGGTGTAGCTCGGCCCCTGCGTGAGCTTGGACAGGTCGACCTTCTTGGGCCTCACCTCGACGACGAACTGGCTGTCGCTCTGGTAGGCGCTGTGCTCCCAGTCGCCGACGGCGTCGATCGTCAGGCGCACGCGCTCGCCCTGCTGGGTGGCGGCGATGGTCTGCACCGGCGTGCCGAAGTCCGACACGTCCAGGCGCCGACGCAGCCCCTCGGGCAGCGACGAGCGCATGAATTCGACGACCAGGCCCTTGCCCTGCTGCTGCAGATCGACGCCCACCTGATTGCTGCCCAGGCCGATGATGACGCGGCCCGCGCCGTCGGTGCCGCGGCGGAAGTCCAGGTCTCTGAGCGCCTGCACGTCGCTGTTGTGGCTCTCGGCAAACGTGGGCTGCGTGGCGCTGGGCACGACGGCGCCGCCGGCGACCGGGTCGAGCACCACGACCACGCTCTTGCCGTGCACCTCGGCGCGGTAGGTCGTCGCCTGCTTGAGGTTGAGCACCACGCGCGTGCGCTCGCCGGCCTGCACGATGTTGGCCGACTTGAGGTTGCCCTGGTTGATCTGCACCAGCGACTGGCCGGTGGCGTTGCCCACACCGGGGAAGTCCAGTGCAATGCGCGCCGGGCTTTGCACCACGAAGCCCGCTGGCACTGCCTCGGGTTCTTGCGACATGTCGATGCGCAAGACCTCCGAGCCTCCCTGCACGAAGCCGGCGACCGTCTCGATCGAGCCGGCGGCCTGCGCCGCGGTGCTGGCCAATGCGACAAGGAGCGCCGTGCCCATTCCCCACAGCCACTGGCGTATGCGCGCTGTTCCTTGAATCATGGTTTCACCTCTTTCCCTGTTCCTGCAATTCCAGCGTCGTCATGCGCTCGACCCAGTCTCCCGCAGGGTCTTGCACGATTTCACGCAGCTGGATGCCGGTTTCTGTAATGGCAACGATTTTTCCGTAGTTCTGCCCCAGGTGGTTGCCCACGCGCACCTGGTACAAAAGCTTGTCCACGGTGACCAGCGCCGTGGGCACGCCCTCCTTGTCCATGCTGCCCACCATCTTGATGGCGTCCAGCGGATAGGCCTCCAGCGGCTCCTTGCGCCGCGACAGCTCGGGTGTGATCAGCGAGGCATTGGCCGAGGGCTGCGCCGACTCGCGGCGCAGCGCCTGGGTCAGCTTCATCGGGTCGAACGGATCGGAGCCGCTGCCCGCCACGTAGTCCTGCGGATGGAACTCCTTGGGCTCGCTCAGCGGCTTGATCTGGGGTTTGGTCGTCGCGCGCAGCTGCTTCATCCATTGGCGCAAATCGTCCTGGTCGCCGGGAACGCAGGCAGCCAGCAGCGTGCAGGCGCCCAGCAATGCGGCCACGCGGGCCAGGGTGGGCCATCGTCGCGTCATTTCTTCTTGCCCTTCTTGTTCTTGGCGGCTGCCGCGTCGCGCTGCGCCTGGATCTCGTCGGGGTCGAGGTAGCGGAAGGTGCGCGCCGTCGCCTCCAGCTTGAGTGCGCCGCCCGCGGCGTCCTTGCCCGCCGGTGCGATCGACAGGTTGTTGAGCGTGACGATGCGCGACAGGTGCGCCACGTCGGCGGCGAAAGCGCCCATGTCGTGGTACTTGCCGGCGACGCGGATCGCAATGGGCAGCTCGGCGTAATAGTCGCGCGTGACGGTCTGGCCCGGGCGGAACAGCTCGAACTGCAGGCTGCGCCCCAGACCCGCCTGGTTGATGTCGGACAGCAGCGCCGACATCTCCGACTTGCTCGGCAGCTGCTTCTCCAGTTGCGCGACGTACTGCTGCACCTGCTCGCGCTGCTTCTTCAGCGCCTCCAGCCCCACGGCTTTGACCAGCTTCTTCTGGTAGTCGTCGCGCAGCGTCTGCTCGGTGCGCTGCGCCGTCTCCAGCTCGTCCTGGTAGTCGCTGAGCCAGACGAACCACAGCGCCACGGCCACGACGACGGCGATGAACAGGCACAGCAGCACGCGCGGCACCACCGGCCACAGCGAGGGATCCTTGGGATCGAGATCCTGGAACTGGCGCTGCAGCTGCTGCCACTGCTGGCCCAGGTCGACGCGTGGCGCCGATCGTGCGGTCTTTCGGGTTGCCATGCTTTACTTTTCCTTGCCCTGTTTGGCCGCCGCTTCCATGGCCTTGTTCGCCTCGCTGCTGCGCACCAGGCGAAAGCGCAGATTGAACTGCGCCACGCGCCGCTGATCCTTGGGCGACAGTGCGACGTTGGCCGCGACGATCTCCACCAGCTCGGGCTTGGAGAACCAGGGCGTGTTGTCGGTCAGGTTGCGCAGCAGCTCCGACACCCGCTCGTTGGACTGCGCCCGCCCTTGCAGCGTAATGACCTGGTCGACCTGCTTGAGGCTGGTGAGAAAGACGCCGTCGGGCAGCTGGCGCACCAGTTCGTTGAGCAGGTGCACCGGCAGGTTGCGGTCGGCCTGCAGATCCTCCACGGCCTGTTGGCGCGCGCGCAGCGCGGTGATTTCCTGCTCCAGATTGGCAATCTCCTTGATCTGGCCGTCCAACACCTTGATTTCGCTGCGCAGGTACTGGTTGCGATCCTGCTGGTTGTCGATCATCAGCTGGAACCACCAGTAGATCAGCCCGGCGATCAGGAGGCCGGCCAGCGCCGAGCCCAGCATGGTGAACTGAAAGCGCTCGCGGCGACGCTTGCGCGCGACCTCGCGGTGGGGCAGCAGGTTGATGCGTATCACTGGTCAAACCTCCGCAGCGCCAGCCCGCACGCCGTCAGGTAGGACGGCGCCTCGCGCGCCAGCTGGCTTTGGCGCACCGAAGCGCCCATCTGCATGTCCTGGAACGGATTGGCCACGGTGCAGGCAAAGCCCGTGCCCTGGGCCACGGCCTGGGTCACGCCAGAGAGCGCCGCCGAGCCGCCGGCCAGCAGGATGTGGTCGACCTTGTTGAACGGCGTGCTGGTGAAGAAGAACTGCAGCGCGCGCCCGACCTCCTGCGCCAGGCTGTCGACGAAGGGCTTGAGCACGGTGTCGGCAAAGTCGTCAGGCAGGTTGGCGCTGCGCTTCTTGGCCTCGGCCTCATCATACGAAAAGCCGTACTGGCGCACGATCTGCTGCGTCAGCTGCGCGCCGCCAAAGGCCTGGTCGCGCTCGTACAGCACCTCGGCGCCGCGGATGATCTGCATGCTGGTGGTCATCGCGCCGATCTCGAACAGCGCGACGACCGCGCCGTCCTTGAGCCCCGGCAGGCCGTCGATCAGGCGCTGCGCCGCCAGGTGCGAGGCATGGGGCTCGATGTCGACGATCACGGGCTTGAGGCCCGCGGCCTCGGCCAGTCCCTGGCGATCCTGCACCTTCTCCTTGCGCGAGGCGGCAATCAGGACGTCGACCTCGCCCGGCATGTTCTTGTTGGGGCCGATGGTGCAGAAATCCAGACTCACCTCTTCAAGCGCGAACGGGATGTACTGGCCGGCCTCGGACTCGACCTGCACTTCCATCTCCTGTTCGCTGAGGTTGGCGGGCAGCGTCACGCGCTTGGTGATCACCGCCGACGACGGCAGCGCCAGCGCGACGTTCTTGGTACGGGTGCCGCTTTTCTTGACGAGCTTGCGCAGCGCATCGGCCACCTCGTCGAACTTCTCGATGTTTCCATCGGTGATCCAGCCGCGTTCGAGCAACTCGATCGCGCAGCGCTCCAGGATCCACCCCCCTGATTTGTCGCGTTCGAGCTCGACCAGCTTGACGCTGGAGGAGCTGATGTCGATCCCGAGCATCGGGGCCGACGGGCGACTGAACAACGACCCGATGGTACTCAAGCGACCTCCCACAGTCTTTTTCTGACAAACGCAACAAAACCTAACACTTCGCATTGATCCTAGCAGTAAGGGCCATTGACATCAAAGCGATTTATCCCTCAAGCGGAGCGCCCGCGTTGTCAAAATCCGACGAACGGCCGGGCCGCCGCGAGCGACGCAAACATCGCGACACCATTGAGAAACAGGCGCAACAAGGTGACTTTGGGTGCATTTCTATAATGTTCAGCTCCCCAACCCGGGCTGACCTATGCCTTCTGCTTCTTCTTCCGACCAAGCCACTCCCGACAAATCCAAGTCCAAAAAAACCGCGCCGCGCAAACCCGCTTCGGGCATGCGCTGGCTGGTGCGCGGACTGGCGGGCCTGGTCGCGCTGATCGCCGCGGCCGGCGTGGCCGGCGTCATCGCCGTGGCGCTGGGCTTGGCCGTGGCCTATCCCAACCTGCCCGACATCTCCGAGCTGGCCGATTACAGGCCCAAGCTGCCGCTGCGCGTGTATTCGGCCGACGGCATGCTGATCGGCGAGTACGGCCAGGAGCGGCGCAACCTGACGCCGATCGACGACATTCCGCCGGTGATGACCAACGCGGTGCTGGCCATCGAGGACTCGCGCTTCTTCCAGCACAACGGCGTGGACTACCGCGGCATGCTGCGCGCAGTGCTGGCCAACCTGGGGCGCATCAAGAGCCAGGGCGCATCGACCATCACGATGCAGGTGGCGCGCAACGTCTACCTGTCGACCGAGAAGACCTTCACCCGCAAGATCTACGAGATCCTGCTGACCTTCAAGCTCGAGCACCTGTTGACCAAGAACCAGATCCTCGAGATCTACATGAACCAGATCTACCTGGGCAACCGCGCCTACGGCTTTGCCGCGGCCTCGGAGATCTATTTCGGCAAGCCGCTGCAGTCGATCAGCGTGGCCGAGGCGGCCATGCTGGCGGGCCTGCCCAAGGCGCCCTCCTCGTACAACCCGGTCAAGAACCCCAAGCGCGCGCGCATCCGCCAGCTCTACATCATCGAGCGCATGCAGGAGAACGGCTACATCACCGCCGAGCAGGCGCAGGAGGCCAGGATCGAGCCGCTGAAGCTGCGCTCGCCGTCCAACGACGCGCGTACCCACGCCGAGTACGTAGCCGAGATGGCGCGCCAGCTGGTCTATGCCCAGTACGGCGAGGAGACCTACACCCGCGGCCTGAACGTCTACACCACGCTCGACGCCGGCCAGCAAGAGGTGGCCTACGAGGCGCTGCGCCGCGGCATCATGAATTACGAGTACCGCCAGCGCTACCGCGGCCCCGAGCAATTCATCGACCTGCCCGCGGGTGCCAGCGCCGAGGAGCTCGATGCGCTGATCGACGATGTCCTGGCCAACCACCCCGACAACGGCGACGTGCTCGCCGCCGTCGTGCTCGAAGCCAGCCCCAGGAAAATCGTCGCCATGCGCGGCGACGGCGAACCGCTGGAGATCACCGGCGCGGGCTTGAAGCCAGCCGAATCGGGCCTGAGCGACAAGGCGGCGCCCAACATCCGCGTGCGCCGCGGCGCGGTCATCCGCATCCTCAAGGCGCCCGGCCCCAAGGGCGCGTGGCAGATCACCCAGCTGCCCGAGGTCGAGGGCGCCTTCGTCGCCATCGACCCCCGCACCGGCGCGATCCAGGCGCTGGTCGGCGGCTTCGACTTCAACAAGAACAAGTTCAACCACGTCACCCAGGCCTGGCGCCAGCCGGGCTCGGCCTTCAAGCCCTTCATCTACTCGGCAGCGCTGGAGAAAGGTTTCACCCCCGCCACCGTCGTCAACGACGCTCCGCTGTTCTTCAGCGCCGGCGCCACCGGCAGCCAGCCCTGGGAGCCCAAGAACTACGACGGCAAGTACGACGGCCCGATGACGCTGCGCACCGCGCTGGCGCGCTCCAAGAACGTGGTGTCGGTGCGCGTGCTGCAGGCCATCGGCCCCAAGACGGCGCAGGACTGGGTCACGCGCTTTGGCTTCGACGCCGACAAACACCCGGCCTACCTGCCGATGGCGCTGGGCGCGGGCTCGGTCACGCCGCTGCAGCTGGTGACCGGCTTTGCGGTGTTCGCCAACGGCGGCCTGCGCGTCAACCCCTACCTGATTACCCGCGTGACCGACCACAAGGGCGAGGTGCTGTCGCACTTCCAGCCGCCGACGCCGGCCGACCTGCCGCGCGCCATCGACGCGCGCAACGCCTTCGTCATGGACAGCCTGCTGCAGGAGGTGGCCCGCTCGGGCACCGCAGCGCGCGCGCAGGCCACGCTCAAACGCCCCGATCTGTACGGCAAGACCGGCACCACCAACGACGCGATGGACGCCTGGTTCGCCGGCTTTCAGCCCACGCTGGCCGCGGTCACCTGGATTGGCTACGACACGCCGCGCAACCTGGGCCGGCGCGAGACCGGCGGTGGCCTGAGCCTGCCGGTGTGGATCGACTTCATGCGCTACGCACTCAAGGACGTTCCGGTCACCGAGCCGGTCGTGCCAGCGGGCGTGGTCAATGTCAGCGGCGAGTGGTATTACGACGAATACGCGCGCAACACCGGCGTGGCCAGCCTGGGCATGGAAGACGCCATGGCGGCCAGCGACGGCGGCACGTCCGCGCCCAGCGACTCCGAGCGCAGCCAGATCCTGGATCTGTTCAAGCGCTGACGGGCGCCGGCCGCGCCGCGCGGGCACCACACCACTACAATTTGCGCCCATGCTCAAAGCCCGCCATCTCCTGGGGCTGGCCGCCGCCGCAGCCCTGACGGGCTGCGGGCAAAGCGGCCCGCTGTACCTGCCCGACAGCCCCGCCGCAGCGCAGCGCGCCACCCTGCCGCAAACCCTCAACCCGGCATCGGCGGCGCTCGCCGCCACGCCCCAGACCGCTCCCCGCGCGGAGCCAGCGACCGAACAATGACCATGAGCACCCGCCCGCTGCCCGGACACCCCCAACTGCACTACCGCGCAAACGACTTGTACCTGGAGGGCGCGCGCCTATCCGACCTGGCACAGCGCTTTGGCACGCCGCTGTACGTCTACTCGCAGGCCGCGATGCAGCAGGCGCTGGCGGCCTACCAGCGCGGCCTGCAAGGCCGGCGCTCGCAGATCTGCTACGCAGTCAAGGCCAACTCGTCACTGGCCATCCTGCAAGGCTTTGCTCGCCAGGGCTGCGGCTTCGACATCGTCTCGGGCGGTGAGCTGCAGCGCGTGCTGGCCGCCGGCGGTGACCCAGCCAAGATCATTTTTTCCGGCGTCGGCAAGACCCGCGCCGAGATGCACCAGGCACTGGCCGCGGGTATCGGCTGCTTCAACGTCGAGAGCGAGGCCGAGCTGGAAGTGCTCAACACGGTCGCGCTGGAACTGGGCACGCGCGCGCCGATCAGCATCCGAGTCAACCCGAACGTCGACGCCAAGACCCACCCCTATATCTCGACCGGCCTCAAGGGCAACAAGTTCGGCATTGCGCACGAGCGCACGCTGGACACCTACCGCCGCGCCGCGCAGCTGCCGGGCCTGAAGATCATCGGCATCGACTGCCACATCGGATCGCAGATCACCGAGGCCGCGCCCTACCTGGACGCGCTCGACCGCGTGCTCGACCTGGTCGACGCCATCCAGGCAGCGGGCATTGCGATCGACCACATCGACCTGGGCGGCGGCCTGGGCATCATGTACGACGACGAGACGCCGCCCGCGGCCGACGCGCTGTGGCAGGCGCTGCTGACAAGACTGGACGCACGCGGCCACGGCCAGCGCAAGATACTGATCGAGCCGGGCCGCTCGCTGGTGGGCAACGCCGGCGTGTGCCTGACCGAGGTGCTCTACCTCAAGCCCGGCGAGCAGAAGAACTTCTGCATCGTTGACGCCGCGATGAACGACCTGCCGCGCCCGATGATGTACGAGGCCTACCACGCCATCGTGCCGCTGCACACCGGCAGCAGCGCGCAGCAGCAGACCTGGGACATCGTCGGCCCGGTCTGCGAGAGCGGCGACTGGATAGGCCGCGACCGTACGCTTGCGGTGACGCCCGGCGACCTGCTGGCCGTGCTGTCGGCCGGCGCCTACTGCAGCGCCATGGGCAGCACCTACAACACGCGGGCGCGCCCGGCAGAGGTGCTGGTCGACGGCGACCAGGCCCACCTGATCCGCGAGCGCGAGGACATTGCCGACATCTACCGCTGCGAGCGCCTGCTGCCCTGAGCCTATTCAGCGCCGGCGCACCCACGGCAGCAGCCGCGCCAGAAGCAGCGCGGCGACCACCGCGCCATAGACCTGCACCTCGGCCCAGTCGCGCTTGCCCGCGCGCATCCAGAAGAAATGCAGCAGTGCCAGCAGCACCGCCAGGTACACGCAGCGGTGCAGCCGCCGCCAGCGTCGCGCGCCCAGCCGGCGCACCGCCGCGGCAGGCGAGGTAGCCGCCAGCGCCAGCAGCAGCACGAACGTGGCCACGCCCACGAGGATGAACGGACGCTGCACCACGTCGTGCGCCATTGCTGCAGCATCGAGTCCCTGGTCCAGCCAGGCCCAGCACAGCAGGTGCAGCACCGCATAGAAGAAGGCGAACAGGCCCAGCAGGCGTCGAAAGCGCGCCAGCGCCGGCCAACCCAACAGCAGCCGCACCGGCGTCACGGCCAGCGCCACGCACAGCAGGCGCAGCGTCCAGTCGCCGCTGCGGCGTAGCAGCGCCTCGGCCGGGTTGGCGCCCAGGCCGCCGGTTGCCGCGCCCCAGACCAGCCCGGCCAGCGGCAGCAGGCACAGCAGCCACACCAGCGGCTTGGCCAGGCGGTGGCGCAGCACCGCGTCGCACCGCGATGCGGCGGCCACCGGCCGCCGGCGCCCAGTCTCAGTAGTTGGCACGCAAGTCCATGCCGGCGTACAGCGCCGCCACCTGCTCCCCATAGCCGTTGAAGGGCAGCGTCTTGCGCTTGCGGGCAAACAGGCCGTCCTCGCCGATGCGCCGCTCGGTCGCCTGGCTCCAGCGCGGGTGGTCGACGTCGGGGTTCACGTTGGCGTAGAAGCCATATTCGCGCGCCGCGGCCTTGTTCCAGGTCGTCGCCGGCATCTGCTCGGTCAGCCGGATACGCACCAGGCTCTTGGCGCTCTTGAAGCCGTACTTCCATGGCACGACCAGCCGCAGCGGCGCGCCGTTCTGCCGTGGCAGAACCTGGCCGTACATGCCGAAGGTCAGCAGCGCCAGCGGGTGGCGCGCCTCATCCAGGCGCAGGCCTTCGGTGTAGGGCCAGTCGAGCATGCGCGAGCCCACGTAGGGCATTTGCGCCTTGTCGGCCAGCGTCGTGAATTCCACGTAGCGCGCGCTGCCCAGCGGCTGAACATGGTCGAGCAGCCGCGCCAGCGAATACCCCACCCACGGAATGACCATGGACCAGCCCTCGACGCAGCGCAGGCGGTAGATGCGCTCCTCCATCGGAGCGAGGCGCAGCAGGTCGTCGATATCGACGCGCATCGGTCGCTGCACCAGGCCGTCGACGACCACGGTCCAGGGTCGGGTCTTGAGCGTGGCCGCGTTGCGCCGGGGGTCGGCCTTGTCGGTGCCGAATTCGTAGAAGTTGTTGTAACCGGTGGCGTCCTGCCAGTCGGTCGGTTTTTCCAGCGTGACTGCGCCAGCGATCCGAGAACGCTCGCCGACGAGGGCTGTCGCCGCATCGGCGGGCGCAGGCGCCGCGGCACCGGCATGCGCGGACCAGGCGAACCCTGCCGCAGCGCCAGCCGTCAGCAGGCGGCGCCGGGAATAAACGGATTGGGGGGTGATTTCACTGGGCCGGGGCTGGGCCGCAGTGGCAGAGAGGATGGGCATAGCGGCCTCGCGAAACACGGAACGGACAGATCAGCAGTCTGCACCAAACCACGCGATGCCGCCGGGCGCTCACGTCACAACGTTCCGTAGCTGTGCAGGCCGCTCAAGAACATGTTGACGCCCAGGAAGGCAAACGTGGTGACCACCAGGCCCACCAGAGCCCACCAGGCCGACACCGTGCCACGCAGGCCCTTCATCATGCGCATGTGCAACCAGGCGGCGTAGTTCAGCCAGACGATCAGCGCCCAGGTCTCCTTCGGATCCCAGCTCCAGTAGCCGCCCCAGGCCTCGGCGGCCCACAGCGCGCCGAGCACGGTGGCGATCGTGAAGAAGGCAAAGCCGACGGCGATCGCCTTGTACATCACGTCGTCGAGCACTTCCAGCTCCGGCAGACGCATCGCGATGCGCCGGCGGCCAAACAAAATACTGCCGACGATCAGCGCCGAGACGCCGAAATACACCATCCAGTAGGCGCTGCCGCCCTGCACGCCCTGGCTGCGAAACACCAGCGGCTCGAAGCACAGCACCACGCCCAGCAGCCACAGCGGCGCCAGCTTGAACCAGCGCGTCTCGCTGGCCTGCTGCTTGATCAGGTAGGCAAACGCGACCATCGACGCCAGCGCGAACGTGCCGTAGCCGATGAAATTGGCCGGCACGTGCAGCTTCATCCACCAGCTTTGCAGCGCTGGCACCAGCGGCTGGATCTCGTGCGCCTCGCGCACCACCGTGTACCACAGCAGAAAACCGACGGCGGCGCTGACCACCAGCATCACGAAGGCGCCCAGCGCGCGCGTGCCGTAGCGCTGCTCGTAGTACAGGTAGAACACCGCGGTGATCCAGCTGAACATGATGAACACCTCGTACAGGTTGCTCACCGGAATGTGGCCAACGTCGGGCGAGATCAAATAGCTCTCGTACCAGCGCACCATGGTGCCGATCAGCGCCATAGCCACGCCCGCCCAGACGATGCCCGAGCCCAGGCGCATCATGGTCTCGCCCTGGTTGTCGGAGAACATGCCGATCCAGTAGAACGCGGTGGCCATGAAGAACAGCATGCTCATCCACAGAATGGCCGACTGGCTCGACAGGAAGAACTTGAGCCAGAACACCTGCTCGGAACGCGCAAGATCTCCCGCGCCGCCCTGCTGGTACAGCGCCAGCGCCAGCAGCGAGGCCCCCGCCACGACCAGCATCAGCGTGCGCAGCGGCCGCCAGAACCAGCCCAGCCAGATGGCGCCGGGAATGGCGGCCAGCAGAATGCCTTTCTCATAGACGTCCATGTAGGCGCCGTAGCGCTGCAGCGCGTACAGACCGCCGCCGGCGACCAGCAGCGCGAACAGCCAGTCCATCGGGCTGCGCCGGGAAAAATAGCCGTCGCTCAGCGTCAGCGTCGTCGTGGCCGTATTCATTGCGTGCCTCCATCGGGGGATGAACCAAAAAATGCGTCGCGCAGCTGCGCGAATTCGCGGCCGGCATCCAGGGTCTTGCGGTTGCTCGACAGCGCCATCGTCGCCCGGGTGCCGCCGTCCTGCGGCGCCAGCCACACCCAGACGCGGCGCTGGCGCACGTAGAGCATGGCGAACACGCCGACGATCAGGAAAAAGCAACCCAGATACACGACCAGCTTGCCCGGCGCGCGCGCCACCTGAAAGACGCTGGCCTGTATCTGGTTGAAGTCCTGCAGCGTGAACACCGCCGGCGCCGGATAGAACTGCGCATCGCTGAGCGCCAGCACCGCCTGGGTCATGAAGGACAGCGTCTGCGCATCGGACGGCAGCGGCGCCAGGCCGGCCTGCTCGCGCGTCATCTGCGCCAGTTCGAACAGACTGCCATTCAAGATGCGGATCAGCACCTCGCCGGCGCGCTCGCGCTCGGTTTCGGGCACGTTGGCCTCGATGAAGTCGGAGACCGCCTTGAGCCCGCCCTCGGGCCGGCCGTCGCTGGATACGCCGCCGGCGAACAGCACCAGCGCCCTTTGCGCCGAATCGGTCAGCTGCTCGACCAGTTCAGTGCGCGCGGGGTCGACCGCCTGACGCGCATAGCGCTGCACCGCCTGCATGCGCAGTGCCGGATCGAGCAGCGCGCGGCGCATGCGCAGGAAGTCGTCCATGCCACCCTCGCGATCCACCGGCACGCGCAGGTAGCGAAACGGCTCGGACTGGCTCTCGCGCACGCCCATCAGGTAGACCGGCGACTGGCCGTCCTGCAAGTCCACCGGCAGCATGTAGTTGTTGAACTCGCGCGCCTGGCCCGACGCGTCGCGCAGCTTGTAGCCCACGCTGGGGCCGACGTTGCGCAGCTCCCGGTTGGAGGTCGTCTTGTTGCCCGCGCCCAGGCGCGACTCGATCGCGCCGCGCAGGTCGACGCGGCGCACGTCGGCACCCGAGCCGCCGCCGTCGTCACCCATGTTCTCGACGTTGATCACGCGCAGTGCGCTGAACTCCAGTGCCATATCCTGCCCCACCTGGGCTGCATCGAGCTGCGCCGATCCGCCGACCACGCCGCCGACGTCGAAGTCGCCGTTGCCCGGGCGCAGCGATCGCGCGCGCAGGCGCAGCTGCGAGCCGCCGTCGTCAAAGCTGGACTGGTAGATTTCCACGCCCTTGTAGTTCACCGGGTGGTTGACCTCGATGCGCTGGGGCGTGCTCTCGCCGGTCACCAGGTCGTGGATCACCACGTCGCTGGCAAACAGCTTGGGCATGCCGGTGGAGTAATGCTCGACGGTGAACTTCTTGAGTTCAATGGAGAATGGCAGCTGCTGCAGCAGCACGCCATCGGACTGGCGCAGGATGGCCATGCTCGCCTGCGTGCCCTCGGTGACGACCAGGTCGCCGCGGAAGGTCGGGTTGGCCACCGACAGGCGGTGCTCGGGCTTGACCTCGGAGATCAGGCCGCTGCCGGCATACGGCGTCTTGCCGCCAAACCACATCTGCGCGCGCACCATCAGGTCGCCGTCCAGCAGCCCGCCCAGGCAAATCAGCACGATGGCGCTGTGCGCCGCGATGTAGCCCAGCTTGTTGGCCGACCCGGCCATGGCCGCCACCATCCAGCCCGTTCCGGTGGCGCCCTTGCGCTCTTGCAGCTTCACCTTCCAGCCGCGCGCCACCAGCAGCTTGCCGATACGCTGGGCCGCATCGACGGGCGCCTCGCCCGCCAGCGTCTGCTGCGCCTTCAGGCCGAAGGACAGCAGGTTTTTCTCGCGGATGTTTTCCTTGAAATTGCGGATGTCGGCCAGGTACTTGGGCGCATGGCGTGCAATGCACAGCGAGGTGCTCACGACCAGGAACGCCAGGATCAGCAGAAACCACCAGGCGCTGTAGACCGCGTTGAGCTTGAGCGCCATGAACAGCGCCGCCCAGAACGGGCCGAACTGGTTGACGTAGTTGTTGACCGGCTCGTGCTGCTGCATCACGGTGCCAATCACCGAGGCGATGCAGATCACGGTCAGCAGCGCGATGGCGAAACGCATCGACGCCAGCAGTTCGAAGAAGCGGCGCCACGCTGTATGCCAGCGCAGGTTGAAGCCGCCGTGGGTGGTGTCAGTCATGGAGAAATGCAAGGCCCTATCGCACGAAAGGCGAGCCATCTGGGTAGATGAGCCCGCCCGTTTGGGTGCAATTATCGGCTGCAGGTTCCCCGGACGCAGCCGGACACCCCTGAAGCCTTGATGGGAATCAATGCAATCCGGCGATGTAGTCGGAAACCGCCTGGATTTCGTGGTCGTTGAGCTTGGCCGCCACGTCGTGCATCACATTGTTGTTCGCGCGCTTGCCATCGCGAAAGTCCGACAGCTGCTTGACCGTGTAGTCCTGGTGCTGGCCCGACAGGCGCGGGTACTGCGACGGAATGCCGGCGCCATTGGGGCTGTGGCAGCTGGCGCAGGCCGCGATCTGGCGATCCTGGATGCCACCGCGCCAGATACGCTCGCCCAGGGTGACCAAATCCTTGTCCTTGGCAGCGCCCGGCTTGTCCTTTTGCGTGGCCAACCAGGCGGAGATGTTGCGCATGTCCGCCTCTTCCAGCATGGCCGCCATGCCCTGCATCACGGCATCGACGCGTTTGCCCGACTTGAAGTCTTCGAGCTGCTTGACCAGGTACTCGGGGTGCTGCTGCGCCAGCTTGGGGTAGGTCGTGATCGTGGCGTTGCCGTCTTCGGCGTGGCAGGCCACGCATACCTGGCCATAGCTCTCCTGGCCCTTGACCAGGTCGGGTTTGGCAGCATCGGCCGCAAACGCGGCAACCGAAGGGATGGCCACAGCGGCAGTCATCAGCAAGGAGGCAAGCAGCTTCATATCGAGGGTCTTGTGTTGTAGGCGCAAAAACCTCGCGATTCTACAATGCCCGCTGTCTGGCTCCAGTCCCTCCCATCCGATCTATGTCAACAACAGAGCGCGCAAGCGCCCCCGCCGGCGCCCCGCCCGCCATCACCGCCAAGGCCGCCATGGGCTGGATGCACACCGCGCGCTTTTTCACCACCGCCGCGCAACTGCACCAGTTGCCCGCGGTCGACGTGCCCGAAATCGCCTTCGTCGGCCGCTCCAACGCCGGCAAGTCCACCGCCATCAACACGCTCACACAGCAGCGCCAGCTGGCGTTCGCCTCCAAGAAGCCGGGGCGCACCCAGCACATCAACCTGTTCGCGCTGGGCCGGCAGAACACCACCGACGCGGTGCTGGCCGACCTGCCCGGCTACGGCTACGCCGCGGTCTCGCGCGAGGACAAGCTGCGCTGGCAGCGCGTGATGCTCAACTACCTGGTGAGCCGCGAGAGCCTGACGGCCATCGTGCTGCTGTGCGACCCGCGCCTGGGGCTGACCGAGCTCGACGAGGCGCTGCTCGACGCGGTGCGCCCGCGCGTCGAGGCCGGGCTCAAGTTCCTGGTACTGCTGACCAAGGCCGACAAGCTGACCCGCGCCGAGCAGGCCAAGGCGCTGTCCATCATCCGCCTGCAGGCCGGCGGCGGCGAGGTGCGGCTGTTCTCGGCCCTGAAGAAGCAGGGCGTGGACGACGTGGCGCTGCTGCTGTGGCAGTGGTGCCACCCGCCCGGGGCGGCCGCCGACACGCCCGGGGCGGCCGAGGCGCCATCACCGCCAGAATCCTGACGTTTTCGCAGCCTCCAGCCCTTGCCTGGCAAGCGCCGGCAGCTATCAATCAAGGATCTCATGCACACCCGGGAAGACATCGCCCTGCCCCATGGCACCCTGCTGCGCTGCCATGTCACCGGCGAGCGCGGCCGGCCGGTACTGCTGTTCCTGCACGGCTTCCCCGAGGGCGCCTTCGTCTGGGATGCGCTGCTGGCGCATTTCGCCCAGGCCGCGCACGGCGGCTACCGCTGCATCGCGCCCTATCTGCGCGGCTACGGCGCGTCCAGCAGCCCGGCCGCGCCCGAGGCCTACCGCGCCAAGCACCTGGTGCAGGACATCGCCGCGCTGATCGCGCTGGAGAGCGCCGGCGCGCCGCTGGCCTGCCTGGTGGCGCATGACTGGGGCGGCGCCGTCGCCTGGGCCGTTGCCAACCAGCACCCGGCGCTACTCGATCGCCTGTTGATCATCAACGCGCCCCACCCCGGCGCCTTTGTCCGCGAACTGGCGCACAACCCGGCGCAGCAGGCGGCCAGCCAGTACATGCATTTCCTGTGTCGCCCGGACGCCGAGGCGCTGCTGGCCGAGGACGACTTCCGCCGCCTGTTCGCCTTCTTCGACGACCCGGCCGGCCAGCCACCCGTCTGGCTCACGCCCGCGATGCGCGCCCAATACCGCACACTGTGGCAGCAGGGCCTGGCCGGCGCGTGCAACTACTACCGCGCCAGTCCGCTTCGCCCGCCACGCGCGGGCGACTCGGGCGCGGCCTCGGTGCGGCTGCCGCCCGAGATGCTGCGCATCGACGTGCCGACGCGGGTACTGTGGGGCATGGACGACCCCGCCCTGCTGCCCGCGCTGCTGGACGGCCTGCAGGACTGGGTACCGCGCCTGGTGGTGCAGCCGGTCGCCGGCGCCTCCCACTGGCTGGTGCACGAAAAACCCTTGCTGGTGCAGCAGGCGGTGCAGGATTTTTTGCTATTCAAAAAATAGCTTCGCCCAATTGCTCCACAAGGGTTTGAGCCGGATTTACCGATAAAACGATGCCTGCCCCTCGGGTCGCGTCTTGAAGCGCTTGTGCACCCAGTAGTACTGCGCCGGCATGGTGCGGATCGCCACCTCCAGCTCGCGGTTCATGCGCGCGGTGTCGGCCACATGATCGTCGGTCGGGAAATGCTCCCACGCCGGCGTCAGCCACGCCTCGTAGCCCTGCGGCGTCATGCGGCTGTACAGCGCCACCACCTTGGCCCGGCCCAGGCGGGCAAAGCGCGACAGCGACGGAATCGTCGCCGTCTCGGGCACCGCGAAGAACGGCACGAAGACCGAATCGGTCGGGCCATAGTCCATGTCGGGCAGCAGGTACAGCAGCCCGCCCTTGCGCAGGCACTGGATGATGGGCTTGACACCGTCGGCGCGGTTGAGCATCGCCACCTTGCCGAAACGCTGGCGCCCGTTCATGAACCAGGCGTCCAGCACCGGGTTGGGGTGGGTGGCGAAGATCGAGGTGAACTCGCGCGTGGTGTTGAGCGGCAGCGCCAGGCCGCCCGCGTCCATGCTGTAGAAATGCGGCGCGAAGACGATGGTCGGTGCGTCGCCGTCCAGCTCATGCACCGCGCCGGCGAGTGTGACGCGCGAGCGCACCAGCGCCTCGGAGCCGCTCCACAGCCAGCCGCGATCCAGAAAGGTCTGGCAGAACACCTCGAAGGTCTCGCGCGCCCAGGCCCGGCGCTGCGCCTCGCTCGCCTCGGGAAAACACAGCGCGAGGTTGCGCAGCACCACCTTGCGCCGCGGCCTGGCCAGCACGAACAGCACGCGGCCGATGAAGCCGCCGAGCGCGCGCAGCCAGGGCAGCGGCAGGCGCCCGAGCAGGTTGAGCAGCGCAATCCCCAGCCGCGCCTTCATGCCGACGGCTCCGCGGGAGCGGGGGCGGACGGATTCAGTGGGCGCGGCCGCTTGTAGCGCGCATAGCCCCACAGGTATTGCTCGGGAGATTGGCGAATCAGGAATTCCATGGCCTGGTTGATCTGCAGCACGGCGGCGTCGAGTGTAGGCGCCAGCGGCGCACCCAGTGCCGACTCCAATGCCTGCAGGTGCAGCACATAGCCACGCCCGCGCACCAGCCGCTCACAGCGCGCCAGGATCACGGCGGCACCGGTCTGCTGCGCCAGGCGCGCGGCCAGCGTCATCGTGTAGGCCTGGCGGCCGAAGAACGGCGCCCATTGGCCCAGCCCCTCGGGCGGTACCTGGTCGGGCAGCAGACCGACGGCACGCCCGGCGCGCAGCGCCTTGATCATTTGGCGCACGCCGTGCAGGGTGGTCGGCACCGCCTGGATGCCGCCCCGGCTGCGCGCGCCCTCCATCACCCGCGCCAGCCACGGCTGGCGCGCCGGGCGGTAGAGAATGGTGAACGGCCCATGCGCGGGCGCCCAGCGCCGCGCGCCCTCCTGCACCGACAGCTCGAAACAGCCGATGTGCGGCGTCAGAAACACGATGCCCTTGCCTGCGGCCCAGGCCTGCTCGACGCAATCAGCACCGCGCACCTCGCACGGCGGCAGCGCGTCGCCCTGCCACAGGCGCGGCGCCTCGGCCACCATGCGCCCGGCATGCGCCACGGCGGCGCGCACCTGGGCGAAGCGGTAGCCGGCCTGGGCGGCGTTGGCCAGAAAGCGGCGCCGATAGGTGGGCGACGCGGCAAACGCCAGCCAGCCCAGCAGTGCACCGACGGCGTGCACCAGCCACAAAGGCATGACGGCAAAAAGGCGAAACAGGGGCTGCATTAGAATGTCGGATGTCGCTGAGTTAACCCGAGCAACTTGCAGGGCGACGTTAAACACCACTGCTAAAGCGTTCGCCTCAGACTCCAAAGGCTGTGGGCAACGCCCCAAAAGCCGAAAACACAGGAGTTTATTCAAATGGCGAACGACTTTCTCTTTACTTCCGAATCCGTCTCCGAAGGCCATCCCGACAAGGTCGCCGACCAGATCTCGGACGCCATCCTGGACGCCATCCTCACCGTCGATTCGCGCGGCCGCGTGGCCGCCGAGACGCTGACCAACACCGGCCTGGTCGTGCTGGCCGGCGAGATCAGCATCAAGTCCGATGCGCCCACGCCCGACTACATCCAGATCGCGCGCGACACCATCCGCCGCATCGGCTACGACAACACCGAGTACGGCATCGATTACAAGGGCTGCGCAGTGCTCGTCGCCTACGACAAGCAGAGCAACGACATCGCCCAGGGCGTGAACCATGCCAGCGACGACCACCTGAACACCGGCGCCGGCGACCAGGGCCTGATGTTCGGCTACGCCTGCGACGAGACGCCCGAGCTGATGCCCGCGCCCATCCACTACGCGCACCGCCTGGTCGAACGCCAGGCCCAGTTGCGAAAAGACGGCCGCCTGCCCTTCCTACGCCCCGACGCCAAGAGCCAGGTGACGATGCGCTACGTCGACGGCAAGCCGCACTCAATCGACACCGTCGTGCTGTCCACCCAGCACAGCCCCGACCAGAGCGAAACCGCCACCCGGATGAAGGCCAGCTTCACCGAGGCCATCATCGAGGAGATCATCAAGCCGGTGCTGCCCGCCGAGTGGCTCAAGGACACCAAGTACCTGATCAACCCCACCGGCCGCTTCGTCGTCGGCGGCCCGCAGGGCGACTGCGGCCTGACCGGACGCAAGATCATCGTGGACACCTACGGCGGCGCCTGCCCGCACGGCGGTGGCGCGTTCTCTGGCAAGGATCCGACCAAGGTCGACCGCTCTGCCGCCTACGCCGCACGCTACGTCGCCAAGAACGTGGTCGCCGCGGGCCTGGCGCGCCAGTGCCAGGTGCAGCTGGCCTACGCCATCGGCGTGGCACGGCCGATGAACATCACCGTCTACACCGAAGGCACGGGCGTCATCGCCGACGACAGGATCGCCCAGCTGGTGGCCGAGCATTTCGACCTGCGCCCCAAGGGCATCATCCAGATGCTCGACCTGCTGCGCCCCATCTACGCCAAGACCGCCGCCTACGGCCACTTCGGCCGCGAAGAGCCCGAGTTCACCTGGGAACGTACGGACAAGGCAGCGGCACTGCGTGCCGCTGCGGGGCTGTAAACCACCCACCGTGAACGCTTTGCCTTCGGCACAACCCCAATTCTGGCGCGACCCGGCCCTGCCCTTCGCCGAGTCCCGGCGCGCCCAGCACAGCCGCGCCTGCTACCGCGCCCACAGCCATGCCACGCTGTCCATCGGCGTGGTCGATGAGGGCGAGAGCATCTTTCGCAGCAGTGGACACAGCACGCCGCTCGCGGCCGGCAGCCTGGTGAGCGTGCCGGCCGGCCGCGTTCACGCCTGCAACCCCGTGCCGGGCAGCACCTGGAGCTACCAGATGCTGCACCTGGACGCCGCCTGGGCGGCACAAGTGCTGCAGCACGGCGGCGCGTCCGGCCTGCCGGGGCAGGCCCATGTTTTGCATTCGGCCGTGGCCTATGGGGCGTTTTGCACGCTCAACGCCACGCTGTTTTCCAGCGCGCCCGCCGCGCACAAGGCCCAGGCCCTGACGGACTTTTTGCTGCACGGAGCCTGGCGGCATGACGCCCTGCCCGTCCCCGGGCCCGCCCGCCCCAGCGCCGCCGTCGCGCGCGTGCTGTCGGCGCTGCACGAACGCCCCTGCGACCCCTGGCCGCTGCCCACGCTGGCGCAGCTGGCGGGCATGACGCCCCAGGCGCTGACGCGGGCGATGCGCGCGGCCACCGGCCTCACGCCCCACGCCTACCAGATCGACCTGCGCATCAACGCGGCCCGGCAGCGACTGCGTGCGGGCAAACCCCTGGCCGCCGTGGCCCACGAAGTCGGTTTTTACGACCAGAGCCATTTCCATCACAGCTTCCACGAACGCGTCGCGGCCACTCCGCGCCGCTATCAGCACGCCGGCCAGCACAGCCACCAGCACGACTGACGCCGCCGCCGGCGCTCCGCGGGTTCTTTTTTTCCAAGACGCGGCCGCCGCCGCACCCGAGACTTCGCCGCGCGGTGCGCAGGGCATCGCACCCAACCCGAGGAGCGAAGCGCTGGTGCTGGAGCAATTCTTAGAACGTGTTCAAGGTCTCCCCATGGGGCCCGTTGCCCCGCCAAAGCGG
>PGEI01000064.1 GCA_002894305.1 Comamonadaceae bacterium CD01
TTGCCCTTGCAGGGCGCAGGCCAGCCAGAGGCTGACCTTCTTCGTGCTGGAGCCGCAGCACTCAGCCTCGGTTGGGTGCGTTTTGGCGCGCCTCTCGGGCACGGCCAATTTATTCTCGGCCTCTGACGTCCAGTTGGCATGCGCATCGACGGCAGCCTGCGGGCTGCCGTTTTTTTGAGCTGTGCCCCACGTTGGATGCGCCGGCCGGGCGGCGCGCTTCGCCGCTGTGACGCAGCGTTGTTTTTTTTGTTTTGGCGGCTGTCAACCCTCGTTCAGGCGAAAGGGCAAAGCGGCTTCTTCATGTAAGCTCTTGGTCAGATTGCCGAAACAGGGGCAGGAGCATGGGTTCAGTCCTTGGGCACCCGGGCCGGGCAGGCCGGGGGAAAGAATTCAAAACTCAAAGGAGCGATCCATGCAGACCAACCCCGTGCCAGTGGGGCAGCGCATCGGCGTGCCCCGGGAGATATTCCCGGGAGAAAAGCGCGTCGCCACCGTGCCCGACGTAGTGGAAAAACTCATCAAGCTCGGCTTTTCCGTGGCCGTCGAGGCGGGCGCCGGTGACGGCGCCAACTTCAGCGACGACGCCTACCGCGCCGCAGGCGCCGAGGTGCTTCCCGACGCGGCCGCGCTGTGGACCGCCAGCGACATCGTGCTCAAGGTGCGCCCGCCCAGCAGTGACGAGGTCGCGCTGATGCGCGAGGGTGGCACGCTGATCGGCTTCGTCTGGCCGGCGCAAAACCCCGAGCTGATGGCGCAGCTGACCGCCAAGCGCGCTACCGTGCTGGCCATCGACTGCCTGCCGCGCACGCTGAGCCGCGCGCAGAAGATGGACGCCCTCACCTCCACCGCCGGCGTGTCGGGCTACCGCGCGGTGATCGAGGCGGCCAACGCGTTCGGGCGCTACTTCAATGGCCAGATCACCGCCGCGGGCAAGGTGCCGCCAGCCAAGGTGTTCATCGCCGGCGCGGGCGTCGCGGGGCTGGCCGCCATCGGCACGGCGGCCAACCTGGGCGCCATCGTGCGCGCCAACGACACGCGCGCCGAGGTGGCCGACCAGGTCAAGTCGCTGGGCGGCGAGTTCGTCAAGGTCGACTACGAGGAGGACGGCTCGGGCGGCGGCGGCTACGCCAAGGTCATGAGTGAGGGCTTCCAGGCCGCGCAGCGTCAGATGTACGCAAGCCAGGCCAAGGATGCGGACATCATCATCACGACGGCGCTGATCCCGGGCAAGCCCGCACCCAAGCTCATCACCGCCGAGATGGTGCAGAGCATGAAGCCGGGCAGCGTCATCGTCGACATGGCCGCCGAGCAGGGTGGCAACTGCGAGCTCACGGTGCCGGGCGAGGCCGTGGTGCGCCACGGCGTGACCATCATCGGCTACACCGACCTGCCGTCGCGCCTGGCCAAGCAGTCGTCCACGCTGTACGCCAACAACCTGCTGCGCCTGACGGAAGAGCTGTGCAAGGCCAAGGACGGCATAGCCGTGGTCAACATGGAGGACGACGCGATCCGCGGGCTGACCGTCACCCGGGACGGCGTCATCACCTGGCCAGCGCCGCCGCTCAAGGCGCCGCCCGCACCCGCGCCCAAGGCGGCCGCCGCGCCGGTGGCCGAGAAGAAGTCCGCCCACGGGCCAGGCGAGCCGATGTCGGCCAAGGCGCTGACCATCGTCTTTGCGGTGCTCGCAGTGCTGTTCTGGGCCATTGGCGTCTACGCGCCCGAGGCCTTCCTGGGGCACTTCACGGTGTTCGTGCTGGCCTGCTTCATCGGCTACATGGTGGTGTGGAACGTCACGCCGTCGCTGCACACGCCGCTGATGAGCGTCACCAACGCCATCTCCAGCATCATCGCCATCGGCGCGCTGGTGCAGATCGCGCCGCCCGATACGGGTGCCAGCGGGCGCCCCGACGGGCTGATTCTGTGGCTGGCCTTTGCCGCCCTGGTGCTCACCGGCATCAACATGTTCGGCGGCTTTGCCGTCACGCGCCGCATGCTGGCGATGTTCCGCAAATAAGCACGAGAGGCAAGAACAACCATGTCCCCAAGTCTTGTGTCGGTGGCCTACCTGGGAGCGGCCATCCTCTTCATCCTGAGCCTGGGAGGGCTCTCCAACCCCGAAACCGCGCGCCGCGGCAACCTGCTGGGCATGATCGGCATGGCGATTGCCGTGCTGGCCACCGTGTTCGGCCCGCGCGTCGGCGCCGAGGGCTACGCCTGGATCATCGGTGCGCTGGTGATCGGCGGCGGCATCGGCCTGTGGGCCGCGCGCATCGTCAAGATGACGCAAATGCCCGAGCTGATCGCGCTGATGCACAGCCTGGTCGGCCTGGCGGCCTGTATCGTGGGCTTTGCCAGCTATGTCGACACCTCGCTCCAGTTCGAGGGGGCAGAGAAGACCATTCACGAGGTGGAGATCTACCTCGGCATCCTGATCGGCGCATACACCTTCTCGGGCTCGGTCATCGCGTTTGGCAAGCTCTCGGGCAAGATCGGCGGCAAGCCCGTGCTGCTGCCCGCGCGCCACTGGATCAACCTGGTGGCGTTGCTGGCGATGGTCTGGTTTGGCCGGCAGTTCCTTGCTGCGCCCGACGTGCAGGCCGGCATGACGCCGCTGCTCATCATGACGGTGATCGCCGTGCTGCTGGGCATCCACATGATCATGGCCATCGGCGGCGCAGACATGCCGGTGGTGATCTCCATGCTCAACAGCTACTCGGGCTGGGCGGCGGCGGCCACGGGCTTCATGCTCAGCAACGACCTGCTGATCGTCACCGGCGCGCTGGTGGGCTCCAGCGGCGCCATCTTGTCCTACATCATGTGCAACGCGATGAATCGCAACTTCATCAGCGTGATCGCCGGCGGCTTTGGCTCGGGTGGCGGTGCAGCGGCCAAGAAGGGCGACGCCGCCGAGCCCCAGGGCGAGGTGGTGCCGGTGAGCGCGGCAGAGACCGCCGAGCTGCTGCGCGAGGCCAAGCGCGTCATCATCGTGCCCGGCTACGGCATGGCCGTGGCGCAGGCGCAGCACACGGTCTACGAGATCACCCAGACGCTGCGCGACAAGGGCGTCGAGGTGCACTTCGCGATCCACCCGGTGGCCGGGCGCATGCCGGGCCACATGAACGTGCTGCTGGCCGAGGCCAAGGTGCCCTACGACATCGTGATGGAGATGGACGAGATCAACGAGGAGTTCCCCGACGCCGACGTGGCCATGGTCATTGGCGCCAACGACATCGTCAACCCCAGCGCGCTGGAAGACCCGGAAAGCCCGATTGCCGGCATGCCGGTGCTCGAAGTGTGGAAGGCGCGCCACTCCATCGTGATGAAGCGCTCGATGGCCTCGGGCTACGCCGGCGTGGACAACCCGTTGTTCTACAAGGAGAACAACCGCATGCTGTTCGGCGACGCCAAGAAGATGCTCGACGAGGTTCTGGTCGCATTGAAGGCGTGACACGTAACAGGGCATAATCTGTTACGTAAAAAAGCACGACCGTGCCAAAATTTTCGGCACGGTCGTCGTTCGTTCGATCCATACGACAGGAGGCAGCAATGACCGATCGCCCCTGGCTCGCCGCCTACCCCCAGGGCGTGCCTGCCGACATCGACCCGACGCAATACCAATCGCTGGTGCAGCTGATGGAGCAGGCCTTCACCGAGTACGCAGACCGCACGGCGTACAGCTTCATGGGCAAGGACGTCAGCTACGGCCAGACCGATGCGCTCAGCCGGCAGTTCGCCGCCTACCTGCAAAGCCTGGGCCTCGCGCGCGGCGACCGCGTGGCGCTGATGATGCCCAACGTGCCGCAATACCCGGTGGCCGTGGCTGCGGTGCTGCGCGCGGGCTTCGTCGTCGTCAACGTCAACCCGCTGTACACGCCGCGCGAGCTGGAGCACCAGCTCAAGGACTCGGGCGCCAAGGCCATCGTCATCATCGAGAACTTTGCCGCGACACTGCAGGCCTGCATTGCCAATACGCAGGTTCAGCACGTGGTGCTGTGCGCCATGGGCGACCTGTTGGGCACGCTCAAGGGCACGCTGGTCAATTACGTCGTGCGCCACGTCAAGAAGCTGGTGCCGCCGTTCTCGCTGCCGCAGGCGGTGCATTTCAACGACGCGCTGGCCAAGGGCGCCGGGGCCAGCTTCACCGCGCCGACGCTGCAGCCCGACGACGTTGCGTTGCTGCAATACACCGGCGGCACGACCGGCGTCTCCAAGGGTGCGGTGCTGCTGCATCGCAACATCATTGCCAACGTGCTGCAGTCCGAGGCCTGGAACGAGCCGGCCATGCAGAAGCTGCCGGCCGGCGAGCAGCCCACGGCCGTATGTGCGCTGCCGCTGTACCACATCTTCGCGTTCACGGTGAACATGATGTTGTCGATGCGCACCGGCGGCAAAACCATTCTGATTCCCAATCCGCGCGACCTGGCGGCCACGCTCAAGGAGCTGGCCAAGCACCGCTTTCACAGCTTCCCGGCGGTCAACACGCTGTTCAACGGTCTGGCCAATCATCCCGACTTCAACACCGTGGACTGGAGCCACCTGAAGGTATCGGTCGGCGGCGGCATGGCGGTGCAGGCGGCCGTTGCCAAGCTGTGGCTGGACAAGACCGGCTGCCCGATCTGCGAGGGCTACGGCCTGTCGGAGACCAGCCCCTCGGTCAGCTGCAACCCGGTCACAGCGACCGAGTTTTCGGGCACCATCGGCGTGCCGCTGCCCAGCACCTGGATGCGCATCGTCGACGAGGAGGGCAACGACATCTCGGCCAGCGGCCAGCCCGGCGAGATCGCGATCAAGGGCCCGCAGGTCATGGCCGGCTACTGGCAGCGCCCGGACGAGACTGCCAAGGTCATGACGGCCGACGGTTACTTTCGTACTGGCGACATCGGCGTGGTGGATGCGCGCGGCTACTTCAAGGTGGTCGACCGCAAGAAGGACATGGTGCTGGTCAGCGGCTTCAACGTCTATCCCAACGAGGTCGAGGACGTGATCGCGCTGATGCCCGGCGTGCTTGAATGCGCGGTCGTCGGCATTCCGGACGAGAAAACCGGCGAGGCGGTCAAGCTCGTCATCGTCAAGAAGGATCCGAATCTGACCGAGGAGCAGGTCAAGGCTTTTTGCCACGACAACCTTACCGGCTACAAGCGGCCCAAGGTCATCGAGTTCCGCACCGACCTGCCCAAGACGCCGGTGGGCAAGATACTGCGGCGCGAACTGCGCGACCGCAAATAAGCGGCGCTGCGCAAGCGTTCATCAGCAGCCGGGATAATCCCGGCTTTTTCTCGCCTGCCGCGCCGGCGCACACCTATCCGAAGCCATGACGATTGCCATCTTGAGCGCCTTGCCCGAAGAGCAGGGCAGCCTGGTGCAGGCCCTGCACGCACCCGAATGCACGACGCATGCCGGCCGCCAGTTCTGGCGCGGCCGGCTGCACGGCCACGCGGTGGTGCTGGCGCTGTCGGGCATCGGCAAGGTGGCCGCGGCGACGACGGCCACGCTGCTGGCCGAGCGCTTTGGCGCGCGCCAGCTGGTCTTCACCGGCGTTGCCGGCGGCCTGGGCGCAGGCGTGCAGGTGGGTGACGTGGTGGTGGCGCGCAGCTATCTACAGCACGACATGGACGCCTCGCCCATCTTCCCGCGCTGGGAGCTGCCGGGCTATGGCACCGCGGTGATGGCCTGCGACGCTCGCCTGAGCGCGGCGCTGCAGGACGCGGCGCAGGCTTATCTGGCGCAGCCGGGCGCCGGCTACGTGCCCGCGGCAGCGCCCGGCGTGGCACACCGCCATGCGGCGCGGGCGCATGCGGGGCTGGTCGTCAGCGGTGATCGCTTCGTCAGCACCTCGGCCGAGTCGGATGCGCTGTGCAGCGCGCTCACCGGCGCGGGCCATGCGGTGCTGGCCGTCGAGATGGAGGGCGCGGCCGTCGCCCAGGTCTGCCGCGACTACGGCCTGCCGTTTGCCGCGGTGCGCACCATCTCCGACCGCGCCGACGACAGCGCGCACGTGGACTTTTCGCACTTCGTGCGCGAGGTGGCGCGCCCCTATGCCGACCACATCGTGCAGGGGCTGCTCGAACGCCTGTGATCAGCGCCGCGCGTCGGTGGCCAGCGTGAAGCTTTCCTTGACTTCCTCGATCGCCACGTAGCTGTTGGACTGCGCCGGCACGGGCATGCGCTGCAGGATGGTGCCCAGCAGCGCGCGGTACTCCGACATGCCCGCCAGCCGCGCCTTGACCAGGTAGTCGAAGCTGCCCGAGATCAAATGGCATTCCAGCACCTCGGGCATGTTCTGCAATTCGTCGCGCACCTTCTTGAAGATCTGCTCGGACTTCTCGGCCAGCGTGATCTCGACGAACACCAGCATCTTCTTGCCCAGAGCCTGTGGGTTGACGCGCGCGTGGTAGCCCATGATCACGCCCTGCGCCTCCAGGCGCTTGACGCGTTGCGAGCATGGCGAGGTGGACAGGCCCACGCGCTCGCCCAGCTCGGTCATGGTCAGGCGTCCGTCCTGCTGCAGCAGCGCCAGAATGCGCCGATCTATCGTGTCGAGTTCAAACATTGCTGGCAAAACCCGTGTTTTCAAAGATGTGCAGCAATTATTGCCGTGCAAGTGCTTGATTTCAGCAAAAGATCCGCGTGGAAATCCCTAAAGTCACGACCATCAACCTCATAACGGAGACAGGTCGTGAAAGTTGTCGTATTGGGTTCTGGCGTTATCGGCGTGACCACCGCCTACTACCTCGCCCGCGCGGGCGCCGAAGTCACCGTGATCGACCGCCAGGACGGCCCGGCGCTCGACACCAGCTTTGCCAATGCGGGCCAGGTCTCGTTCGGCTACTCGACGCCCTGGGGCGCGCCCGGCATCCCGACCAAGGCGCTCAAGTGGATGTTCGAGAAACACGCGCCGCTGGCCATCCGTCCCGATGGCACGCTGTTCCAGTTGCGCTGGATGGTGCAGATGCTGCGCAACTGCTCGGCCGAGCGCTATGCGGTCAACAAGGAGCGCATGCTGCGCTTGTCCAACTACAGCAGCCATTGCATAGCCCAGT
This sequence comes from Comamonadaceae bacterium CD01, assembly GCA_002894305.1. Taxonomy (GTDB): domain Bacteria; phylum Pseudomonadota; class Gammaproteobacteria; order Burkholderiales; family Burkholderiaceae_C; genus Comamonas_C; species Comamonas_C faecalis. The sequence goes on from PGEI01000064.1 coordinate 7,041, forward strand.
TGCGCGCTGACACCGGTATCGAATATGAAGGGCGCCAGGCCGGCACGCTGCAGCTGTTTCGCTCGCAAAGCCAAGTGGATCAGGCCCAGCGCGACATCGACGTGCTCAAGGAATGCGGCATCGACTACGAACTGCTCGACCGAGAAGGCGTGTGCCAGGCCGAGCCCGCGCTGGCGTGTGCCAGCGCCCCGATTGCCGGCGGCCTGCGCCTGCCGCAGGACGAGACCGGCGACTGCTACAAGTTCACCAACGCGCTGGCGCGCATGGCGCAGGAGCTGGGCGTGAAGTTCCGCTTCAACACCAGCGTCGACTGGCTGCTGTTCGACGGCCAGGGCGCGGTCAGCGGCGTGCAGCTGGCCACGCCCGAGCGCGAGGTGGTCAAGGCCGACCGCTACGTGCTGGCCATGGGCAGCTACTCGCGCCAGCTGTTGCTGTCGACTGGGCTGGACATTCCGGTCTACCCGGTCAAGGGCTACTCGCTCACCATCCCGATCCGGGACGAGGCGCTCGCGCCCGTCTCCACGGTGCTCGACGAGACCTACAAGATTGCGCTGACGCGCTTTGATAGCCGCATCCGCGTCGGCGGCATGGCCGAGCTGGCCGGCTTCGACAAGACGCTGCGCCCGCAGCGCCGCAAGACGCTGGAGATGGTCACCAACCAGCTCTTCCCCGGCGGCGACCTGGCGCGCGCCGAATTCTGGACCGGCCTGCGCCCGATGACGCCCGACAGCACGCCCATCGTCGGCCGCACACCGCACAAGAATTTGTTCCTGAACACCGGCCACGGCACGCTGGGCTGGACCATGGCCTGCGGCTCGGGCCGGCTGCTGGCCGACATCGTCACAGGCCGCAAGACAGAGATATCCACCGACGGCCTGTCGGTCGACCGCTACCTGCGCAGCGCCCCGGCGCTGCCTGTGCGCCACGCCGCCGGCAAAGTCGCATGAGCCGCCCGGCCCAGGCGACCTTTGACCTGGCCGCGCTGCGCGCCAACTACGCCCACGCCAAGGCCGTGCACGGCGGCCGGGCGGCAGCCACGCTCAAGGCCAACGCCTACGGCCACGGGGCGGTGCAATGCGCCCGGGCCCTGGCTGGCGTGGCCGACGCCTTTGCCGTGGCCTTCGCGCAAGAGGCGCTGGAGCTGCGCGAGGCGGGCATCCGCGAGCAGCCCATCCTGGTGCTCGAAGGCGCCTTCGACATAGGAGACGTGGAGCTTGCTCGCCAGCACGGCCTGTGGCTGGTGGTGCACCAGGAGGAGCAGCTGCGCATGCTCGAATCGCTGCGCGGCGGGACTGCGGTGCATGCCTGGCTCAAGATCGACACCGGCATGCACCGTGCCGGCATCGCTCCCGATCAGACCCGGCCGTTCTGGCAGCGCCTGGCCGACTGCGAGCAGGTGGCCAGCACCACGCTCATGACCCACCTGGCCTCGGCCGACGAGCCCGACAACCTGGCAACGGAAAGGCAGCTGGCCGTCTTCGAGGCTGCAACGCATGGCCTGCCCGGGCCGCGCAGCGTGGCCAACTCAGCCGGCGTGCTGTGCTGGAAGGGTGCGCACCAGGATTGGGCACGGCCCGGCATCATGCTCTACGGCGCCGACCCGCGCGGCACGCCGTCCGACGTGCTGCAGCCGGTCATGCAACTCACCAGCGAGGTCTTTGCCGAGCGCTGGATCCCCGCGGGCGAGGCCCTGGGCTACGGCGGCAGCTTCGTCGCCGACCGTCCCACACGCGTCGGCCTGGTGGCCATGGGCTATGCCGACGGCTATCCACGTACCGCGCACACGGGCACGCCGGTGGCTGTTGGTGGGTGCGCCAGCCGCATCATTGGTCGGGTGGCGATGGACATGCTGACCGTCGACCTGACCGATCTGCCCGAGGCGGGGCCGGGCTCGCAGGTCGAGCTGTGGGGGCGGCAGGTGAGCGTCAACGACGTTGCGGCGGCGGCGGGGACGATTGCTTACGAGCTGTTGTGCAATGTGAAGCGGGTGGGGCGGGTTTATTGGTAGTTTGGGTGGGGTGGTTTGGATGTGGCTGGCCGGGTTTCGCCCCGGCGGGCGCCTCACTTTCTTTTGCTTCGCCAAAAGAAAGTAAGCAAAGAAAAGACGACCCCAAGTCTGCGGCCCCGGCGCTGCGCTCAGACAGCCACGGCAAGTCAGATGACGATGCAGGTGTGTCCTGCGGCACACCTGCCACCGCACAAACCGCCCGCCCCAGGCGCAGCCTCAAGGGGGAAAGCCGAATACGGGCCATCGCTGCGCTCGGCCCAACATTGCGCGGCGCATAGCGCCTGCGCCCGAAGGGGCCGAGCGCAGCGATGGCCCGTGCCCACCCCCTTCTGTACGTGCCGAGAAGCGCAGAGCGCGGGGCGGGCTGGCGCCGCAGGACGCCAGCCTTCGTGGTCTGACTTGCCGTGGCTGTTTGAGCGAAGCGCGTCAGCGCGTAGCGAGTTCCACGGCGCGCCCCGTGATCGAGCATCGCAGGTTGCCCCGTAGCGCAGCGAAGGGGACGCGTACAGCAGGGTCGCCTTTCTTTTGGGTACTTTTCTTTGGCGAAGCAAAGAAAAGTGCCTCGCTCGCCGGGGCGAGACCCGGCCAGCCACCTCAACAATCAAAGCAACAATAAAAACCAGCGCCCCCGCAGCGATGCCAGCCAATGCTGCCGGCCGGTCGCGGCGACCACCGTCAAGCCTCATCCTCCCCCGGCCCCGCCCGCACCACCCGCCGCACCACGTCGCCGGAGAACCCGCGCGCGGCGAGAAAGCGCATCTGGCGCGCACGCTCCTGGGGCGTGCCCGGCGGGGGTGCACTGCCAAAGCGCTGGCGCCACACGGCGGTGGCGCGCTCCAGCTCGCTGGCGGCCAGCTGCACGGCGGCGCTGCGCACCAGGTCTTCGTCCAGGCCCTTGCGCCGCAGTTCCTGCAGCACGCGCTGCGTGCCCAGGCGCGGCGCGCGGCGGTGGACGACCGAGTCGGCCACGCGCTGCGCGTTGATGAAGTCCTTGGCCTGCAGGTCGTCGAGCAGTGCAGCCAAGTCGTCGCCCTCCTGCACGTGGCGTTGCAGCTTGGCTTCGAGCTCGCTGCGCGAGTGCTCGCGTTGCGACAGCAGGCGCAGTGCGCGGCCCTTCAGCGAGAGCGGGGCGAATGCCATCGGAGCGCAATTACTGCTCGGCTTCCTTCTTGCCGCGCGCCGGCTTGGCCTCGCTCGGGGCGTCGGCCGCGGGCGCGATCACGGGGGCGGCGGCCATCGGTGGCAGCGGCGCCACGCCCAGGCTGTCGCGCACCTTGTTCTCGATCTCGTACGCCAGGCCCTGGTTCTCGCGCAGGAATTCGCGGGCGTTGTCGCGGCCCTGGCCGATCTTCTCGCCGTTGTACGAATACCAGGCGCCGCTTTTCTCCAGGATGCGGGCGTTCACGCCCATGTCGATGATCTCGCCCAGGCGCGAGATGCCCGTGCCGTAGAGGATGTCGAACTCGGCCTGCTTGAATGGTGGGCTGACCTTGTTCTTGACCACCTTGACGCGGGTCTCGTTGCCAATGGCCTCGTCGCCCTTCTTGATGGTGCCGATGCGGCGGATGTCCAGGCGCACCGAGGCGTAGAACTTCAGCGCGTTGCCGCCGGTGGTGGTCTCGGGGCTGCCGAACATCACGCCGATCTTCATGCGGATCTGGTTGATGAAGATGACCATGCAGTTGGTCTTCTTGATCGTGGCGGTGAGCTTGCGCAGCGCCTGGCTCATCAATCGCGCCTGCAGGCCGGGCAGCGAGTCGCCCATCTCGCCCTCGATCTCGGCCTTGGGCGTGAGCGCGGCGACCGAGTCGACGACGATCAGGTCGACCGCGCCCGAGCGCACCAGCGAGTCGACGATCTCCAGCGCCTGCTCGCCGGTGTCGGGCTGGCTGATCAGCAGGTCGGACAGCTGCACGCCCAGCTTGCTGGCGTACTGCACGTCCAGCGCGTGCTCGGCGTCGACGAAGGCGCAGGTGCCGCCCTGTTTCTGCATCTCGGCAATGACCTGCAGCGTCAGCGTGGTCTTGCCCGAGGATTCGGGGCCGTAGATCTCGATCACGCGCCCGCGCGGCAGGCCGCCCACGCCCAGCGCCACGTCCAGACCCAGCGAGCCGGTGGAGACGACCTGGATGTCGTCGATGGCCTCGCCCTCGCCCAGGCGCATGATCGTGCCCTTGCCGAACTGTTTCTCGATCTGCGCGAGTGCGGCCTGCAAGGCCTTGGCTTTTTCGCTTTGGGCGGCGGTATTGCCCTTGGTGGTGGCGTCCATGGAAAGCTCCCGGTGATGGTGATTGGGTGTGCCTGTGATGATTTACAGGCTGTGTACATGAACAGTAGTTTAGGCGAGACTTTCCGGTAAAACATCCTATAAATAGTCAGTTTGCCTGACAATAATGCGATGGATTTGTCTACCGCACCCGACGACCGCTGGCGCCAGGCGCACCTGGGCTGGCTGCTGGGCCATGCGCTGCGCCGGTTCGACGCGCGCGTATTGCAGCTGATGGCCGCCAGCTGCGAGGCGCCGCTGGCGCTGTCCAACCTGGCCGCGCGCGAGCAGGTGGGCGCGGCCATCGTCCACATCACCCGCCACCTGCCACTGCGCGGCGAGCGCATTGCAGCGCTGGCGCAGCGCGCCGGCATGACGCGCCAGGCCATGCACGACCTCGTCGTGCAGTGCGAGGCCTGGGGCCTGGTCACGCGCCAGGTCGATCGGCTGGACGCGCGCGCGCGGCGCGTGTGCTTCACGCCGCTGGGGCTCGATTGGCTGCAGGCGTTCGAGCGCGCGGTCGCGCAGGCGCAGGCGGAGTTTCGCGCCGAGGTGGGCCAGGACGTGGCCACCGTCGTCGCGCTGGGGCTGGAAGCCTATGCCGCCGGCCTGCCGGATCCGCCAGGGCAGGGCGCGCCAGCTTCTAGAATCACCTGACCATGCCGGGCCGCCGGGGCGCCGAGGAGAAGTGATATGCGCATCTTGATTGCTGAAGACGACCAAGTGCTGGCCGATGGGCTGTTGCGCTCGCTGCGCGGATCGGGCGCGGTGGTCGACCAGGTGTCCAGCGGCACCGAGGCCGACGCCGCCCTGATGACCAACAACGAATTCGACCTGCTCATCCTCGACCTGGGCCTGCCCAAGATGCACGGGCTGGAGGTCTTGAAGCGCCTGCGCGGGCGCGGGTCGGCGCTGCCGGTGCTGATCCTGACGGCGGCCGACAGCGTGGACGAGCGGGTCAAGGGGCTGGACTACGGCGCCGACGACTACATGGCCAAGCCGTTCTCGCTGCAGGAGCTGGAGGCGCGCGTGCGTGCGCTCACGCGCCGCGGCATGGGCAGCACCAGCGCGATGATCAAGCACGGCCCGCTGGTCTACGACCAGGCCGGGCGCGTGGCCACCATCGACGGCAAGCTGGTCGAGCTGTCCGCGCGCGAGCTGGGGCTGCTTGAGGTGCTGTTGCAGCGCGCCGGCCGCCTGGTCAGCAAGGAGCAGCTCGTCGAGCGCCTGTGCGAGTGGGGCGAGGAGGTGAGCAACAACGCCATCGAGGTCTACATCCACCGCCTGCGCAAGAAGATAGAGCGCGGGCCGATCCGCATCGCCACGGTGCGCGGCCTGGGCTATTGCCTGGAAAAGATTCCCGGCTGAACCGCATGCGCCGCGCGCCCAGCCCCACGGGTGCCAGCGCCGCCGCGCGTGACTGGCCGAGCGCAGCAGCACCCCGCCCATGAAGTTCTTTCACCGCGAGCAGCGCTCCCTGTTCGGCGAGATCCTGGACTGGATGCTCACGCCGCTGCTGCTGCTGTGGCCCATCAGCCTGGCGCTGACCTGGATCGTCGCCCAGGGCCTGGCCAACAAGCCGTTCGACCGCGCGCTCGAATACAACGCCCACGCGCTGGCGCAGCTGGTCACGGTGCAGGGCGGGCGCGCGCACTTCAACCTGCCGCAGCCGGCCAGCGAGATCCTGCGCGCCGACGACTCCGACATCGTCTACTACCAGGTGCTGTCGCCCTCGGGGCGGCTCTTGTCGGGCGAGCGCGACCTGCCGCGCCCGCCCGCCGATGAGCTGCCGTTTTCGGGCGAGGTGCGCCTGCGCGACGTTGAGCTGCGCGGCATCGACCTGCGCGTGGCCTACATCTGGGTGCGCCTGCCGCTCGACGGCGCGCCCGCCGCGCTGGTGCAGGTGGCCGAGACGCGCGCCAAGCGCAGCGTGCTGGCCACCGAGATCATCAAGGGCGTGATGCTGCCGCAGTTCGTCATCCTTCCGCTGGCGGTGCTGCTGGTGTGGCTGGCGCTGGTGCGCGGCATCAAGCCGCTGCACCAGCTCGAAGAGCGCATCCGCGCACGCAAGCCCGACGACCTGTCGCCGCTGGACGCCACCGCCGTGCCGATGGAGGTGGCGCCGCTGGTCGACTCGGTCAACGACCTGCTGCGCCGCCTGCAGGAGTCGATGGCCACGCAAAAGCGCTTTCTGGCCGACGCCGCCCACCAACTCAAGACGCCACTGGCGGGCCTTCGCATGCAGGCCGACCTGGCGCAGCGCGAGGGCACCAGCACGGCCGAGCTCAAGCAGTCGCTGCAGCAGATCGAGCGCTCGTCGGTGCGCGCCACGCACACCGTCAACCAGCTGCTGGCGCTGGCGCGCGCCGAGGGCGGCGGCAACGCAGCGGTGCCGCGCGAGCGCGTTGACCTGGCCGGCCTGGTGATCGAGGTGGTCGAGGGCAGCGTGCCGCATGCGATGGAAAAACACATCGACCTGGGCTACGACGGCGCCCAGCCGCGCGCGCCCGGGGTCAGCGTGATGGGCAACAGCACGCTGCTCAAGGAGCTGGTGCGCAACCTGGTCGACAACGCAATCAACTACACGCCGTCCAGCGTCGAGCAGCCCGGCGTGGTCACCGCGCGCGTGCTGGCCGATCCGTTCGCCCGCGTCGTGCTGGTACAGGTCGAGGACTCTGGCCCGGGCGTGCCCGAAAGCGAGCGCGAGCTGATCTTCCAGCCCTTCTACCGCGCGCTTGGCACCGGCGCCGACGGCTCGGGCCTGGGCCTGCCCATCGTGCGCGAGATCGCCCGCCAGCACGGCGCCGAGCTCATCGTCGAAGACGCGCGCCCGGGCGCGGCCATGCCCGGAGCGCGCTTCATCCTGCGCTTCGCGGTCACCGACCTGCCGGCGCTGTAGGTGCCGCTGGCGCAGTGGCGCGCGCAATCCGTGTGCTGCATGCAGGTGAATTCCGGGATTTTCCTGATTGACAACGTGATCGAGTATTCGAAAAACGTGTGAAAACGCACAGACAGGTCAGAGGGTGTCGGGCGACACTTGCGTCCAAGCCCTGCAGCCAGGCACTACAGCCAAACCGCAGGTTCATCCCGGATTCACCCTGTTTGTTGAAGGAAATCGATCATGAAAAACACCCGTACCCTCGCAACCCTGTTCGCCGTTGCCACCGCATTCGCTGCCACTGCCGCTACCGCACAAACCACGCCCGCTCAGGATCAGCTGGTTGCACCCATCACCCAGCAGGCCCAGGGCAAGTCGCGCGCCGAAGTCGTGGCCGAGCTCAACCTGTGGCGCCGTGCCGGCCTGGACGGCCTTGAGATCACCGACATGAGCTATGAGCGCAACGTGGCCGAATACCAGCGCCTGCGCAGCGGCCCGGCCTACCTGGCCGAGGTGCGCAAGCTGGGCGGCGACACCAGCATGCTGGCCGGCGAGCCGGCGAAGAACCAGGCGCAATAAGCCTGTCGGCCCTGGCCTGCGGCAGCGCCCGCAGGCATTGGCGATCAACCCTGACGGCAGCCGCCGCCAGGGTTTTTGTTTTTGGGCGGGCCGATCGCGGCGAGGGCGCCGCTCCCACAACGGCGCAATCCATGGTGCATTCCGTGGGAGCGGCGCCCTCGCCGCGATGGATTTCAGTCGCAGGCGCGCAGCGGCTGGCCGGCCAGGGCCTGTTGCACCGGCTCCAGCGCGGGGCGCTGCGCGCCTGCGGCAGGGGCCGGAAGGCGCAGCGTGCTGCGGGTTTGCGTGGCGCGTTCGCGCAGCACGCGGGCGCCGCGCACGCCCTGGCCGGCCAGCTGCTGCAGTGCGCGCTGCGCCGCCTGCTCGCTGCCGTAGCGTCCCAGCGACAAGCCGGGCTCCCAGGTGCTGCCCGGGCGGTCGACGTCCACCTTCAGGCCGCGCAGCTCGGCGCGCTTGCGCGCCAGCGCGTCCTCGTCGGCCAGGCGGCCGATGTAGACCATCCAGCGCTCTGGGGTGACTGCGTCGTCCAGTTGCCAGCTCCCGGGCGGCCAGGCCGCCAGCGCCTGGCGTACCGCGGCGGCCTGCGCCTCGTCCAGGCCGCTGGCCTGCAGGCAGGTGCCGGCATCGGCGACGACGGTGGCAGGCGCGGGCTCGGCCAGCGGGCTGGTTGGTGCCGCGTCGGGCAGTGGCTGGCCATTGGTTGGTGCGTCACCGGGCGTCGGATCGGCCGGCTTGGGTGCCGCAGTCGTGCCAGCGGCCGCGGCCTGGGGCGCATCGTCCAGCAGGCGCAGCTGCTCGGGGTGTAGCTGCTGCTGCAGGCGCTGGGGTTCGGTATCGCTGGTGGGCGCCAGTCCCCAGGCGCGCATCGCGCCCAGCGTCCAGGCGTAGTAGCCGGCGTTGGCCAGCAACAGGGCGAGTACGAGCGCGCGCAGCATTGCTCAACCCGCCTGCTGCGGGCGCACGCTGACGTCGGCGCTGGTGATGGCTCGCATGCCTGTGCTGGTATGCACCAGCAGCGCGCCATCGTCGCCCACGCCGTGGGCCATGCCGTGCTGGCCGTCGCTGAGCGTGACGGCGCGCCCGGCGAGCACGTCGCGCCGGGCAAAGCGCGGCTGGAACGGCGCAAAACCGTGGGCGGCAAAGCCCAGCAGCGACTGCACCAGCGGCAGCGCGATGCGCTCCAGCGCGCGCGCGGCGTTCAGGCCGCGGTCGACCTCGCGCAGGCAGGCGGGCGGCGTGGACAGCCCTTCGGCCAGTACCGGCAGCACGTTCAGGCCGATGCCGACGATCACGTAGCGCGGCGTCTCGGGCGTGGTGTGGCCGAACGACGCGGTCTCCACCAGGATGCCGCCGAGCTTGCGGTCGCCCTCCAGCCACAGGTCGTTGGGCCATTTCAGCAGGATGCGCGGCGCGCCGCTGCCTGCCGGCGGCAGCTGCGGCTGCAGGCTCTCTGCCACGCTCACGCCGACGGCCAGCGACAGGCCAGACCAGTCCGCCGGCGCCAGCGGCAGGCCCAGCGACACGGTGAGCGAGGGGCGCGCGCCCGTGCCCTCATACAGCACGCTGCTGCTCCACGGCCGCCCGCGCCGCCCGCGTCCGGCGGTCTGCTCTTCGGCGATGAGCAGCGTCGGCTCCATGCGGCCGGCACGCGCGCGGCGCATCAGCTCGGTGTTGGTCGAGTCGATGGTTGGCAGCACCTCGACGGTAAAGCCGGGTAGCAGCGGCTCGATCTGTTGCCACAGCGATTCGGCGGGCCAGTACAGCGGCGTGATCGCGGGTGTGGGGGGCGGCTGGCTCATGCGTCCTCCAGCGGGCCGGGCGGGCTCCAGCCGCGCTTGGGCGCCAGCAGCGTGCCGCGGCAGCTGGCGGCGCCGCAGTGGCAGGCGTATTCGGCCTTGAGTTTCTTCGTGTAGCGCTCGTCTATGGTCAGGCCGTAGTCGTAGTTCAGCTCCTCGCCCACGGCAATCGCGCGCCGCGCGGTGATGAAGATGCGCCCATCCTGCTCGTCGGCCCAGCAGTTGGGCTCGCACGAATGGTTGATCCAGCGCGCGGCGTTGCCGCCCACGTTGGCGTCGATCACGTGATCCTCGTCGACGTGGAAGTAGAACGTGTGGTTGGGCTGGCTGGGGTCGTGCGGGTGGCGCCGCTGGGCCTCGTCCCAGCTGATGATCTCGCCCACGTATTCGATCACCACCTCGCCCGCGGCGATGGGCTGCAGCGCAAACACGCCCTTGCCGTGCACGCCCGAGCGGCGCACCTGAATGCGCCGTCCCGGGGCAGGGGTGGGGGGCTTGCTGCGTGCCATGGCAAAACTCTGCTACTTTATAAATAGGCGGTGCGCGTGCGTACGCGCGAAGCCGTTGATTCTAAAAGCCACGTTGGCCCCACTATGAGCAAGACACTCGTCATCGCAGAAAAACCCTCGGTCGCGCAAGACATCGTGCGCGCCCTCACGCCGGTTGCCGGCAAGTTCGACAAGTTCGAGGATCATTTCGAGAACGAGCGCTACGTCGTCACCAGCGCCGTCGGCCACCTCGTCGAGATCCAGGCGCCCGAGGAATTCGACGTCAAGCGCGGCAAGTGGAGCTTTGCCCACCTGCCGGTGATTCCGCCGCGCTTCGACTTGAAGCCCGTCGACAAGACCAAGAGCCGCCTGAACGCGGTCGTCAAGCAGGCCAAGCGCAAGGACGTGACCGCGCTGGTAAACGCCTGCGACGCGGGGCGCGAGGGCGAGCTGATCTTTCGCCTGATCGAGCAGTACGCCGGCGGCGCCAAGGGCACCTTGAGCAAGCCCATCACCCGCCTGTGGCTGCAGAGCATGACGCCGCAGGCGATCCGCGACGGCTTTGCCAACCTGCGCAGCGAGCAGCAGATGCAGGGCCTGGCCGACGCGGCGCGCAGCAGGAGCGAGGCCGACTGGCTGGTCGGCATCAACGGCACGCGCGCCATGACGGCGTTCAACTCGCAGGGGGGCGGCTTCTTCCTGACCACCGTCGGCCGGGTGCAGACGCCGACGCTGTCGCTCGTCGTCGAGCGCGAGGAGAAAATCCGCAAGTTCGTCAGCCGCGACTACTGGGAAATACACGGCACCTTCGCCGCCCAGGCCGGCGACTACCTGGGCAAGTGGTTCGACCCGCAGTTCAAGAAGAGCGACGACCCCGAGGCGCGCGCCGACCGCCTGTGGAACGCCCAGGCCGCGCAGCAGGTCGCCGACGCGGTGCGCGGCAAGCCCGCCATCGTCACCGAGGAGGCCAAGCCCAGCACCCAGGCCAGCCCGCTGCTGTTCGACCTGACCAGCCTGCAGCGCGAAGCCAACGGCAAGTTCGGCTTCTCGGCCAAGACCACGCTGGCGCTGGCGCAGGCGCTGTACGAGCGCCACAAGGCGCTGACCTACCCGCGGACCGATTCGCGCGCGTTGCCCGAGGACTACCTGCCCACCACGCGCCAGACCTTCGAGATGCTGGCCAATTCCGGCATGGGCCACCTGGCGCCGTTCGCGCGCCAGGCGCTGGACAACAGCTACGTGCGGCCGACCAGGCGCGTGTTCGACAACAGCAAGGTGAGCGACCACTTCGCCATCATCCCCACCACGCAGGCGCCGCACGGCTTGAGCGAGGCCGAGCAAAAGCTCTACGACCTGGTCGTGCGCCGCTTCATGGCGGTGTTCTTCCCGAGTGCCGAATACCAGATCACCACGCGCATCTCCAAGGTCGAGCAGCATTCCTTCAAGACCGAGGGCAAGGTGCTGATCCAGCCCGGCTGGCTCGCCATCTACGGCAAGGAGGCCGCCAGCGAGACCGAGGACGGCAAGGCCGGCGACAAGGGCCAGCCGCTGGTCGCCGTGCAGCCGGGCGAGCACCCGCTGGCCGAGCAGGTCAACCCCAAGGGCCTGAAAACCAAGCCGCCGGCGCGCTACAGCGAAGCCACGCTGCTGGGCGCGATGGAGAGCGCCGGCAAGCAGATCGACGACGAGGAACTGCGCAGTGCGATGCAGGAAAAAGGCCTGGGCACGCCGGCCACGCGCGCGGCCATCATCGAAGGGCTCTTGAGCGAGAAATACATGCTGCGCGAGGGCCGCGAGCTGATCCCCACGGCCAAGGCCTTCCAGCTGATGACGCTGTTGCGCGGGCTGGAGGTCAACGAGCTGTGCAAGGCAGAGCTGACCGGCGAGTGGGAATACAAGCTGGCGCAGATGGAGCGCGGCGAGCTGCCGCGCGCCAGCTTCATGCAGCAGATCGCCGCCATGACCGAGCGCATGGTCAAGAAGGCCAAGGAATACGACCGCGACACCATCCCCGGCGACTACGCCCGGCTGGCCACGCCCTGCCCCAACTGCGGCGGCGTGGTCAAGGAGAACTACCGCAGGTACGCCTGCATCGGCAAGGACGGCGGCGAGGGCTGCGGCTTCTCGTTCGGCAAGTCGCCCGCCGGGCGCACCTTCGAGACGGCCGAGGCCGACGCGCTGCTGCGCGACAAGCGCATCGGCCCGCTGGAGGGCTTTCGCTCCAAGGCCGGCTGGCCGTTCACCGCTGAGGTCGCCATCGTGCGCGACGACGAGGCGCCGGGCCGCTACAAGCTCGAATTCGACTTTGGTGACGACAAGGCCGAGGAGGGCAGCAGCGCGCCGGCCGAGTTCACCGACGCAAGCCTTGGCCCCTGCCCGCTGTGCGGCAGCGAGGTGCACGAGCACGGCAGCAACTACGTCTGCAGCCGCGCCGTGCCCACGCCGGCGCATCCCACGCCCAGCTGCAGCTTCAAGAGCGGCAAGATCATCCTGCAGCAGCCGATCGAGCGCGCGCAGATGGAAAAGCTGCTGGCCACTGGCAAGACCGACCTGCTCGACAAATTCATCTCCAACCGCACGCGCCGCGCGTTCAAGGCCTTCCTGGCCTGGGACAAGGACGCCGGCAAGGTGAACTTCGAGTTCGAGCAGCGCGACAGCAAATACCCGCCGCGCAAGACTGCAGCGGCCAAGACCGGCGCCGCTGCCAAAACGACCGCAGCCGCCAAAAAAGTGCCGGTGTCAAGTCTTTCGCGCAAATCACGCAGGGCTTGAAACCGTATATGGGACAGTAGGTTAGCTCTTTTCGGGGCCGCTTTGCAGAACCGCGGCTTCGTCGGCTAGGAGCCACATAAGAGCGTCGGGAGAGAAAGCCGCATCGCACCGTGTCGTGCTGGATTGCCGAGGAACGGCGGGCCTGTCGCGTCATCATAGCCCAAGAGGCTTGGCGGCATCCAGAATGAAGAACGCGCAGCCGGTGGCTGCGCGTTCGATGGATGCCGTTGGTATGTGACGCCATCATGTCGGCTTCGATGGCGCGCTCCGGGTCGCCGTGCCCTTCCTGAATCCCCGATCCCCCGCCATGAACGCCTCCAGCATGTGCGGGATCAATTTCTCTGCATCGACCGCCTCGCCATACGCCTGCGCGTGCAGCGAGGCGTAGCGGTCGAGGTCGGCTTTCAGGCTTGCCGGGCAGGCGAAGGTCAGCTTGACACTCTCGGTCTTGGGCAGAGGCCCGAGCCGCAGCTTCTTGGTCGTGGTCATTGCGAAGCTCCCCGGTTAAAGAACAGGGGCTGGTACGGCCGCAGCACCAGATCCCGGTTGACGATGATCCGCACCGGCAACCCTGGCCGCGCCGTCAGTGTCGGCTGGATGTTCATGTTGCGGCGGGTGATCTCCTGGCCGACCTGGTTGATGCTGTCTTGCGCGCTATCGCGCCCGGCGATCACGATGCGGTTGCCATCCTGGCGATTCTCCGGCGCGGCCAGCTCGGCGCCTACGCCCAGCAGCGTCGTCAGCACCGCGCCCGAGACGATGCGCTTCCAATGCCAGTCCACGTCGTCCTCCAGGCCGGCGTAGCCCGCTGAATCGGTGCCCACAAGGTTGTCGAGCGTCAGCGATGAGGTATCCGGCAGGATGACCCGGTTCCACACTATCTGCACGCGGCTCTGCCCATAGCTGACCTGGCTGTTGTACTTGCCCAGGATGCGCGAGCCCTGCGGGATCAGCAGGAACTTGCCCGTGGCCGTGTCATAGACCGGCTCCGTGACAGTGGCGATCACGTCGCCCGGCAAGTCCGACTTCATGCCAGTCACCAGCGCGCCCGCGATCACGGTTCCGGCCATCACCTGATAGGGCGACGCCGGCAGCGCCAGATTGCCGGAATTGCGGGTTTCCGTAGAGCCGGCTTTCAGGAACGCCTCTTTCTGGTCTTGCC
>PGEI01000065.1 GCA_002894305.1 Comamonadaceae bacterium CD01
CTGCGCTTCACCTTCGCGTACTCGATCGATATAGAAATGGAATGAGGCGTGATCGGACGTCGGCTCACGCCGTCAGCGGCTCTTCCCCCATCGCCTCGATCTGCTCGCGCAGCAGGCCCACCTGGCCGCGCCAGTAGTCGCTGCTGCCGAACCACGGGAAGTTGACCGGAAAGATCGGGTCGGCCCAGCGCCGCGCCAGCCAGGCGCTGTAGTGGATCAGGCGCAGCGTGCGCAGCGGCTCGATCAGCGCCAGTTCGCGCCGGTCGAAGGCGCGCAGCTGCTCGTAGCCGTCGAGCAGCGCGCTCAGCTGCAGCGTGCGCTGGCGCCGCTCGCCCGACAGCAGCATCCACAGGTCCTGCACGGCCGGGCCCATGCGTGCGTCGTCCAGGTCCACGAAATGCGGGCCGCCGTGGCCGGCGTCGTCCACCGGCGTCCACAGCACGTTGCCCGGGTGGCAGTCGCCGTGCAGGCGGACGGAGGCGGCGTCTTTCAAGCCAAATCGGCCTGTGGCGCTGGATGGACAAGTGCTGGCAGCTATCAATTCAAGAGCCTCGTCGCAGGCGGCGCGCCAGGCGTTTTGCTGGTCCAGCGGGATGATTCCGGCCTGCAGCAGCCAGTCGCGCGGATCCTGGCCGAAGCTCTGCAGGTCGAGCGCGGGGCGCTGCGCGAAGGGCCGCGCCGCGCCTACGTTGTGGATACGCGCGAGATAGCGCCCCAGCCATTCGAGTACCTCGAAGTCGTCCAGCTCGGGCTGGCGCCCGCCGCGCCAGGGGGCGACCGCAAAGTCGAAACCCGCGTGCCGGTGCAGGCTGGCGCCCTGCAGGACGAGCGGTGCGACCACCGGCACCTCGGCCGCGGCCAGCTCGGCGGCGAAGGCGTGCTCCTCCAGAATCTGCTCCTCGCTCCAGCGCCCGGGGCGATAGAACTTGGCGACCACGCGCTGGCCGTCCTCCAGCACCGCCTGGTAGACGCGGTTCTCGTACGAGCCCAGCGCCATCAGCCGGCCGTCGCCGTACAGGCCGGCGCTGGCCAGCGCGTCGAGCACCACGTCGGGGGTGAGGGCGGCGTAGGGGTGGGGTGCGTTGTCCATGGCGGCGATTGTCGCCGTGCAGTAGCTGGCATGCATGGCGCTTGAAAGGCAGAGACTGCGGCTTTCCCCCGGCCTGGCGGTCTTGGCCTTTCTGCACGACATCGGCAAGGCCAACACCGGCTTCCAGGGGCGATTGCCCCGCGCGAGCGGGGAGAGGCGGCCCAGGCCGCCAGCACGCGGCCCGGGCGAAACGGTTGCGTTTGCCTGGAGTGAAAGCTGGCGCCCATGTACTGGCCGTCGACCCGCACGACAAGGTACATTGCCCTGATCGGCAATCAGCAACATCACAGGAATGGACGCTCGGACGGCGAACGAATCTTCAGAGGACAACGGCACGGTGGTCAAGATCCGTGGCGACGTGGTGGACGTGCAGTTCACCGGCGACGTGCCGCGCATCCAGGATCTGCTCTATGCCGATCAGCTGCCGCTGGAGGTCAGCCAGCTGCTGGGTGACGGTACGGTGCGCTGCATCGCGCTGGCTGCGGTGCGCGGGCTGGGGCTGGGAGCGGCGGTGCGATCCACGGGCGCGCCGATCACGGTGCCGGTCGGCCAGGCGGTGCTCGGGCGCATGCTCGACGTGTTTGGCGAGCCTATCGACGGCATGCCGGCGCCGGTGGCCGCACTGCGGCGCCCGATTCACCGCGCGCCGCCCAGTCTTGACGAGCGCGTGGTGCGCGGCGCGGTGATGGAGACCGGCATCAAGGCCATCGACCTGCTCGCGCCGATAGAGCGCGGCGGCAAGACAGGCCTGTTTGGCGGCGCTGGCGTGGGCAAGACGGTGCTGATCAACGAGCTGATCAACAACACCGCCCAGCACCACCAGGGAGTGAGCCTGTTTTGCGGCATTGGCGAGCGCTCGCGCGAGGCGCTGGAGCTGTACCGCGAAATGGGCGAGGCCGGCGTGCGCGACAACACGGTGATGCTGTTCGGCCAGATGAACGAGGCGCCCGGCGTGCGCTTTCTGGTCGGCAAGACCGCGCTGACCATGGCCGAGTATTTCCGCGACGACCAGCACCAGGACGTGCTGCTGCTGATCGACAACGTGTTTCGCTTCGTGCAGGCGGGCTCCGAAGTCTCGGGACTGCTCGGGCGCATGCCGTCGCGCGTGGGCTACCAGCCGACGCTGGCCACCGAGCTGGCCAGCCTGCAGGAGCGCATCACCTCGACCGCCAGCGGCGCCATCACCTCGGTGCAGGCGGTCTACGTGCCGGCGGACGATTTCACCGATCCGGCGGCGGTGCATATTTTTTCCCACCTCTCGGCGTCGGTCGTTCTGTCGCGCAAGCGCGCCAGCGAGGGGTTGTACCCGGCGGTCGATCCGCTGGCGTCCAGCTCGGTGATGCTCACGCCTGCCGTGGTCGGCCAGCGCCATTGCGACGTGGCGCGCGCGGTGCGCCGCACGCTGGCCGAATACGAGGAGCTGCGCGACATCATCGCGATGCTGGGGCTGGAGGAGCTGTCCACCGCCGACCGCGCCGTGGTCGGGCGTGCGCGGCGGCTCGAACGCTTTCTCACCCAGCCTTTCCACGTCGCCGAGGCCTTCAGCGGCATGGCCGGCCAGCGCGTGCCGATTGCCGCCACGCTGGACGGCTGCGAGGCCATCCTCGGCCAGACGCACTTCGACGACAACGAGATGGACTACTACATGATCGGCGCGCTCCCGGTGCGGGCCGGCCTGGTGGAGGCTGCGCCATGACGGGCGACGCGCTGATGCAGGTGCAGCTGCGTCTGCCCACGCGCACGCTGTTCAGCGGGCCGGCGCGCCATGTCTTTGCGGTGGCGCTGGATGGCGCCTTCGGCCTGCTGCCCCGCCATGCCGACCATGTCGCGTCGCTGCAGCCGTCGGTGCTGATCGTCACCGACGGGGAGGGCGTGGAGCGCTTCTTCGGCATCGATCACGGTCTGCTGGTCAAGCATGGCGCCCAGGTCGACGTCGTGGTGCGCCGGGGCGTCGCCGGCGACAGCCTGGAGCGCCTGTCGGAGACCGTGGACGCCAGCTTCATGGCGGTCGACGAACACGAGCGCGAAGCCCGCACCGCCCTGTCGCGGCTGGAGGTGGGCATCGTGCGCCAGCTCGGCCAACTGCGAAAGCCGGGACCATGAAGCCCGATACGGACAGCGCATCCGACAACATCCGCCGCCGCGCCGAGCAGTTGCGGCGCAGCCGCAAGGCACCGGCCTACAGTCCGCTGCAGGGCCTGAGCGCGTTTGGCGTGGTCGGCTGGTCGGTGGCGCTGCCCACGGTGGCCGGCGCGCTGCTGGGGCTGTGGCTGGAGCGGGTTGCACCGCAAAAATTTTCATGGCCCATCGCCCTTATGCTGGGGGGACTGGTGGTTGGCCTGCTGGTAGCCTGGGAATGGATTGCCCGGGAAAACCGCAACGCCGTCCAGCCACCGCAGCCCGACGAGCAACACACCGATGACTGAGATCATTTTTCTTTTTGCCCAGCCCACGCAGGGCCTGGCCTTCGCGCTGGGTCTGGTGGCCGGTGTGCTGGCCAGCATGCTTTTTTTTGCCGGCCTGGCGTGGAGCCTGCGCCGCGTGCTCAGCGCCCGCCAGCCCGCGCTGGTGCTGTTGCTGAGCTTTGTCGTGCGCGCCGGCGTGCTGCTGGGCCTGGGTGCAGCGCTGGTGCAGCTGGGCCAGCCGTTGTGGGCGCTGGCCGGCTATGCGCTGGGGTTTTTCATCGTGCGCGCACTGGCCTTGCGCTGGGGCCGGCGCGCACCACCGCCGCCGCAGGCGGGAGAGCAGGGAGCGCTCTGAATGGAACTGACACCCGACGCCACCATAGTGCTCGACCTGGGCTGGCTGCGGCTCAACGCGACCATCGTCAATACCTGGATCGTGATGGCGGTGCTCACCGGCCTGTCCTGGCTGGTCACGCGCTCGCTCGATCCGAACAAGCCGCCCGGGCGCTGGCGCAATGCGCTGGAGGTGCTGGTGCAGCTGATCGAGGGCCAGATCGCCGACGTCGCGCACCGCGGCGTGCGCCCGGTCATGTACTTTGCCGGCACGCTGTTCCTGTTCATTGCTGCGTCCAACACGCTGTCGGTCATTCCCGGCTTCAAGTCGCCCACGGGGTCGCTTTCCACCACCGCGGCGCTGACGCTGGCCGTGCTGCTGGCGGTGCCGCTGTTCGGCGTCGCCCATGGCGGCGCGCGCCAGTACCTGCACAAATTCATCGAGCCTTCCATCCTCATCCTGCCGTTCAACGTGATCGGCGAGCTGTCCAAGGCGGTGTCGCTGTCGATCCGCCTGTACGGCAACGTGATGAGCGGGGCGGTGATCGCAGCCATCCTGCTGGGCGTGGCACCGTTCTTCTTTCCGGTGGTCATGGATTTGTTCGGCCTGCTGGTCGGGCTGATTCAGGCCTATATCTTCGCCATTCTGGCGGCGGTCTATATTTCGGCGGCCATGGCCGAGTCTTCGCCCGCGCCGCATCCAAACAAACCCATGGAGGACACCCTGTGAGTGAATTGAGTCTCGTGGCATTGATTTCGATTGCCACTGCCGGGCTGACCGTGGCCATCGGCTCGTTTGGCGCCGCGCTGGGCGAGGGCCGGGCAGCGGCCGCGGCCATGTCGGCCATCGCACAGCAGCCTGACGCCGCGCCCACGCTGTCGCGCACGCTGTTCGTCAGCCTCGCGATGGTCGAGTCCTCGGGCATTTACTGCTTCGTCGTCGCGCTGATCCTGATTTTCGCCAACCCCTTCTGGGATGCGGTGCGCCAGGCTGCGGGAGGGTGAGGCGCGATGTCGATCGACTGGGTGACCGTTGCCGCGCAGCTGGTGAACTTTCTGGTGCTGGTGTGGCTGCTGCGGCGTTTTCTCTACCGCCCCATTCTTGACGGCATCGACGCGCGCGAGGCCGAGATTGCCCGCCGCATGGCCGCCGCCGACGCCGCACGCACCCAGGCCGAGGCCGCGCAGCAGCGCTACCAGCAGCAGTACGAGCACAGCGTCAGCACCCAGCAGGCGATGGTTGCGCAGGCGCTGCAGTCCACCGAACACGAGCGCGAAAAGTTGCTGCAGGACACCCGCAGCCAGCTGGAGCGCGAGCAGCAGAACTGGCGCAGCCAGCTTGAACACGAACGCGAGGACTTTCTCGCGCGCCTGCAGCAGGCCGGCGCGCTGACGCTGACCGACCTCACGCGCAAGGCGCTGCACGAGCTGGCCGACACGCCGCTGGAGGCGGCCATTGCCCGCCACCTGGGCCCGCGCCTGGCGCCACTGGCGGCCGAGCTGCGCGACGCCGCCGGCGCCAGCCAGGAGGCGACCGTGACCACGCACGCTGCGTTGGGCGATGACGTGCAGGCGCAGCTGCGCAGCGAGCTGGCCGCCTATCTGCCGGGCGTTGTGCTGCGCTTTGCGGTCGACGCCGCGCAGGCGCCCGGGCTCACCATCCAGGTGGGCGGCGCGCGCGTGGCGTGGACGCTGGACAGTTATATGGACGGCTTCGAGCGCACGCTGGCGCACCAGCACGCTGGCAGTCCCGCACTCTCCACGGCCCATGGCAGTGCCGCCTGAGCAAGCGGCCCCGGCCCCGGCCCCGGCCGCCGGCGACGCCGCGGCGCAGCGCTTTGCGCAGTGGCGCCAGCGGCTTCTCGCCACGCCCACGCCCACGCCGGTGCTCACCGAGATCGGCACCGTCACCGAGGTGGGCGACGGCATTGCCATCGTCCGCGGGCTGGCGCGCGCTCTGGCCGACGAGCTGCTCGTCTTTGCCAGCGGCGTGCAGGGCCAGGTGCTCGACCTGGAGGCCGACCGCCTGGGCGTGGTGCTGCTCGGCCCGGCCGACGCGGTGCGCCTGGGCGAGCAGGTGTTTCGCACCCAGAAAGTGCTGGCAACGCCGGTGGGCGAGGCGCTGCTGGGCCGCGTGGTCGACGCACTCGGCCGGCCGCTGGACGGCAAGGGCCCGGTAAACGCCAGCGCGCGCCACGCGGTCGAGGCGCGGGCGCCGATGATCATCGAGCGCGAGCTGGTCTCGCGCCCGCTGGCCACCGGCATCAAGGCGGTCGACGCGGCGATCCCCGTCGGCCTGGGCCAGCGCCAGCTCATCATCGGCGACCGCCAGACCGGCAAGACCTCGCTTGCCATCGACACCATGCTCAACCAGACGCGCTCGCAGCTGGTGTGCATCTACTGCGCGATCGGCCAGCGTGGCGACGCGGTGGCACGCGTGATCGAGGCGCTGACCACCGGCGGTGTGCTGGAGCGCAGCATCGTCGTGCACAGCGGCGACGACGAAGCGCCCGGCCTGTCCTACGTCGCGCCCTACGCGGCGATGACCATGGCCGAATACTTCGCCGCCCAGGGCCGCGACGTGCTGCTGGTGTTCGACGACCTGACCCACCACGCCCGCGCCTATCGCACGCTGTCGCTGCTGCTGCGCCGCCCGCCCGGGCGCGAGGCGTTTCCGGGCGACATCTTCTACGTGCATGCGCGGTTGCTGGAGCGCGCCGGCCAGTTTGCCGCCAGCCTGGGCGGCGGCTCGATCACCGCGCTGCCGGTGGTCGAGACCGAGGCGGAGAACCTCTCGGCCTATATCCCGACCAACCTGATCTCGATCACCGACGGGCAGATCTACCTGTCGCCGCAGCTGGTGCGCAAAAACCAGTTTCCGGCGGTGGATCTGGGGCTGTCGGTGTCGCGCGTGGGCGGCAAGGCGCAGGACCGCCGCCTGCGCGCGGTCTCGGGCAATCTGCGCGTGACGCTGGCGCAGTTCGAGGAGCTGGAAGACTTTGCCCGCTTCGGCACCCGGCTGGACGACAGCGTGCGCGCCCGTCTGGCGCGCGGCAGCGCGGTGCGCCAGGCGCTGCGCCAGGCAGAGCGCGACCCGATGCCGACCGCCGAGCAGCTGGCCGTGCTGACCGCCGCGATCGAGGGCTTGTTCGATGCGTATGACGAGCAGGCGCTTGAACAGGCCATGGCGCGTGTGCGCGCCGCGGTGCGTGCGCAGCAGGCCCAGGGCGGCGACCTGCCCGACAAGGACGCGCTGCTGGTGCTGGCCCGCCAGGCCCTGGCCGAGCCGCCGGCGCACCATCGGGACGGCTGATGGCGCACACGCTGGAGCAGCTTGGCCGCCAGGAGCAGACGCTGGCGGGCATCGGCGGCATCGTGCGCACCATGAAGGCGCTGGCCGCAATCAACGCATCGCCCTATGAGCAGGCGGCGCAGTCCATCCAGGCCTGGCAGCAGACCGTCGACCTGGGCCTGCGCGCCTTTGCCTTTCGCATGCGCGGCCAAGCCCTGCGGGGCAGCGCCGCGGTGCAGGGCCGCATCCTGATCGTCTTTGGCTCGGACCACGGCTTTTGCGGCAATTACAACGCGCTGCAGGCGCGCGCCGTGCAGCAGTGGCGGGCGCAGCGCCCGCGCGCGCAGGAGGTGGTGCTGTGCATCGGCGCGCGCCTGCAGCGCGCGCTGGCCGAGCATGGCATCGACGTGGCCCGGCGGCTGACGCCGCCCGCGTCGGCCGACGGCATCGGCCGGCTGGCCGGCCAGGTCGTCACCCAGGTGCAGCAGCTCGCCCAGGGCCGGCCGCTGGACGCGCTGGAGGTCGACCTGGCCTACACCCGGCGCGAACCGCAGCACGGCAGCGTGGCACAGGTCACGCAGCTGCTGCCGCTGGCGCCGCAGCTGCTGCAGGCGCCGCAGCGCTGGCCCGGGCCGTCGCTGCCCGACTTCCGCATGGAGCCGGCGCAGCTGTTCAGCGCGCTGGTGCGCAGCCACATCTTTGCCCGGGTGTTTCGCGCATCGGCCGAGGCCATGGTCACCGAGAACGCAGCGCGCCTGGCGCTGATGCAGCAGGCCGAGCAGTTGGTGCAGGAGCGCCTGGAGCAGGTGCGGCGCGACCTTGCCGGCGTGCGCCAGGACGCGATCACCGACGAGCTGATGGACATCGTCATCGGCCATGCAGGCGGGGCTGGGTCCTGATCGTGGTTTTTTGCAGCAGGCCCGCTTTGTGCGATGAATGCTGTGCCGGTGTTGATCGCGGCGGGCCCATGGAGCACACGCGCCTCGCGATCACCCCGCTGCCAGCGCAGGGGCCAGCGGCTGGGCATGATGGCGGCTGGCCACGACCGCGCCATTGTCACCAGGAGACCTGTCATGCCCCAGCACCCACTGCCCGCCACCGCCCTCACCGATCTGCTGGGCTGCCGCCTGCCCATCGTCCTGGCGGGCATGGGCGGCGTGGCGCGCAGCGAGTTGGTGGCCGCCGTCACGCGCGCCGGCGGCTACGGCTTTCTGGGCATGGTGCGCGAGCCGCTGGCGCTGATCGAGCGCGAAGTGGCCGCGGTGCGCGCCGCCACCGACCTGCCGTTCGGCGTCAACATCATTCCGGCGGCCACGCCGGCAAAGCAGCTCGCCGCGCAGGTCGACCTGCTGATCGCGCTGCGCGTCGCCTCGGTCGAGCTGTTCTGGGAGGTGGACGCCCGCGTCGTCGCCCGGCTGCGCGACGCCGGCGTCACCGTGGTGCACCAGGTCGGCAGCGCACGCGAGGCGCTGGCCGCGCAGCAGGCCGGCGCGCAGGCGCTGATTGCCCAGGGCGTGGAGGCCGGCGGCCATGTGCGCGGGCGCCAGCGGCTGCAGGAGCTGCTCGATGAGGTGCTGGCCGTCGCCCGCGTGCCGGTGGCCGCCTGCGGTGGGCTGGCCGACGGGCGCGATCTGGCGCGGGCGCTGATGCAGGGCGCGCACGGCGCGGTGCTGGGCACGGCCTTCATGGCGACCGAGGAGTCGTTCGCGCACGACGCGCACAAGCGGCGCCTGGTCGCCGCGCGCGCCAGCGACACGGTGCTGACCGAGGATTTCCATATCAACTGGCCGCCACTGGCCGCAGTGCGCGTGCTGCGCAGCAGCGTGACCAGCGGCGAGCGCGGCGACCCGTTCGGCGGCCAGCGCACGCCGATCGGCGACGAAGAGGGCCGGCCCATCTACCTGTTCAGCACCGATTCACCACTGCGCTCGATGACCGGCGACTTCGAAGCCATGGCGCTGTACGCCGGCCGCGGCGTGGATCGCATCGATGCCATCGTGCCGGCGGCCGCGCTCGTCGCGCAGCTGGAGCAGGACGCCGCACGCCACCTGCGCCTGCTGGCCGACGCCGCGCCCCCGCTGGCATCACCCGTCTGCTACGCTCCCGAAGCCCAGGCAGCCCAGCGCGCGCCGCTGTTGGCCGCCCTCGACACCCTGTTGCGCGCCGCCAGCCACCGCGCAACAGCCGAAGGCTGCGACGCGGCGCTGCACGGCGCCGGCGTGGTGCGCCGCGCCATCCGCACACTGGACGGCAAACCCTGGACGCCTGCGGGCGACGGCGGTGCCGCACCCGCGCTCGATGCGGCGGCGCGAGCGGTCCAGGCTTTGCTGGACGGCGTGGAAGACGCGGCCCTGCGTAAGGAGCTGGAACAAGTGGTCGGGCCGTGGCTTGAAGGTGGGCACTGATCTTCCCCGCCTGACCTGCTCTGCCCCGGTTTGACGCCGACAGCCCAGGTATTCCCGCGTATTCCCACGTACCCTGACCGTCGTCCCGGCGAAAGCCAAAACCCGGGTGCTCTTGCCAGCCGGCGGACTGGATTCCGGCTTTCGCCGGAATGACGGCAGGCCACAGACCAGGCCGAGCGAAGCGATGGCCCGCGCCGGGCTTTCACCCCCCTTGAGGCTGCGCCTGTAGCGGGGTGCTTGCGGGGTGGCATGCGCGTCGAAGCGCGCATGCTTCGTTGACTGACTTGCCGCAGTTGTCTGAACGGAGCGCGCCAGCGCGCAGTGAGTTCTGCGGCACGCCCCGCAAGCACCCCGCCACAGGTTTGCCCCGGCGCGCAGCGCCGGGGTCGCAGACTTGGGGGCGTGTTCTTTGCCTACTTTCTTGCACGAGCAAGAAAGTAGGTCGCCCGCCGGGGCGAGACCCGGCCAGCCCCCTTCATCAAGCAAACCTCCCTCAACGACAACACAACCCAAAACCCTCACTCCCGTTACATTCCCCCAGTCCCAACACCAACAAACACCCCACCCCCCCATGCCCCCAGCCGAATTCACCGCCCTGCTAGTGCTGGCTACCGCCATGAGCTTCACCCCCGGCCCCAACACCACGCTGTCGACCGCCGTGGCCGCCAACCGCGGGCTGGGCGCGGCGCTGCGCTTCGTCGTCGCGGTGCCGGTGGGCTGGGCGCTGCTTTTGCTGCTGTGCGCCGCGGGCCTGGGCGCAATGGTGGTGGCGGTGCCGCCGCTGGGCTGGGCGATCAAGGCGGTGGGCATCGGCTACCTGCTGTGGTTGGCCTGGCGCCTGGCGGGCTCGGCCCAGTTGGCCGAGGCCGACGGCGCGCGGCTGTCGGTGGGCTTCTGGGAGGGCGTGCTGCTGCAGTTCGTCAATATCAAGGCCTGGCTGCTGGCGCTGACCATCGTTGCCGGCTGGGTGCTGGGCCACCCCGACAGCGGCCAGCGCCTGGCCGTGGTGCTGCCGGTGATGCTGGCATTCGCATTCAGCAGCAACTTCACCTACGCGGCCATGGGCGCCATGCTGCGCCACTGGCTGGCGCGCGGGCGGCGCCTGCTGTGGTTCAACCGCGCGATGGCGGCCATCCTGGTGGCGACGGCCGTCTGGATGGTGGGCGCGTGAGCCAGGCCGGCGCCCAGCCCGGCCGCGCGCAGGAGACGCGCGGCCTGCTGCTGGGTGCGCTGGGCGTGGCCATTTTTGCGCTGACGCTGCCGATGACGCGCCTGGCCGTGGGCACGCCCGAGGCACCGCAGCTGGCGGGGCTGTTCGTCGGCATGGGACGCGCGGCCGTGGCCGGGCTGCTGTCGCTGGCCTGGCTGCTGGCCCTGCGCGCTCCGCTGCCCGCGCGCAGCGACTGGTGGCCGCTGGCGATGAACGCGCTGGGCGTGGTGTTCGGCTTTCCGCTGTTCATGTCGGTGGCCATGCGCTATGTGGGCGCGGTGCATGCGTCGGTCATCCTGGGCGTGCTGCCGCTGGCCACGGCCGCGGTCGGCGCTTTTTTGCACCGCCAGCGCCCGTCCAATGCTTTTTGGGCCTGCGCCGCGCTCGGCTCAGGCCTGGTCATCGGGTTTGCGCTGCTGCGCTCGGGCGCGGACGGGCTGGCCCTGCACCCGGCCGATCTGCTGCTGCTTGCCGCCATGCTGTGCGCGGCGTTCGGCTACGGCTGGGGCGGGCGGCTGGCGCAGCACATGAGCGCCGAGGCGGTGATCTGCTGGTCGCTGGTGCTGTCGCTGCCCGCCACGCTGCCGGCCGCCTGGTGGCTGCGCCCGCACGGCGCGATCGCCCCGGCGGCCTGGGGGGGATTCGTCTACGTGGCGCTGTTCTCGATGTGGATCGGCTTCTTCGCCTGGTACCGCGGCCTGGCGCTGGGCGGCACGGTGCGCGTGAGCCAGATGCTGCTGCTGCAGCCGTTCCTGAGCATGCTGTTTGCCGTGCCGCTGCTGGGCGAGCGCATCGACGCGGTCAGCCTGGGCTTTGCGCTGGCCGTCCTGGCCACGGTGGTGCTGGGGCGAAAGCTGCCGGTGACGCAGTAGCATGCACCTCTTTTTGCCCCCCTGAAACCTCTGCATATGACGTTCTGGACACTGGCCGCCCGTGCCGCGGCGATGAATCCCTCGGTGATCCGCGAGATCCTGAAAGTGACCGAGAAGCCCGGCATCATCAGCCTGGCCGGCGGCCTGCCTTCGCCGCAGACCTTTCCGGTGACCGATTTCGCCGCCGCCTGCGCCCAGGTGCTGGAGCACGATGGCCCCGGCGCGCTGCAATACGCCGCCAGCGAGGGCTACGGCCCGCTGCGCGAAGCGGTGGCGGCGCAGCTGCCCTGGGCGGTGGATCCGGCGCAGGTCTTGATCACCACCGGCTCGCAGCAGGGCCTGGATCTGGTGGCCAAGGTGCTGCTCGACGCGGGCAGCCGCGTGCTGGTGGAGACGCCAACCTACCTGGGCGCGCTGCAGGCCTTCTCGCCAATGCAGCCGCGGGCCGTGGGCGTGGCCAGTGACGAAGAAGGGCCGCGGGTGGACGACTTCGTCGCCCAGGCCGGCAGTGGCGCGGAGCGTGCGCGCTGCATGTACCTGCTGCCCAACTTCCAGAACCCCACCGGTCGCACCATGGGCGAGGCGCGCCGCGCGGCGCTGTCCGCCAAGGCGGCCGAACTGGGCATCCCGATCATCGAGGACAACCCCTATGGCGACCTGTGGTTCGACCAGCCGCCGCCCGCGCCGCTCACCGCGCGCAACCCCGAGTGCTGCATCTACCTTGGCTCATTCTCCAAGGTGCTGGCGCCAGGCCTGCGCCTGGGCTATCTGGTCGCGCCAAAGGTCGTCTACCCCAAGCTGCTGCAGGCCAAGCAGGCGGCCGACCTGCACACGCCCAGCTTCAACCAGCGCGTCGTCGCCGAGGTGCTGAAGGGCGGCTTTCTCGACCGCCATGTGCCAACCATCCGCGCGCTCTACCGGCGCCAGCGTGACGCGATGCTGGCTGCACTGGAGCGCGAAATGGCCGGCCTGGATGTGACCTGGAACCGCCCGGCCGGCGGCATGTTCCTGTGGCTGCGCCTGCCCGCGGGCATCGACGCTACCCGGCTGCTGCCGCACGCGGTCGAACGCAACGTGGCCTTCGTGCCCGGCGCCGCCTTCTACGCCGGCACGGGCGACGCGCGCACGCTGCGCCTGTCCTTCGTCACCGCCACGCCGGCGCAGATCGACGCCGGCATCGCCGCCCTGGCCGCGGCGATTCGCAAGCAAGCCGTCGCCTGCTTGAACATGGAGCCATAGAAAGCCCACTGGCGCCAGATATCTCCGGTCATTCCGGCCCAGGCCGAAATCCAGGGGAGGTTCCGCCGCCATGTCAACGCTGGGGCGAAAGCTGCCGGTGCAACAGCGCGGGGCGGTTTCGCGTTAGAGTCGCCGGTTGCGCTCTTACCCACGGGGCGCGCCCCTGCCGCACAACGGCTCTTTTGCAATGCACTGGCGCACACCCCCGCGCTACAGGAGACACACACCATGACCGCATGGACACTGGCCCAACGCACGGCCGGCATGAACCCTTCCGCACTCTGGGAAATCCTCAAGCTGGGCGAGCGCCCGGGCGTCATCAGCCTGGCGGGCGGCCTGCCATCACCCCACACCTTCCCGATCGACGCGTTCAGCGAAGCGGCCGAGCACGTGCTGCGCAGCGAAGGCCATCTGGCGCTGCAATACGCCGGCACCGACGGCCATTCCGGGCTGCGCGAGGCGGTGGCCAGGTCGCTGCCCTGGAAGGTCGATCCGGCGCAGGTGCTGATCACCACCGGCTCGCAGCAGGCGCTGGACCTGGTGGCCAAGGTGTTCGTCGATCCGGGCAGTCGCATCCTGGTCGAGGCGCCGACCTATCTGGGCGCGCTGCACGCATTCGCGCCGATGCAGCCGCGCATCGACGCGGTGGCCAGCGACGACGACGGCCTGGTCGTCGAAGACTTCGTGCACCGCGCCGGCAATGGCGCCGAGCGTGCGCGCTTTCTGTACGTATTGCCCAACTTCCAGAACCCCACCGGGCGCACGCTGGCCGAGTCGCGCCGCGATGCGCTGGTGCAGGCGGCCGCGGCGCACAACATCCCGCTGATCGAGGACAACCCCTACGGCGACCTGTGGTTCGACCAGCCGCCGCCGGCGCCGCTCACCGCGCGCAACCCCGAGGGCTGCATCTACCTGGGCACCTTCTCCAAGGTGCTGGCGCCGGGACTGCGCCTGGGCTATCTGGTCGCGCCCAAGGCCATCTACCCCAAGCTGATGCAGGCCAAGCAGGCGGCCGACCTGCACACTTCCAGCTTCAACCAGCACCTTGTCGCGCAGGTGCTGCAGGGCGGCTTTCTGCAGCAGCACATCCCGACGATCCGCGCACTCTATAAGCGCCAGTGCCACGCCATGCTGGACGCGCTGCAGGCGCAGATGCAGGGCCTGGGCGTGACCTGGACGCGTCCGGCCGGCGGCATGTTTTTGTGGCTGCGCCTGCCCGAGGGGATGGACGCCACCGCGCTGCTGCACGACTGCGTGCAGCGCAACGTGGCATTCACGCCGGGCAGCGCCTTCTACGCCCATGACGGCGACCCGCGCACGCTGCGCCTGTCCTACGTCACCGCCACCGAGGCGCAGATCCGCGCCGCCATCGCCGTGATCGCCGACGCGGTGCGCACCCAGCTGACCGCGCGCGGCCTGCAGCGCGCCGTGGCCCATACCGTCTGAAGACTCTGCCCTGACAACACCATGACGAACGCCACGACCGACACCGCAACCAGCCTGCTGCCGAACGCCGGCGAGATCGCCTCCGCGGCAACCCTGGTCTATCGCACCTTCCAGGCCACGCCGCAGTACCGCTGGGCGCTGCTGAGCGAGCGCCTGGGCGCCGACTGCTGGGTCAAGCACGAGAACCACAACCCGGTGGGCGCGTTCAAGATCCGCGGCGGGCTGACCTACTTCGAGCACCTGGCAGCCACCGGCCAGCTGCCGCGCGCCGTCGTCAGCGCCACGCGCGGCAACCACGGCCAGAGCATTGCCTGGGCCGCGCGCGCCCATGGCGTGGCCTGCACCATCGTCGTGCCGCTGGGCAATAGCCGCGAGAAGAACGCCGCAATGCGCGCGCTGGGCGCCGAGCTGATCGAGCATGGTGACGACTTCCAGGCCGCGCGCGAGCACGCGCTGCAGCTGGCCGCCGAGCGCGGCGCCCACATGGTGCCCAGCTACCACCGCGAGCTGGTGCGGGGCGTGGCCACCTACTGGTGGGAGTTTCTGCGCGCCGTGCCCGACCTGGACGTGGCCTACGTGCCCATCGGCCTGGGCTCGGGCGCCTGCGCGGCAGTGGCCGCGAAGCAGGCGCTGGGCCACCCTGTGCGCATCGTCGGCGTGGTCAGCCAGGGCGCGCCGACCTACGCGCTGTCGCTGGCCGCGGGCCACGTCGTTGCCGCGCCCGTGAGTACCGAATTGGCCGACGGCATGGCCGTGCGTGTGGCCGACGCCGAGGCGCTGGCCGTGCTGCGCACCGGGCTCGACCACGTGGTGGGAGTCAGCGACGACGAGGTCGCCCAGGCCATGCGAGCGCTGTTCACCGACACGCACAACGTGGCCGAGGGCGCAGGCGCCGCAGCGCTGGCCGGCGCGCTGCAAGAGCGCGCCCAGCTGGCCGGATGCCGCGTGGGCGTGGCCCTGACCGGCGCCAACGTGGATGCGGACGTCTTTGCGCAGGTGCTGACGCAGGGCTGACTCCCCGTCCCCAACCCTGCCGGTCTCGCCCGCGACAAGCGCGCGCGCGGGCTGTCTCCAGAATCTGCGGCCATGGGAACGCTCTACCTCGTGCGCCACGGCCAGGCCTCGTTTGGCGCAGACAACTATGACCAGCTCAGCCCCCTGGGCGCACAACAGGCCGAGCGCCTGGGCGCGTACTGGCGCGAGCGCGGCCTGGCCTTCGACGCAGTGCTGACCGGCACGCTGGCGCGTCACGTGCAGACGCTGGACGGTATTGCCAGCGGCCTGGGCGCAATGCCGCAGGCCAGCGCGCTGCCAGGGCTCAACGAGTACGACAGCGCCGCGCTGATTGCCGCGGTGCAGGCCGCGCCACTGCCCAAGCCCGACACGCCCGAGCGCTTTCGCGCGCACTTTCGCCTGCTGTGCGACGCGCTGGCGCAGTGGATGGCCGGCACCATCAGCCCCGAGGGCATGCCCAGCTGGGACGACTTCTCCGCCGGCGTGCGCGATGCGCTGGAGCGCGTGCGCCAGGATCACCAGGGCAAGAACGTGCTGCTGGTCTCCAGCGGCGGGCCGATCTCGGCGGCCATCGGCGAGGTGCTGGCCACGCCCCCCGAGGTGACGATTGCGCTGAACATGCGCATCCGCAACAGCGCGGTGAGCGAGTTCAGCATCGCGCCGCGGCGGCTGATGCTGCAGACCTTCAACAGCCTGGCGCACCTGGACGCGCCCGGCTACAGCGACTGGATCACCTACGCGTAAAGCGCCCAGGGGCGCCCGGCTCAGCGCGGCGTGAGTGCGGCGGGCAACTCCAGCGCATGCAGCTCGGCCAGCAGCTGTGCCAGCGCCTGGCCGGCGGCCTGCACCACGGCGCTGCCCTTGTCGGCGGTGGCAGCGGTGGCGTTGCCCACGGCGCCGGCGGGCTGATAGTCCTCGATTGTCCAGCCCATCTTGGCGCTCCTGCCGTTGCCCAGAATGGGGTAGCGCTGTGCCCGCTCCTGCGAGGTCGACGGCCAGTGGCGCGCCTCATCCATGTGCACCAGCTGCGGCGCCAGGTGCAGCATCATCGAGGTCTCGATCTCGCCGCCGTGGATGCCGAAGCGGTGCTCGTCGGCGCTGAACAGGCCGCTCACCTCCTGGGGCAGCGGCAGGCTGAACCAGCTGGCGCTGTAGGTCAGCAGGCCGTGCTGCTGGCGCAGCTCGCGCGCGGCGATATCCATGGGGGCGACGTTGCCGCCGTGGCCGTTGAGCAGCAGCAGCTTTTTGACGCCGGCGCGCGCCACGGCCGCGCCCAGCTCGCTCCACAGCGCCAGCAGCGTTGCGGGCGACAACGACAGCGTGCCGGGGTAGGACAGGTGCTCGGTCGACAGGCCGACGTTCTGCGCCGGCAGAAAGAGCACCGGCAGCTCGGTGGGCAGCAAGGGCAGCGCCGCGTCGATCACGCCCTGCAAGAGCGTCGCATCCACCGACAGCGGCAGATGCGGGCCATGCTGCTCGATGGCGGCCACCGGCAGCACCGCGATGGTGCGCGCGGCCAGGCCGCTGGCGCGCGCGTCGGAAAAATCCTGTGTCGTCAAGTCGGCCCAGTGGCGCGACGGATGGTGGGGCAGGGCAGTCATCGGCGCATATTAAAACCTGTGGTCTGCCGTATCGCATTGCACGGGCACGGTTGTCGGCAAACGCCTACCATTGGCGGTTTGCGCCCACCGGCGCCGCGCCCTGCGGCGCCCATTGCCCGCCCGCCATCCGGGTTCGCCACCATCGCCTCCCATGACCTCCGCCACCGCTCCCATCACGCCCGCTGCGCCGGGCACGACGCGCTACCGCGTGCTTGGCGCGATCAGCTTTGCGCACTTTCTCAACGACATGATCCAGTCGTTGATCCTGGCGATCTACCCGCTGCTTAAGGGCACGTTCGACCTGAGCTTCGGCCAGATCGGCCTGATCACGCTGACCTACCAGGTCACCGCGTCGCTGCTGCAGCCGCTGGTGGGCCTGTACACCGACCGCCATCCCCGGCCTTACTCGCTGGTGCTGGGCATGGCCAGCACGCTGTGCGGCCTGCTGCTGCTGAGCGTGGCGCCCAGCTTTGGCGTGGTGCTGGTGGCCGCGGCGCTGGTGGGCACGGGCTCGTCCATCTTCCACCCCGAGTCCTCGCGCATCGCGCGCCTGGCCTCGGGCGGGCGCCACGGGCTGGCGCAGTCCATCTTCCAGGTGGGCGGCAACGGCGGCAGCGCCGTGGGGCCGCTGCTGGCGGCCATCATCGTCGCGCCGCAGGGCCAGCGCGCCGTGGCCTGGTTTGCGCTGGCGGCGCTGGCAGCCATTTTCGTGCTGTGGCAGGTGGGCGGCTGGTACCGGCTCAACCACCTGGCCGCCGGCGCGCGCGCCAAGCCCAAGGCGGCGGCCGCCGCGGCTGTCAGCCCGGTGCCGCCGCGCACCGTGGCGCTGGCCATTGGCGTGCTGCTGGTGCTGATCTTCAGCAAATATTTCTACCTGACCAGCATCACCAGCTACTACACCTTCTATCTGATGACGCGCTTTGGCCTGTCGGTGCAGGCCGCGCAACTGCACCTGTTCGCCTTTCTGTTCGCCGTCGCCGCGGGCACGCTGGCCGGCGGGCCGATTGGCGACCGCATCGGTAGAAAACGCGTGATCTGGTTCTCCATCCTGGGCGTGGCGCCGTTCACGCTGGCACTGCCGCACGTCGGGCTGTGGTGGACGGGGGTGCTCAGCTGCATCATCGGGCTGATTCTGGCGTCGGCCTTCTCGGCCATTCTGGTGTTTGCGCAGGAGCTGATGCCCGGCAAGGTGGGCACCGTGTCGGGCCTGTTCTTCGGTTTTGCCTTCGGCATGGGCGGCATTGGCGCCGCGGTGCTGGGGGCGCTTGCCGACGCGCGGGGCATCGTCTTCGTCTATGCGCTGTGCGCCTGGCTGCCGCTGCTGGGCATGCTGACCATCTTTTTGCCCGACCTGCGCAAGGGGCAGCTGGTCAAACACTGAGCGGCGCCAAGCGCCAAGCACCGGACAGGGGCAAAGGCGTGGTTACGATCGGCGCCAGGAACCAAACGCGCCCGCCGCAGTCCCACCCCGTTGCCATGTTGCCCCACCTGTTCCAACGCCTGAAGGCCCTGCCCTCCCTCGCCGCTGCCGCAGCCCTGGTGCTGCTGGCTGCCGCGCCCGCGCCCGCTGCGGCGCAATTCCTGCTCAAGAGCAGCGCCGGCGGAGCCAGCACCGTCAGCACGCCACGCGTGCAGGCCGAGCTGGTCGCCCACGCGCCCGAGGGCATCGGCGCGGGCCGCCCGCTGACGCTGGGCCTGCTGCTGACCCACGCGCCCGACTGGCACACCTATTGGCGCAATCCGGGCGATTCGGGCCTGCCCACGCAGCTGACCTGGCAGTTGCCCGAGGGCATGGACGCCGGCGAGATCGCCTGGCCCGTGCCGCGCAAGATTCCCATCGGCACGCTGGCCAACTACGGCTACGAGGGCCGCGTGCTGCTGCCGGTGCCGGTCACCGTATCGCAGGCGTTCACGCCCGGCCCGCTGCAGCACGAGGCGACGTTTGAGTTGCACGCATCGTGGCTGGTGTGCCGCCAGGAGTGCATTCCCGAGGAAGGCAGCTTCACGCTGAGCGTGCCGCTGGAAGGCTCCACGGGGGGGCATTCCCAGGATTTTGCCGCCGCCGCCAAGGCCCATCCGCAGCCGCTTGCGGCGGGCGCGGACAGCTACGCCAGCGTCGAAGACGGCGCGCTGGTGCTGCGCGTGGCCGGCCTGCCGCAGGTGCTGCAGGGCCGGGCGCTGGACGTCTTTCCAGAAACCGAGGGCGTGGTGCACAACGCGGCTGCGCCGGAGCAGCGCTGGGACGGAGCCCTGTGGACCGCGCGCTGGGCGCTGTCGCCCGAGCGCAGCGCCAGCCCCGAGACCCTGCCCGTGGTGCTGGCCCAGGACGGGCGCGGCTGGCGCACCGCGCTGGCGGTGCAGGGCAGCTGGCCGGCGACGCGGCCGCTGGCCGAGGTGTCGCCCGCGCTGGCCGCAGCGCTCAAGGCCAATGCACAGCTGGGCTCCTCCAGTGCGCCCGCGGCGGGCAGCGTGGACGCGGCGCCGCTGGCCACCTGGCTGGCCGCGCTGGGCGCGGCCCTGCTGGGCGGCGTCATCCTGAACCTGATGCCCTGCGTGTTCCCGGTGCTGGCCATCAAGGTGGCCGGCTTTGCACGCCACGCCGACAACCGGCGCGCCCACCGCATCTCGGGCCTGGCCTACACCGCCGGCGTGCTGCTGTCCTTCGTCGCACTGGGCGCGCTGATGCTGGCGCTGCGCGCGGCCGGCGACGCCGTGGGCTGGGGCTTTCAGCTGCAGTCACCCACGGTGGTGGCGCTGCTGGCGGCGCTGTTCACGCTGATCGCGCTCAACCTGCTGGGCGTGTTCGAGTTCACCGCCATGCTGCCCTCGCGCCTGGCCGGCCTGCAGGCGCGCCACCCGGTGACCGATGCGTTTCTCACCGGCGTGCTGGCCGTGGCCGTCGCCTCGCCCTGCACCGCGCCCTTCATGGGCGCGTCGCTGGGGCTGACCGCCACGCTGCCCGCCGCACAGGCGCTGGGCATTTTTGCCGCACTGGGCCTGGGCCTGGCGCTGCCCTATCTGCTGGCCAGCTGGCTGCCGGCGGTGGCGCGCTGGCTGCCGCGCCCGGGTGCGTGGATGGAGGCGCTGCGCCGCCTGCTGGCCTTCCCGATGCTGGCCACCGTGGTCTGGCTGACCTGGGTGCTGGGCCAGCAAAGCGGCATCGACGGCGCGGCCGCGCTGCTGGCGCTGCTGGTGCTGCTGGCGCTGCTGGTTTGGGCGCTGACGCTCAAGGGCCGCTGGCGCGCGGCCGTGGCGCCGCTGGCGCTGGCCGCCGGCGCGTGGTTGACCTGGTCATGGGCGCCGCTGATCCACCCGGCCGAGCCGCCCGCGCTGGCGGCCACCTTGCCGACAGACCAAACCACCGGCTGGCAGCCCTGGAGCGCCGAGCGCACCGAGGCGCTGCTGGCCCAGGGCCGGCCGGTGTTCGTCGACTACACCGCCGCCTGGTGCGTGACCTGCCAGTACAACAAGAAGACCACGCTGGCCGACGCGGAGGTGCTGGCCGATCTGGCTGCCAAGAACGTTGCGCTCTTGCGCGCCGACTGGACGCGGCGCGACCCCGCGATTACCGCCGCGATCACCGCGCTGGGCAGAAGCGGCGTGCCGGTCTACGTGCTTCTGGCGCCTGGGCGCGCGCCGCAGGTGATGAGCGAGATCCTGAGTGCGTCGCAGTTGCGCAGCGCGCTGGCCGGGCTGTAAAAGCGCGGAGGCCCGCCTCGGGCCGATGGATGTTGCGCCGGAGCCGATTGCGGGGAGGGCGCCGCTCCCACAGGGGCCGGCCTCGCGCACGAGGGGCTTGTTTGCGCATCGCCCTAGGGCCTGTTAACGCTATTTTTGACGGATGCGTTGTGATCAAAAGG
>PGEI01000066.1 GCA_002894305.1 Comamonadaceae bacterium CD01
CACCAACCAGAGCAGCGACATCTCCAAGCTCGACAAGGAGTACCAGGAGCTGGGCAAGGAGGTCATTCGCATGATGGATGCGACCCAGTTCAACGGCGAGTCGATTTTGAAGTCGACGGCAGGCTTTACCTTTCAGGTGGGCGCCAATACGGATTCGGCCAACCAGATCGTCGTCGGCTCGGCGGCTATGAACGTCAACGTGGCCAACCTCACGGCGGTGGTCAGTGGCGGCAGCGCTTCGGCGCTGGCCTCGGCGGCTTCAGCAAACACTGCGGCTATCGCCGCGCTAGACGATGCGCTGACCGTGGTCAACGACACCCGCGCCAACCTGGGCGCCGTGCAAAGCCGTTTTGAGAACACCATCTCCTACCTGCGCACGGCGGTAGAGAACCAATCTGCCGCACGCGGTCGCATCATGGACGCCGACTTTGCCGCCGAAACCGCCAACCTGAGCCGAACGCAAATCCTGCAGCAAGCCGGCACGGCCATGATTGCCCAAGCTAACCAGCTGCCGCAAAGCGTGTTGCAGCTGCTGCAGGGCTAAGAGCTTGAGAGGCCATCATCCCCCATGCCCGCCTTGCAAGCCAAAACACCGCCACTCTTCGCTGCAAATACTCGCCATGGCCCGCGCTATTGCACTGCGTTTTCCGTCTCGATTGATTCGGCCCTGTGATGTTTGAATTCGTCGTCCCGGCGAAAGCCGGGATCCAGTGCACCGGGCAGTAGCGCACCCTGGATTGCGGCTTTCGCCGCAATGACAGGGCATCAAAAATTCAAAGGGCCGGATCAATAAGTCTTTGGCTGGCCCTCACTCCTTCACCTGTCTGGCATGACCGCGCACACCACTGCCTCGCCCTATTACATCCACGCAGCGCAGTCGCTCGACGATGGCAGCCTGCGCACCGTGCAGCTGCACCAGCTGTGCCACCAACTCAACCGCGCCGGCTACCCGGCCTACCTGGTCGACGCGCCCAAGCTGTACGGACACTGGTGGACGCCGCCGCTCACACCTGCACTGATGGCCGCCCACCACGTGGCAGGGCTCACCCCCATCACCGTCGAAGGCCAGGGCGCCCACGAACGCAGCCGCCCCGGCCTGCAAGTGCGGCTGCTGGCGGCCTGCGCCGCACCCAAGAGCGGCCATGCCTATGCCGAGCTGCAATTCACCCAGTCCGGCGCCATGCCAGGGATAGCACAAGATTTCAAGATTCGTGCCGCTCTGCCCTGGGTGGATTCGGCGCTGTGGCAACAACCGCTGCCTGGCGGCGTGCGCAGCGGTGCACTGGTGTATTCGGGCCGCATACCGGACAAACAATTTACCCTGCGCGCCGAGCATGCCGCGCTGACCGACATCTCCCCCTGCGCCGAAACGCCGCTCAGCGCCGCCGAGCGCTGGCAACGCCTGGCGCAGGCCGAGGTGCTCTACGCCTACGCCGCCGGCAGCTTGGTGACCGAGGCGCAGCTGCTAGGCTGCAGCGTGATTTACGTGACCAACGACCATCAGCTGCCCACCCTGCCCGAACACCCGCTGCAGCGGGCTGGCGCCTACCTGAACAGCACAGCCCACCCACTGCAAGACGCCAGTTGCACCCCCCAGACCCTGTGCGCACAGCTGGCTACGCTGGAGCAGGAGGCGCCGCAGCTGCTGCAGCGCCTGGTGCAGACCACGCAGGCGGCCGCTGCCGCCCTGTCCTGGGAGCAGGCCTGGAACACGGCGCAAATTCAGGCGCTCGACGATTTGATCCCTGCCTCACCCAAGCAGCGCGCGGCGCGTGCCGACACGATGGCGGCCGAGCGCCTGTGCGCCGACTACCCGATATGGAAGGAGCGCGCCAACCCGGCCGAGGTCTATGGCGACATTTGCGCCGAGTTGGTAGCCGGCGGCCAGGTGCAAGCGCCCACCGTACACGTCTACGGCCACGGGCGCGACGGCAACGAACTGGCCGACACCATGGACGCGCTGGCGCAATGCTGGCTCAAGCCCGCACGCATCGTGATTCACGCCGACATGCCCGCACCCGTTCCCGTGCAAGAGCTGGGCGACGACGTGCAATGGGTGGGCCCGGCAGATGACTGGGCAGCCCAGCCCACGGCGGCTGGTGGCGACTGGCTGGTGCTGCTGGACGCCGGCACCCGGCCCGAACCCTATGCCTTGATCGAGCTGCTGGCTGCAGCGCACCAGCCGGGCAATACCCAACTGGTATATGCAGCGCACGACGCGCCCTGGGGCGACAAGCAGCTGCCGCACTTTCCCGGCGGCTGCAACATTGAATGGCTGCGCGCCACCAACTACCTAGGCGGGCTGGTGGCCGTGCGCGCCAGCGCCTGGGCGCAGCTGCCCGACGCCGGGCGCTACAGCAGCGCCTACCGCCTGGCGCTGCGCGCCAGTGCAGAGCACGGGCCAGCCAGCGTGCGCTATGTCGACCAGCTGCTCTCGCACGGCGCGGCGCAGTTGGCCACGGGCCAGGAAGCGCAGGAATTTGCCGTCGCCGAGCAGGAGGTTGTGCGCCTGCACCCCGGCGCCCAGGTGCTGGCAACCGAGCAGCTTGGCTGCTGGCGCGTGCTCTACCCGGCGCCCGATCATGCCGTCACGCTGATCGTGCCCACCGGCAAGCAGCTGGGCTATCTGCGCGCGCTGCTGACCTCGTGCGTGCGCTATTACGCGCAAGACCTGCACGAAGCCCTCTTGATCGTGCAGGACGAAGACCTTGCCGCCACCGAGCAATGGGTGCGGCAATGGGAGCACGCAGACCAGCTGGCGCTGCGCATCGTCGCCAGCGGCGGCGGCGCCTACAACCACGCGCGCAGCATCAACCTGGGCTTGCGCGCGGCGAGCACCGAAGCCGTCCTCGTCTGCGACGACGACGTGGAGTGGCTGGACAGCCACGCCCTGCCCCAGTTGCGCCGCCTGCTGGCGCAGGAGCGGCTGGCAATTGCCGCGCCGCGCCTGGTGCTGCAGGTGGGCGAGCGCCCGCTTCTGCTGGCCGGCCCCCACGTCGCAGGCGAAAGCGCGCAGCTGCTCAACTACTGCGGCGAGCACAACTGGCTCGATGAGCGCGGCCTGTTCAACCGCCTGCAGATGGCGCAGGACGTGGCCGGTGTGCACGGCGCCTGCTGGCTGGCGCGCCGCTCGGCGCTGCTTGCCGTGGGTGGGCTAGACGAAGTCAACACGCCGCTGCGCCTGGCCGTTGCCGACCTGGGGTATCGCCTGCAACAAGCACAGTGGCGCCTGGTCTGGACGCCGCACGCCAGCGCCCTGCACGCCGGCGGCGCCACACTCAAAGCGCTGCGCCAGCAGCCTACGCTGGCGCTGGCGCTGGAGCAGACGTGCATGGATGAAGCACACCATCTGCAAAACCGCTGGACTGAGTTTGCCGGCCAGCACCCGCTGTACAGCAGGCACTGGAGAAGCAACAAGCCCTACCAGCTGGAAACCCGCGTCGTCGCCAGCTGGAGTGCCCACCACCACCAACGCCCCACTGTGTTGGCAACCCCACTCAAAAGCGGCGCAGGGCAGTACCGTGTCATCGAACCGCTCAACGCCGTGCAGCAAGCCGGCCTGGCGCAAACCTGTGTCGTGCTGCCCGAGGTGAGCGGCCTGACCGAGCGGCGCGTGCTCACGCCGCTGGACGTGGCGCGCTGGCAGCCCGAGCGCATTCTGGTGCAGCACTCCATCTCGGATCAGGACATTGCCTACCTGCGCGCCATTCGCCAGGCCTGCCCCAAGGCCTTCATCGTGCAGCTGATGGACGACCTCAGCTCAGAGCTGCCCGCCACCCACCCCAACCACCAGTTTGGGCAACGCGAAGGCCATGTGCGCACGCTGCAGGCGCTGGCGCTGTGCGACCGGCTGATCGTCTCGACCAAGCCGCTGGCCGACTATTACGCTGGCGACTGCCCCGACATCCGCCTGGTGCCCAACGCCCTCGACCCGCGCTTTTGGGGCCAGTTGCAGCGCACACCGACATCGCGCCAACGCCTGCGCGTGGGCTGGGCCGGGGCGGGGCAACACCTGGGCGACCTGCGCCTGGTGCAAAGCGTCGTCAAAGAGCTTGCCGACGAGGTGGACTGGATCTTCATGGGCATGTGCCCGGACGAGCTGCGCCCCTACGTCAAAGAGTTTCACCACTTCGTCTCGTACAGGGACTATCCGGCCAAGCTGGCCAGCCTGGATCTGGACATCGCCATCGCACCGCTGGAAGACCACTTGTTCAACGCCTGCAAGAGCAACCTGCGCCTGCTGGAGTTTGGTGCCATGGGCTGGCCGGTGGTGTGCTCGGACGTCTATCCGTTTCGCACCGACGACCCGCCCGTGCTGCGCGTGCCCAACCAGCACCAGGCCTGGATGGACGCGCTGCGCTCGCTGCTGCAAGACACCGCGCTGCGCCAGCACCAAGGCCAGGCTCTGCACGACTGGCAGCAGCGGTACTACCAGGTGCAACAGCATGTGGACGCCTGGTTCCATGCCATTTTTGATTGACCGCCATGACTGTGATCAAGCCTCCGCCCCTGCCTGAACTGCCTGAACTATCCATGGACAGAATGCAAAGCTTCTCTAGTCCCGCGTTCTGGGGTATTTCCAATCCACGACGTTTTCAGGAGCTGATGGAGGAGGCCAAAACCCTGGTCGAACCAGGCTACTACCTGGGCGACAACCTCTTTACCTGGGGGCGCAACAACTCGGCGTTTGAAGACAACGCTTTTGTGCATGCGCTGAGCAGCAATGCCCTTAATCCTTCCGACCAGGCCATCGCCTGGCGCCGCTACCTGCTCGTCAGCAGCGCCTGCCATGCCGTGCATCTGGCAGGCGACTTCGTCGAGTGCGGTGTCTACATGGGCAGTGGCATCAAGACGGTCATTGACTATTTCGGCAAGCAGCACTTTCACCAGCGCTTCTGGGGTTATGACACGTTCGACTACCACCCCACGACCAACCACGGCCTGCCCGAGCAGAACAGCGCTCTGTTCGGCAAAGTGCAGTTGCGCTTTGCGGACTACCCCATGGTGCGACTAGTCAAAGGCTTTCTGCCTCACGCCTTTGCTCAGGGTTGCCCGGACAAAATCGCCTTTCTGCACATCGACCTGAACAACGCGGAGGGAGAGATCGCCAGCCTGGAGCACTTGTGGGAGCGCATCGTCCCCGGCGGCCTGCTCATCCTCGACGATTACGAATGGGCCGGCATCTACCGTGCGCAAAAACGCGCAGAAGACCTTTGGTTTCAGGCGCGCGGCTACCGCGTCATGCCGCTGCCCACCGGCCAAGGTCTGGTCATCAAACGGTGATCGCCCAACTTGAATTGCCACACATCCAATCAGTACAAGCCATGAAAACCCTTCTTCACGTCGGCTGCGGGGCGCAGCGCAAGGACAGCACCACCCGTGGTTTCAACACCGATGCCTGGCAGGAGCTGCGTCTGGACATCGATGAAAGTGTCGCACCCGACATCGTCGGCACGATGACCGATATGTCGGGTGTCGCCGATGCCTCCGTCGACGCCATCTTCTCCAGCCACAACATCGAGCATCTTTATGCACATGAGGTGCCTGTGGCCCTGAGCGAATTTTTGCGCGTCTTGAAGCCCGATGGCTTTGCCATCATCACCTGCCCCGATCTGCAATCCGTCTGCTCCCTCGTTGCACAGGGCAAATTGGTGGAACCGGCCTACCACACGGCGCAAAGCATACCAATTGCCCCCATCGACATCCTGTACGGCTGGCGTGCGCCCATGGCGAACGGCAACCTGTTTATGGCGCACCGCTGCGGATTCACCGAGGATGTGTTGCGCGCCACCCTGCTCGGAGCCGGGTTCAACGGCGTCGGCACCCTGGCCCGTCCAGAGTGCTACGACTTGTGGGCCGTGGCCAGCAAAGCGTCACTCACACAAGACGACATCAAACGTCTGGGTTCCGAGTATTTCTTTCGATGATTTTCTTTCGAAACAAAAACAATAAAATATTTCAATAGAAACGCTTTCGCGACTGTTTGTGTACCATTGAGTTCCTCGATAGCAAATCTGAAGGACTCGCCATGTCGGCCCATCCACGCATGCATCCGCAGGCATCGGCCGTGCTGACCAAAGCGACGCTCAGCGCGGCCGAGCGCCTGGGCCTGTCCCCCGCCGATCTGGGTGCAGCACTGGGGGTGAGCGAAGCGACGGTCTCACGGCTCAAGACCAGCGCCAGGCCCATCGATCCGCAAACCAAAGAAGGCGAGCTGGCGCTGATGCTGGTGCGGGTGTTTCGCTCGCTCGACCCACTGGTCGGCGGTGACCCGGCGCAGTGCCAGCGCTGGATGGGCAGCTACAACAAGGCCTTGCTGGGCGTGCCGCGCGAGCTCATTCGCAAGGCTGACGGCCTGGTGCGCACGCTTGCCTATCTTGACGGGATGCGCGCCGCCGCATGACGCAGCCTCTTTGGTGGGACAGTGCCTGGCTGAGCACACACGCCAGCCGCCTGTGCATGGAAGGCGCCTGGCGTGGCGTGGAGACACAGCACATTGCAGCGTCGATGAAACTCGTGGACACGGCGCAGGAGCAGGAACTGCTTGAGCAATTGCTGGAAGCCAGCAAGCCACCCGCCGTGCACAGCGCCACGGCCAAGCATTATTTGCTGCTCAGCCCGTTCCGCTACTTTCCGCAGCACAGCTCGCGTTTTCGCCCCGCCGGGCATGGCGGCCTGTGGTATGGCGCATCGACGCTGCAGGGGGCCTGCTCGGAAGTGGCGTACTGGCGCATGCGCTTTGTTCTGGACAGCGCCGGGCTGACCACCGGCGACGCACTGATCACCGAGCACACGTTCTACCAGGCCTCTGTGCGCGGCCACGCCATCGACCTGATGGCACCGCCGTGGGTTGCGTTTTCCCACCTGTGGAAGCACCCAAGCGACTACGGCGCCACCCATGCGCTGGCCGCTGCTGCCGAGCAAGCGGGTATCGAGTGGATTCGGTATGAGTCGGTACGCGCACCCCGCTGCGCGCTCGCCGTCGCGCTCACACCAGATGCTCTTTTTGCCGATGCACAGGCACTGGAACGCTCACGCCAGGAATGGGTTTGCAAGGCCAGCAGCGACCGCGTGACGATGCTGGGCAAGAGCGGCGGGCAGCGTTTTGAATGGCAGGAATAGCCTTGCTTCAGCCCGTCTGGTAGCCCATCAGGTCATGCCCAAACCCGGCAAATGGCCGGCAATCACGGCTCAAGTGTGGTCAATACATTCCGATACCTTTGATAAGCTTCTCTCACGTCTTCACTTTCGCCGGCCCCACGCACCCCTGCATTCATGTTCGTCATCCTCGGCTTCATCGTCACCTTCGGCTGCGTCTTCGGCGTGTTCGTCGCTCACGGCGGCAACATCAACGTGCTGCTGGAGGCGCTGCCATTCGAGATCATCACGATCGGCGGCGCGGCCGCTGGCGCCTTCCTGGTCAACAACCAGCCCAAGGTGCTCAAGGCCACGATGTCGGCGCTGCCCTCGGCGCTCAAGGGCAGCAAGTACGACAAGGCGCGCTACATGGAGCTGCTGTCCATGCTGTACGAGATCCTGCAGAAGGCGCGCAAGGAGGGGTTGATGGCGATCGAGGCGGATGTGGAGGAGCCGCACAACTCCGAGCTGTTCAAGAAATTCCCAACCGTCGGCAGCGACCACCACGTGCTGGAGTTCACCACCGACTACCTGCGCATGATGGTTTCGGGCAACCTGAACGCGCACGAGATCGAGGCGCTGATGGACAGCGAGATCGAGACCCACCACCAGGAGGCGCATGCGCCAGTGGCGGCGCTCACGCGGCTGGCCGGGGCGCTGCCGGCGTTCGGCATCGTGGCCGCCGTGCTGGGGGTGGTCAACACCATGGGCTCGGTGGGCCAGCCGCCGGCGGTGCTGGGCGGCATGATTGCGTCGGCGCTGGTGGGCACTTTTCTGGGCATCTTCCTGGCCTATGGCGTGGCCGAGCCGCTGGCCGGCCTGCTGGAGCAGAAGGCCGACGACGCGGCCAAGCAGTACGAATGCATCAAGAGCACGCTGCTGGCCAGCATGCAGGGCTATAACCCGGCGACGGCCATCGAGTTTGGCCGCAAGGTGCTGTTCTCGGGCGACCGGCCGGACTTTGCCGAGCTGGAAAACCACGTCAAGGGCAAGAAGTGAACGTGTAGGCGTGCGCCATGGCCGAGAAAAAGCTCCAGCCCATCATCATCAAGCGCGGCAAGAAGCAGCGCCACAAGCCGCACGGCGGCGCCTGGAAGATCGCCTACGCCGACTTCGTGACCGCGATGATGGCGTTCTTCCTGCTGATGTGGCTGCTGGGCTCGACGGCCAAGGGCGACCTGCAAGGCATTGCCGCCTACTTTGCCTCGCCGCTGAAGGTGGCGATGCAAGGCGGCGACGGTGCGGGCAACAGCTCCAGCATCATTCCCGGCGGCGGCACCGACCTGGCCAAGGTGCACGGCCAGGTGCGCCGCTCCGACTCGCCCGACGACACGCAAAAGCGCCTGGACCTGGATCGGCGCGCGCAGCAGGCGCGGCTGGATGCGCAGCGCATCCGCGCGCTGCAGGCCAAGATCGACGCGATGATCACCGAGAACGTGCGGCTCAATGAGTACCGCTCGCAAATCCGCATCGACGTGACGCCCGACGGGCTGCAGATCCAGATCGTCGACGAGCAGAACCGCCCGATGTTCGACAGCGGCAGCGCGCTGGTCAAACCCTATATGCGCGAGATCCTGCAATCGATTGGTGCGGCGCTGGGCGGCGTGGAAAACCACCTGAGCCTGGCCGGCCATACCGACGCCACGCCCTACGGCAACGGCGACCGGGGCTACGGCAACTGGGAGCTGTCGGCCGACCGGGCCAACGCCTCGCGCCGCGAGCTGGTGGCCGGCGGCATGCCCGACGACAAGCTGGCGCGCGTCGTGGGCCTGGCCGCCAGCGACCCGCTGGAGCCGCAGGAGCCGCGCGCCGCCGTGAACCGGCGCATCACCATCACCGTGCTGACGCATGAGGCCGAGGAGCGGCTGATGGGCATGCGCAGCGCCCAGATGCCCACCCTCACGCTGCCAACCCAGCCCACGCAAGACAATTCCCCCGCGGCGACGAGTCAGTAACGTCTTGTCACTATCATTGGCGCCAACGACAATAGCCTGCTTTCGCCTTCCACCGCCCCGACTTCCTGACCGAAAGGGTCTTTTGTGTCCACTGCCCTTCGTTTTCTGATCGTTGACGACTTCTCCACCATGCGCCGCATCGTGCGCAACCTGCTCAAAGAGAGCGGTTTTGCCGACGCCGACGAGGCCGAGGACGGCGTGGCCGCGCTCAACAAGCTGCGCAACGGCAAGTTCGACTTCGTCGTGACCGACATCAACATGCCCAACATGAACGGCTTTCAGCTGCTGGCCGAGATCAAGAAGGACGACAAGCTCAAGCACCTGCCGGTGCTGATGGTGACCGCCGAGGCGCGCAAGGAGGACATCGTCGCCGCCGCGCAGGGCGGCGCCGCCGGCTACATCGTCAAGCCCTTCACCAAGGCAACGCTGGAAGAAAAAGTCACGCTGATCCTGAAAAAGATGGGGTTGTGAGCATGCAGGATTCCGAACCCGCACTCTCGGCGCAGCCTCTGGCCACCGACGACGTGCACCAGCGCCTGGGCCTGCTCACGCGCCAGCTGCA
Source organism: Comamonadaceae bacterium CD01 (assembly GCA_002894305.1). Classification (GTDB taxonomy): domain Bacteria; phylum Pseudomonadota; class Gammaproteobacteria; order Burkholderiales; family Burkholderiaceae_C; genus Comamonas_C; species Comamonas_C faecalis. Next base: position 9,655 of record PGEI01000066.1, read on the forward strand.
CGGCGCTCTGACTGAATTGGGCTACGCCGACCAGCTGCGCGGCACCATGGGCGAACTGCCCGACGCACAAAGCCGCCTGTCCTACATTGCCCGCCTGACCGGCGAGGCCGCCGAGAAGGTACTGGGCCGCGTGGAGATGGCCAAGACGCTACACGACCGCATCACCAGCGAGACCGAACAGGTGCAGCGGCAGCTGGTGGCCAACCCGGTGGCTACCGTGGCCAAGGGCCAGCTGTACAACTACCTGCAGGACATGCAGGTCGCCTCGCGCGAGGCCGACGTGCACCTGACCGAGATCATGATGGCGCAGGACTTTCACGACCTGACCGGCCAGGTGATCGCCCGCGTGGTCAGCCTGGCGGCCACCATCGAGGAGCAGCTGGTGCAGCTCTTGATCCAGACCGCGCCGCCAAACGCAGTCCCGCCCGCATCTGCATCTGCGCCCGCCCCGCGCGACGAGCATCTGCAAGGCCCGGTGGTCAATCCCGAGAATGCCGCCGACGTCGTGACCAGCCAGTCGCAGGTGGACGACCTGCTGGCCAGCCTGGGTTTTTGACCGCATCGCGGCGAGGGCGCCGCTCCCACAACAGGGTTTGGCACCTCGCAGGTGGCGATTGCCCAACATTGCGTGGGAGCGGCGCCCTCGCCGCGATGGATGCACCAATTGAGTTGTAGGTCGATCCAACAAAAAAACCGCCTTCGGCGGTTTTTGCATTCAGGCGATGCAATCAGCGAAAGCGCGACTGCGGCACGACCTGCAGGTGGGTGTCCAGCGAGCCGATGTAGCCGGCCAGGGCCTTGAGCTCGGCGTTGGAGAACTGCGTGGCGACGCCCGCCATCACCGCGTTGGAGCGCCCGACGTACTGGCGGCTGTCGTCCTTGTAGGCCTTGAGCGCGGCAAACAGGTAGTCGGCCTGCTGGCCGGCAATCTCCGGGTAGCTGGGGTCGATGGGCTTGGCGAAGTTGTCGCCGTGGCAGGACACGCAAGCGCCTTTTTGCAGCAGCTGCGCCACCTGTGCGCTGGGCTGGCGCGTCGGCGGCGCGGGCAGATCGCCACTCTTGCCCTGGCTGGCGTAGTAGGCGGCCAGGTCGGCAATGTCCTGCTCGCTCAGGCTCTCGGCCACGCCGCGCATCGTCGGATGCTTGCGCCCGCCCTTCTTGTATTCCTCCAGCGCCGCGGCAATGTAGGCCGCGTTCTGGCCCGAGATCATCGGCACCTTGTAGACCTCGGGAAAGTTGGCCTGGTAGCCCACGATGCCGTGGCAGCCGATGCACATGGCGTTTTTCTGCGCGCCTGCCTGCGCATTGCCCTGGATTTCCTGCGCCTGCAGCGCGCCGGTCGCACTTGCGACAACCAGGGCAAAAAGAGTGGTCAATGCTTTGTTCATTTTGTGTGCACAATCATGGTGATTGGTTGTCTCCGCCTTGTCTGCAGGCCATTATAGGTAGCTGCTGTCAAGTCTTTTTATCAACGATTTCCCTATTCGCTCCCCATGAAGTTTCAAGGTTCCGAGAATTATGTAGCCACGCAGGATTTGATGCTGGCCGTCAACGCCGCCATCACGCTGCAGCGCCCGTTGCTGGTCAAGGGCGAGCCCGGCACGGGCAAGACCATGCTGGCCGAGGAGGTGGCGCAGGCGCTGAACATGCCGCTGCTGCAGTGGCACATCAAGAGCACCACCAAGGCGCAGCAGGGCCTGTACGAGTACGACGCGGTCAGCCGCCTGCGCGACTCGCAGCTGGGCGACGAGCGCGTCAAGGACATCCACAACTACATCGTCCGTGGCGTGCTGTGGCAGGCCTTCACGGCCGAGCAGCCGGTGGCGCTTTTGATCGACGAGATCGACAAGGCCGACATCGAGTTTCCCAACGACCTGCTGCGCGAGCTCGACCGCATGGAGTTCTACTGCTACGAGACGCGCGAGATGGTTCGTGCCAAGCACCGCCCGCTGGTGTTCATCACCTCGAACAACGAAAAAGAGCTGCCCGACGCCTTTCTGCGCCGCTGCTTCTTCCACTACATCAAGTTCCCCGAGGCCGAGACGATGAAACAAATCGTCGACGTGCATTTCCCCACGCTCAAGAGCGAGCTGCTGGGCGCGGCGATGAAGACCTTCTACGACGTGCGCGGCCTGCCCGGCCTGAAGAAAAAGCCCTCGACCAGCGAGCTGCTGGACTGGCTCAAGCTGCTGGTGGCCGAGGACATTCCGCCGTCGGTGCTGCACAGCGGCGACAGCAAGGTGGTCGTGCCTCCGCTGGTGGGCGCGCTGCTCAAGAACGAGCAGGACGTGAGCCTGTTCGAGAAGCTGGTCTACATGAACCAGAGGAACCGGTGACCTCCGTGGCCTTTGTCGAACCCGTCACCCTGATCCAGGGCGGCCTGCGACTTGAGCCGCTGGCGCTGGCGCACGAGGCTGGCCTCGCCGCCGCCGCGGCCGACGGCCAGCTGTGGCGCATCCGCGTGACCAGCGTGCCCGGGCCCGGCGAGACGCGTGCCTACATCGAGCAGGCGCTGGCCATGCGCGAGGCGGGCAGCCGCTTTGCATTTGCCGTGGTCGACGAGGCGACGGGCCGGGTGCTTGGCAGCACCAGCTACCACGACATCATGCCCGCGGTGCGCCGCGTGGAGATTGGCTACACCTGGTACGCCAAAAGCGTGCAACGCACCCACGTCAACACCACCGCCAAGCTGTTGATGATGGGCCACGCTTTCGACACCCTGCAGTGCCACGTAGTGGGCTGGCGCACCGACAACTACAACTTTGCGTCGCAGCGTGCCATCGAGCGCCTGGGTGCGAAAAAGGATGGAGTGATCCGCGGCCACGCGCTGCGCCGCGACGCAACGATACGCGACACCGTGATGTACAGCATGCGCGCCGGCGAATGGCCCGAGGCCCGGGCGCAGCTGTTGTATTTGCTGACGCGCCACAATGGAACCTGATTGAACGAACCCCAGGGGATCCTTATGAATGCCATCTACCAGGAAATCGAAAAACTGACTCCCGCAGAAAAGCTGGACTTGGTGGAGGCCTTGTGGGACGACATTGCGCGCACGCGTGCGCAGGTTCCGATCCCTGAGGCAACGGAAAAAGAGGTGCTGCGCCGCGCCGCCTGGCGGCAAAGCCATCCCGGCCAGGGAAAATCGCTGGAAGAAATCATCCAGACCCTGGGTGTGCGGCTGTGACCTATGTGGTGGAGTTCGACCCAGGGGCCGAAGACGACTTGGCAGACGCGTATTTCTGGTACGAAAAGCAGTCCGAAGGCTTGGGCACGGAATTTTTGCGCCGGGCCATGCTGCAAAAAGACCGGCTGGCGCGCAATCCCTTGATCCACGCGGTCGAATACGCCGACGTCCGCCGTACCTTTTTGGATCGTTTTCCTTATGCGTTTCATTTCCAGGTGGAAGGCCGCACGGTGCGCATTCTCGCCTGCGTGCACTTCCGCCAAAGCCCTGCGCGCTGGCCCGGAGCCTGATCCACCATGCTGATCGATTTTTTCTACACCCTGCGCGCCGCCAAGCTGCCGGTATCCGTCAAGGAATTCCTGGGCCTGCTGCAGGCGCTGGCCGCTGGCGTCGTCGGCCCCAAGAGCGAGGACGCCTGGAGCCTGGACGACTTCTACTACCTGGCGCGCTGCGCGCTGGTCAAGGACGAGAAGCATTTCGACAAATTCGACCGCGCGTTTGCCGCCTACTTCAAGGGCGTGGAGATGCTGGCGGACTTCACCAAGGAGATTCCCGCCGACTGGCTGCGCAAGATGCTCGAAAAAGAGCTCTCGCCCGAGGAGAAGGCTGCCATCGAGGCCATGGGCTGGGACGAGCTGATGGAGACGCTCAAGAAGCGCCTGGAGGAGCAGAAAGAGCGCCACCAGGGCGGCAGCAAGTGGATTGGCACGGGCGGCACCAGCCCGTTTGGCCACGGCGGCTACAACCCGGCGGGCGTGCGCATCGGCGGGCCGGGCAAGAACAGGAGCGCGGTCAAAGTGTGGGAGCAGCGCGCCTACCGCGACTACGACGACAGCCAGGAGCTGGGCACGCGCAACATCAAGGTCGCGCTGCGGCGCCTGCGCAAGTTCGCGCGCGAGGGCAACGAGCTAGAGCTGGACCTGCAGGGCACCATCCGCAGCACCGCCGCCAACGCCGGGTGGCTGGACATCAAGATGGTGCCCGAGCGCCACAACAACGTGAAGGTGCTGCTGCTGATGGACGTGGGCGGCACGATGGACGACCACATCCAGCGCGTCGAGGAGCTGTTCAGCGCGGTCAAGAGCGAGTTCAAGCACCTGGAGTTCTATTACTTCCACAACTGCGTCTACGACTTCATGTGGAAGAACAACCGGCGCCGCTTTGCCGAGAAATTCCCGACCTGGGACATCATCCGCAAGTACAACAAGGACTACAAGCTGATCTTCGTCGGCGACGCAACGATGAGCCCCTACGAGATCCTGCAGCCCGGTGGCAGCGTCGAATACATGAACGAGGAGCCCGGCGCCGAGTGGATCACGCGCCTGACCCACGCCTTTCCGCAACACGCGTGGATCAACCCCGAGCCCCAGGGCGTATGGCAGTACCGCCAGAGCATTGCCATCATCGAACAGCTGATGGGCGGCCGGATGTACCCGCTGTCGCTCAAGGGGCTGGAAGACGCGATGCGGCTGCTGTCAAAATAAGCTCCCCCTCCAGACTCTCGCCCAACGACATGCCTGTGCTGCAACCGCCGGCCCGATGGCCGGCGGTGCTTTTTCTGATGCTGCTTCCGGCCTGGCTGGCCGGCTGCGCCAGTGCGCCGTCCAGCGCCGCTGAGGACACCACCGAGGCCGGCGCGACCACGCGCGCGGCCGCGTTCACGCTGGCCGTGCAGGTCGACGGTGACGCCGACGGCACGCTGAAGGCGCTGCTGGCGCGCCACCTGCAGCTGCAGCGCTTTGCCCACCTGCCCGACCTGCAGCCCGGCGAGCTGCGCCGCCTGCTGGGCACCGCCGGGGGTGACGCGGCCCAGCTGCTGGCCACGCAAGGCTATTTCAGCCCCGCGGTAACGGTCGATGCCGGCGACGGCGCCCACCCCACCGTCACCGTGCAGGTGCGCCCGGGCGTGCGCACCGAAGTTGCCGCGGTGGACATTGACGTGAACGGCGAGGCAGCCGACGCCCAGCTGGCGCGCCGGCGCGAGCAGTTGCAGCGCCAGTGGCCGCTGGCCGTGGGCCAGCCCTTCACCCAGGCCGGCTGGGACGACGCCAAGGCCCAGGGCCTGCGCCGCCTGCAGGCGCGCCGCTACCCCACGGCGCGCATCGCCGACAGCAGCGCGCGCATCGACGCCGACCACGCCCGCGCGCAGCTGGCCGTCACCTACGACAGCGGCCCCGCCTACCGCCTGGGCGCGCTGCAGCTGCAGGGCCTGCAGCGCTACGACGCCGAGGGCCTGGCCAACCTGGCGCGCCTGCCCGCCGGCCAGCCCTACAGCGAGACAGCGTTGCTCGACGCCCAGCAGCGCCTGGCCGCCAGCGGCTATTTCGACACCGTCTTCCTGAAGCTGGACACCAGCCATGCGACGGCCACCGACGCGCAGGGCGAGCGCAGCGCGCCCGTCGTCGCCCAGGCCACCGAGGCGCCGCAGAACAAGCTGGTGCTTGGCGTGGGCCTGACGACCGACAGCGGCCCGCGCCTGTCGCTGCAGCACACGCACAACCGCCTGCCCGGCCTGGGCTGGCAAGCGCGCAGCACCATCGAGCTGGAGCGCAACCACCAGCGCGCGGCCACCGACTGGCTGGCGCTGCCCGGCGAGGACGGCTGGCGCTGGTTCACCGGCGCGCAGCTGCTGCGCGAGACCACCGGCAGCTACATGGTGCGCAGCGGCCAGCTGCGCGCCGGGCGCCAGAAGGACGACGGCCACATCAGCCGCAGCCTGTACCTGCAGGGCGACAGCGCCAGCAGCCAGGGCGTGGACGCGCCCGAGGGCAGCTCGTCAGTCAGCGCGCACTGGGGCTGGAGCGGGCAGTACTTCAACCGCCGCACCAACCCCACGCGCGGCTGGGGCCTGGCGCTGGACGCCGGCATCGGACAGACGCTGCACCCCAGCAGCGAGCCCTTCATCCGCCTGCTTGCGCGCTGGCAGGGCTTTGTCCCGCTGGGCCGCGTCGACCTGGGCGAGAACGTGCACCGCAGCAGCCGCCTGGCACTGCGCCTGGAGGGCGGCGGCGTGTGGGTGCGCAAGAACGCCAGCGTTCCGGTCACCCAGCTGTTCGTCACCGGCGGCGATACCAGCGTGCGCGGCTACGCCTGGCGCAGCATTGGCGCGCGCACCGACAGCGGCACCGTCTACGGCGGACGCTACCTGCGCGTGGCCAGCGTCGAGTGGCAGCGCCCCATCGAGCTGCGCGGCAACCGCACCGACTTTGAAAGCGCGCTGTTCATCGACGCGGGCAGCGTCTCCAACAGCGCGACCGAGGTGCAGAACCGCGTCGGCCTGGGCGCAGGCCTGCGCTGGAACAGCCCCGTCGGCCCGCTGCAGACCGACCTGGCCTGGAGCGTGCACGACCGCCGCCTGCGCCTGCACCTGCGCCTGGGCTATACCTTCTGATGGCCATGGCCAAGACAGCAACACCACCTCCCCCCCCGCCCCCGGCGGCCGCCGCGCCGCGCCGCGCCTGGCCACTGCGCCTGGTGCGCTGGCTGCTGGGCACGCTGGCGGCCCTGATGCTGGCGCTGGTGCTGCTGCTGGCCGGCCTGCTGGGCTGGGCCAGCTCCGACGGGTCGCTGGCCACCGCGCTGCACTGGGCCCAGCGCTGGCTGCCCGCGGAGCAGACGCTGGACTATGAAGGCGCCCACGGCGCACTGCTGGGCAGCGCGCAGCTCGACCGCCTGCACTGGAGCAGCCCCGCGCTGGACGTGCTGGCCGAAGACGCACAGCTGCGCTGGCAGCCGCGCGCGCTGCTGTCGCGCCGCCTGCAGGTCGATGCACTCGCCGCCCGCACACTCACGCTCACCCCGCTGGCGCACGACGCTCCGGACGAGCCCGCCGAGCCGCTGCAGCAACTGCCGCTGCCGCTGGACATCGCCGTCGACGCGCTGCGCGTCGAGCGCATCACCTGGGCCGCAAACAGCCCCGTCACCATCGACGGCCTGGCCGCGCGCTACCGCTACGAGGAAGACCAGCACCGGCTGGACATCGACGCGCTGGCGCTGGCCCAGGGCAGCTACCAACTGCACGCGCAACTGCAGGGCAGCGCGCCGATGGCGCTCACCGCCACGCTCCAGGGCCAGCTGACGGCGCCAGTGCCCGAGCGCAGCGAGCCGCTCACCGCGCGGCTGCAGGCGCAGCTCGAAGGCACGCTGGCCGGTGCAAATGCGCGGCTGCAGCTGCAGGCCCATGCGCAGGGCGACGCGCCCGCAGGAACGCCCACAGACACGGCAGCCGGCACGCCGCTGCAGGCAGACATCGAGGCCGACATCGCCCCCTGGGCCGCCATGCCGCTGCACCAGGCCAGCGCCCGGCTGCAGGCGCTGGACCTGGCCGCGCTGTGGCCACAGGCGCCGGCCACGCTCCTCAACGGCACGGCGCGGGTGCAACCCACCGGCGACGACGGCTGGCAACTGCAGGCCGAGCTGCACAACCGCGCCCCCGGCCCCTGGGACAGCGCCCGCCTGCCGCTGGCCGCGCTGCAGGCGCGCGCGCAACTGGCCGGCACGCAATGGACGCTGCAGCAGCTGGACGCCGAGCTGGGCGGCGGCCGGCTGCAGCTGCAGGGCAGCTACGACAGCGACGGCGGCGCGCTCGACGCCCAGGCCAGCCTGCGCGGCATTGCCCCCGATCAGCTGCACACCGCCGTACCGCTGGCCGCCATCAGCGGCCAGGCCAGCGCCAGCGGCGTGCCGGGCAAGAACCTGGGTTTTGGCGCCCGCCTGCAGACCGCCGCCGGCGCACCAGCCCACCGCGCGCTGCAGCTGCAGGCCCAGGGCCGCTGGCAGGGCACGCAATGGCTGGTCGAGCAGCTGAAGCTGCAGGCGCTGCAGGTCAACGCAAGCGCCAGCGCGCTGCACATCGACCTGGCCGAAGGCGCGCAGCAGGGCAGCGGCAAGCTCGATCTGCAACTGCCCGGCCTGCAGGCACAGCTGGACGGCAAGCTCGCCCCCACCCAGGGCCAGGCCCGGGTCGATGCGCAGTGGCGTGACGCCGCCGCCACCCAGCGCTGGCTGGCGCAACTGGCCAAACTGCCCGGCATGCCGGCCGATACGCTGGCGCCACTGCTTGCCGGCCAGCTCAGCGGCAACGCCCACCTGGAGGCCAGCGCCAGCGGCGGCTGGCAGGCCTGGGCACAGGCGCTGCAGGGCCGCACCCAGGCCGGCCGGGCCACGCTGCAGGCGCAGCTGGACCTGCCCCAGCTGCGCTGGCAGGCCGGCGACGCGCCGGCGCTGGCCGTGCAGGGCAGCAGCATGCGCCTGAACGGCAGCCTGCAGCAGCTGGAACTGGCGCTGGACGCCACGCTGCAGCAGGGCTGCCCGGGCGCCGACCCGCGCGCGCGGCTGCAGCTGCAGGCCAGCGGCGGCGCCCTGCCCTCCGACGCCTGGCAGGCCCGGCTGCAGCAGCTGCAGATCGACGCCACGCTGGGCAGCCGGCTGGCCGGCCGGGCCGACCCCGGCCCGTGGCAGCTGGCGCTGCAACAGCCGGTCGCCGTGGCGCTGCAGGGTGCGCCGCTCAAGCTCGACCTGGGCGCGGGCGAGCTGCGGCTGAACGCCCCGTCCAGCCAGCCGCAGGACGCACCCACGCTGCTGCGCTGGCAGCCGCTGCAACTGGCCCAGAGCCGCCAGGGCGCGGCGCTGCAGCTGCAAACCCGCGGCGAGCTGCTGGGCCTGCCGCTGGCCTGGGCCGACGCCATCCACCGGGACGGCCAGGGCCTGCTGGCCGGCCTGGGCGTGCAAAGCAGCCTGCGCCTGGACGGCCACTGGGACGTGCAGCTGGGCAGCACCGTGCAGGCAACGCTGCAGCTGGCCCGGGCCGGCGGCGACCTGCAGCTGCAAACCGACACCGACACGCCGCTGGACGCCGGCGTCCAGCGGGCACAGCTGCAACTGAACGCCGAGGGCGAGCAGATCAACGCCCGCCTGCAGTGGGACAGCACCAGCGCCGGCCAGGTCGACGCCCAGGCCAGCACCCGCCTGAGCCGCAATGCCGACGGCTGGCAGTGGAGCGAGGACGCGCCCCTGAACGGCCAGCTGCAGGCGCAGCTGCCCAACGTGGGCGTGCTGTCGCTGCTGGCGCCGCCGGGCTGGCGCATCCAGGGCAGCGTGCAGGCCAAGGCGCGCATCACCGGCACGCGCGCTGCCCCGCAGTGGCAGGGCGAGATCGCCGCCGACGACCTGGCGCTGCGCTCGCTGCTCGACGGCGTCGACCTGCAGCGCGGGCGCCTTCGCGCGCAGTGGCAGGGCGAGCGCCTGGTGATCCAGGAGCTGCGCCTGCATGGCGGCAGCGCCAGCGGCGCCTACATCGCCGGGCCCAGCGGCAACCTGACGCCGTCGCCGCAGGACGGCGGCACCTTGACCGCCAGCGGCGCGCTGGCCTGGGGCGCGGACGGATTGAGCATGGACTTGCGCGCCCAGGCGCAGGCGCTGCAGGTGCTGGTGCGCGCCGACCGGCAGATGAGCGTGTCGGGCGACCTGCGCGCCCAGCTGCGCCAGCGCCAGCTGACGCTGCGCGGCGCGCTGACCACCGACCGGGCCACGCTGCTGCTGCCCGAAGCGGGCGCGCCCACGCTGGGCGACGACGTACACGTGGTGCGCGCCGGCGACGCCGACGCCAGCGAGCGCGGCGCGCGGGTGCAGCCGGCGCTGCCACCCGACATCGACCTGACGCTGGATCTGGGGCGCGACTTCGCGCTGCAGGGCAGCGGCCTGACCACGCGGCTGGCCGGCCAGCTGCGCATCGTCAGCAATGCCGCGACGCAGGGCCAGCCGCAGATCACCGGTGAGATCACGACCGTGAAGGGCCGCTACCGCGCCTGGGGCCAGATGCTGGACATCGAACATGGGCTGATTCGCTTCTCGGGCGCCTACGACAACCCGGCGCTGGACATTCTGGCGCTGCGCCCGCAGATCAGCATGCGCGCGGGCGTGCAGGTCACGGGCACGGCGCGCAGGCCGCGCGTGCAGCTGTACTCCGAGCCCGATCTGCCCGACGCCGAAAAACTCGCCTGGGTGGTGCTCGGGCGCAGCAGCAGCGGCGACGGCGCCCAGGCCGCAGTGCTGCAGCAGGCGGCGCTGGCGCTGCTGTCGGGCGGCACCGACAACAGCGGTGCAATCGCGCAGCGCCTGGGACTCGATGAAATTGGCATCAAGGGACCGGGCAGCGACGAAGGCCTGGACGGCGCGGCGCTGACGCTGGGCAAACGCATCTCCAGCAAGCTCTACATCAGCTACGAGCACAGCCTGTCGGGCGCCATGGGCGTGCTCTACATCTTCTATGACCTGTCGCGCAAGCTGACGCTGCGCGGGCAGACCGGCGAGCAAAGCGCGGTTGACCTGATCTTCACGCTGCGCTATGACTGACGGCCCATGCCCTGCCCAGCAAAGGTTTGCCCGATGACCACCACCCCCGACACCGCCGCGGCCGCACCGCGCCCCGCCACGCTGGCCCAGGCGCTGCAAGGGCGGACACTGGCCTACCTGCTGAGCCACGGCGGCGACGGCCCGCCCCATGCAGCGCCGGTGCGGGTGCGGCTGCAGACGGACGGCGCTCTGCGCATCGATGGCCTGGGCAGGCACACGCGCGCCAACCTGGCACGCCACGGCGCCGCGGCGCTGCTGTGGCCGCCGGCGCAGGCCGGCGGTTATTCATTGATGGTGGACGTGCAGGCGCAGCTCGATGTCGACGGCGCCCGCCTGGCGCCCACGCGCGCCGTGCTGCACCGCGCGGCGCCGCTGCCAGAGGGCGCGCAGCAGGCGGGCAACTGCACCAGCGATTGCGTCGAATTGCGGTTTTAATTCCATTTCTATATCAACCGATTACTTTGTCGGCTTCGCTTGTCGT
>PGEI01000067.1 GCA_002894305.1 Comamonadaceae bacterium CD01
TGGTGGAGGTGAAGGGATCGGCCGACGTGCGCGCGGCCGACAAGAACATTGCCTCGCTGGCGAGCGATGGCCTATACCGCACCGACCACCACTTCGCCATCGCGCAGGGTCAGGCCGTGCCGGGCCGCGATCCGCAGGAAGTCGTCGCCGCCCACGTCCGCCGGCTGGAAGCCCTGCGCCGTGCCGGCATCGTGGAGCGCGTGGCCGAAGGACTATGGAAGGTGCCGGACGACCTGGCTGAAAGTGGCCGCCGCTACGACGCGCAGCGCCTGGGCGGCGTTGCCGTGGACCTGAAATCCCACCTGCCCATCGAGCGCCAGGCCCGCGTGATCGGCGCCACCTGGCTGGATCAGCAGTTGATTGGCGGCGGCTCGGGGCTGGGCGACTTGGGCTTTGGCAGCGAAGCCAAGCAGGCGATGCAGCAGCGCGCCGATTTCCTGGCCGAACAGGGGCTGGCCGAGCGGCGCGGGCAGCGCGTGATCCTCGCGCGAAACCTGCTGGGCACGCTGCGCGGCAGGGAGTTGGCTCAGGCCGCCAAGGACATTGCAGCCGACACTGGCCTGGAGCATCGGCCCGTGGCCGACGGGCAGCGCGTGGCGGGTATCTACCGGCGCAGCGTGATGCTGGCCAGCGGGCGTTACGCGATGCTTGATGACGGCATGAGATTCAGCCTGGTGCCGTGGCGGCCAGTGATCGAGCAGCGGTTGGGACAACAAATCGCCGCGACAGTGCGCGGCGGTGGGGTGTCTTGGGAACTTGGACGACGGCCTGGGCTGTCCCAAAATTAGTCAGGCCGACGCCAACGATTTCACAGAATGGATTCAACGTACCCAGCCGCAACTCCAACGGGAGGCCATTAACCCGGAGGGTAGAGGCGCAGACGTGCGTCTCGTTCGCCAGGCGATTCGCTCAACAGTTCGTTGATCACCTGCTCGCGCGTCTTGCTAGACCCCACATCGGGCGTGCGGATTGGGAAGTTGCTCTGGCCGTAGGAAAGACGTCCCCGCTGCATGGCGGCCTTGGTTTCCTCGATGACCTGCGCGCGCGTCTTCTCGCTCTTGAAGTGCTCCGGATGAACGATGACGCCCTTTTCGTTGTTGGCCGGATGCTCGTACGCCGCCGAAGCCATCCCTGGAAGGCCCAGGGCAGCCGCCGCTGCGACAGCGGCGATCATGGAGGGAAGGGAGAGGCGGTATTGGGTCATGGTGAAGCTCCTGAAAGGTGGATGAAACTTGCATCTCTCATGCCCTGGACGGGCGTTGAGGAGATGGGTTTATCGTAGGAAGCGCACCCCAACAAAATCGGGACAGCCCGATGAGATTGTTGTCAGCTTGATGACCGCGCGGCGCCCTGGGGAAACACCAGGGTGAAGCAGGTGCGCCCCTGGCCCGAGCTCGCCGTGACGCTGCCGCCGTGGGCCTGGGCGATGGCGCGCGTGATGGCCAGGCCCAGGCCAGAGCTATCGATGTCGGGATGAACCTGCGCTGCGTTAGCGCGGTAGGAGCGGTCAAACAGCTGCTGACCTCCCTCAAATACGATGTCTGTGCAGCCGTTCTCTACCGCAACCGTGGTAGCTTCTACCGTATGGGTAATGCGTCTGGTGGTATTACCGCCCTCGGGCGTGTGGCATTGGACAGCAGATTGCTCAGCGCACGGCGGAATTGTTGCATCACACCGCCGAAGAGGTCTTCTTCGGTCACGTTGTCATCAAGAGTCTGCTCCACTGCGGCCACGAGTTGAGCGTCGGCACCCAGTGTCTGATGTTGCACTGCCGTCACCGAACAGGATCGTGCCACACTGGGCAGTGCTGACGCCAAGGTCAGGAATATGTTCGGGGAATTGTTCGGGCGAGATCGGCACCCGAGAAGAAATGACTGATCTCGGGCGTGCGGCTTCTCACACGGCAAGCGTTTGAGATCGGCTGCCGGGCGTGGTTATAAGCAGCACTGCTTCACGAGACATCACGTGTCGCCTCGGCATATCCTGAATTGCCGGACCAATGTTGTCGGTGTAGCAGCAGGAAAATCAGCCCGGAGAGTAAAGGCGCATACGCGCATCGCGCTCGGCGGCCGACTCACTCAACAGTTCGTTGATGACTTGCGCACGCGTCTTGCCGGAACCGGCGTCAGGAACGGGAAGCGGGTAGTTGCTGGCTTCTCCGTAGAAAAGACGGCCTTGCTGCATAGCAGCCTTGGTCTCCGCGATGACCTGCTCTCGCGTTTTCTCGCTCTTGAAGTGTTCTGGATGAACGATGACGCCCTGTTCGTTGTTGGCGGGATGCTCGTATGCTGCCGAAGCCATCCCTGGAAGGCCCAGGGCAGCCACTGCGGCTGCGGCGGCGATCATGGAAGAAAGGGAGAGGCGTTGTTGGGTCATGGTTGAAGCTCCTGACAAAGGTGGATGAAACTTGCATCTCCCATGCCTTGGTTAGGCGCTGAGGAGATGTGTTCATCGTAGGGAGCGCACCCCAACAGAATCTAGACGGCCCGATGAGTTTGTTGTCAGCTTCAGGGTTTCGCGACGCGATGCGGAAACACCAGGGTGAAGCAGGTGCGCCCTTGCCCCGAGCTTGCCGTGACGCGGCCGCCGTGGGCCTCGGCAATGGCGCGCGTAATGGCTAGACCCAAGCCCGATCCGTCGGTGTCCGGATGGGCCCTGGAAGCATCGGCGCGGTAGAAGCGGTCGAACAGCCGGGGCAGAACCTTGGCATCGATGTCGGCGCCAGTGTTCTCCACAGCCACCGTCGTGGCTTGTGCCGTGCCGGTGATGCGGATGGTGATGTCGCCGGCCTCGGGCGTGTAACGCAGGGCATTGGACAGCAGGTTGCTCACCGCGCGGCGGAACATCAGGCGGTCGCCTCCGATCTCGCCAGCGCCTTCCACCCGCAGCCGAATGCGCTTTTCCTCGGCCACGGCCTCGTAGAACTCCAGCAGTGCCAGTGCGTCCTGGCGCGCGGAAAACCGCTCCTTGTGCGGCAGATCCACGCCGCGCTCGGTCTTGGCCAGGAACAGCATGTCGGACACCATGCGCGCCAGCCGCTGAAATTCCTCGGCGTTCGATGCCAGGATGTCGCGGTAGGTTGCGGCATCGCGCTTGGTCGCCAGCGCCACCTGGGTCTGGGTCAGCAGATTGCTGATGGGGGTGCGCAGCTCGTGCGCGAGGTCCGACGCGAAATCGGTCAGGCGCTGGAAATCCTCCTGCAGCCGATCCAGCATACGGTTCAGCTCTTGCGCCAGGTCGGCCATTTCCACCGGCACGGCCTGCACGGGCATGCGCTCGCCAAGCTTCTGCCCCGTTACCTTGGCAGCCCGTGACTTCATGTCGCGCAAGGGCGCCAGCCCCTGGCGCGCGGCGAACCACGAGAGCAGGCCGCAGATGGCGATGGCGGCGAGCACATACAGGGCGAGGCTGCGCCGCAGGCGGTCGAGAAACTGCGTGTGGTGATCCGTATCCGCGGCGATCCAGACCATCAGGGGGGTGCTGGAGTAGGCAGGGGCGGCCTTGAAGACCAGCGTATGGAACCGGGCACCGTCGTGCCGCCACACCCCAAACACCTTATTTTCACCGGCGTGCGGGGTCTTGTCGCCGCGCATGGTGGGGATGAACCCGCGGGATTGAAAGACCACTGCTCCTTGTCCATCCTGGACTTGGGCGTAGAGATCATGGTGATAGCTCAGCGCCTCGCCCAGTCGCCGGCGAGTGTCGTCCGCCGAGTTGGCATTGCGCAGAATTTCCTCGATCAGGTGTTGCTTGTCTTGCAGCGCCATCCGATCGAGCTCGACGAAATGCCGCTCGGTCTCGACCAGAAACAAAGCGCCCAGCCCCAGCACCACCGAGGCCGCCACCGCAGTGAAGAGCAGGGTCAGGCGCTGCGTCAGCGGCAACCGGCCCCAACGAACCCGCAACGCCACCTATTCCTCCTGCGGTACGTCGAGCACATAACCCATGCCGCGCACGGTCTGGATGAGTTTGACCGGGTGCCCCTCGTCGATCTTCATGCGCAGTCGTCGCATCGCCACTTCGATGACGTTGGTGTCGCTGTCGAAGTTCATGTCCCACACCTGCGATGCGATCAGGGAGCGTGGCAACACCTCGCCGTGGCGGCGCATCAGCAGTTCCAGCAGGCCGAACTCCTTGGCCGTCAGGTCCACGCGCTTGCCATTGCGCGAGACCCGGCGGCGCAGCAGGTCCAGTTCCAGGTCGGCCACGCGCAACGTGGTGCCTTCGTTGCCCGCCGGGCCGCGGCGCAAGATGATGCGCACGCGGGCCAGCAGTTCCGCAAACGAGAACGGCTTGACCAAATAGTCGTCGGCGCCAAGCTCCAGCCCCTTGACGCGGTCTTCGACCTGGTCGCGGGCGGTCAGGAACAGCACTGGCATTTGCAGGCCGCGCTCGCGCAACGATTGCAGCACCTGCCAGCCGTTCAGCCCGGGCAGCATGACATCCAGGATCACGAGGTCGTAGGCACCGTGCAAGGCCATGTGCAGCCCATCGGTGCCATGGGGCACCAGGTCCGCGACATACCCGGCCTCGCTCAAGCCCTGGCGCAAATATTCACCAGTCTTGGGCTCGTCTTCGACGATCAATATCTTCACCCGCATGCTCCATTAAAGGTTCCTGCGTAAGTGTGCCGCGTTGGAGAGGCACCAACACGAAGCTGACAAGAATGTAATGTTGCAAACATCCTACTGAAAGGGCGGCCTCTTCAGAATCTCCAGCGTGAGATCAGAAATGCCTTTAGAGGAGACCATGGCCCATTCCCATCACCTGCCGCCCTTCAGGGCCCTGTTGCCTTGGACACTGGCGTTGTTCGCAGGGGCGGCTTTTGCACAAACCCCGGCAGATACCGAAGCCCCCCAGCCTTCACTGCCGACGAAGCTGCAGTATTCGTCCGCCATCGGTGCGTACCAGGCCTATGCGGATCAACAGGTGCAATCCTGGCGTGAAGCCAATGATCGCGTGGGCCAAATCGGCGGTTGGCGCGCCTATGCCAAGGAAATCAAGACGGGCAAGCCCGCGTCCGTCAAGGATGCCGCCCCCTCCAGCGACCCGCATGCGGGCCATCACGGGGGAGGCACGCCATGATGCGTTTGCGTGCCTCGCACGCCAAACTCGCCCTGTCTGCGCTCGGGCTGGCGGTACTGACCGGATGTGCCAGCGTCAGCCTGGAGCAGAACATCGGCCGCGTCAACGATGAAGCGGGCGGCTTCACCGAAGGCAAACTGGCACTGGCACGCACCCAGGAGGAGCGCGACCGGCGTGCGCAAGCCGCTCAAGCCCTGCTGGCGCAGCCTTTGGGTCAGAAGGAGGCCGTCCAACTGGCCTTGAGCAACAGCCCATCCCTGCAGGCCCTGCTGGCGCAAGGCTGGGCCGAGGCGGCCGACGCCGCCCAGGCGGGGCGGATTGCCAATCCCATTTTCGATTTCGAGCGCATGACGGCCGGTCCGGAACTGGGCTTGAGCCGCGCGCTGTCCTTTGGCCTGTTGGACCTGTTGACCTTGCCGACCCGGTACGGCATCGCCACCCGGCGCATCGAGCAATCTCAATTGCGCCTGACCGGCAACGTGGTGGACCAGGTCACCGGGGTGCGCCAGGCCTGGGTGCGGGCCGTGGCCGCACAGCAGGCGCTCCAATATGCCAGGCAGGTCTATGACAGCGCCGAAGCGGGCGCCGAGCTGGCCCGGCGCATGCAGGGTGTGGGCAACTTCAACCGCATCACCCGTGCGCGCGAGCAGGCTTTCTATGCCGATGCGGCCACCCGGCTGAGTGAGACCCAGCACCAGGTCACGGCCCGCCGGGAAGAGCTGGTGCGGTTGCTGGGGCTGGATGAGAGCCAGGCGCAGGCGCTGAAGCTGCCCGAGCGCCTGCCCGACTTGCCCAAGCAAGCGCTGGACCCGCAGGCGGTCGGCGCGCTGGCCACCCGGGCGCGCCTGGACATTCGCCTGGCGCAGACCGCGCTGGATGCCGCGGCCAAGGCCCAAGGCTTGAACATGGTGACCAGCTTCACCGATATCGAACTCACCGGGCGCCGCAATACCACCTTCGACAACGCGGCGGGAACCCGCAGCACCGCGCGCGGCTGGGATATCGCGGTGCGCCTGCCCGTCTTTGACTGGGGCGGCATGCAGCGCGATGCGATGAACGCCCGAACGCTGGCGGCCGCCAACCAGCTCGAAGCGGCGGCGCGCGCCGCAGGCTCCAGCCTGCGTGAAAGCTATTCGGCCTATCGGACGGCCTATGACGTGGCGCGGCATTACCGCGACGAAGTGGTGCCGGTGCGCAAGGTGATCGCGGAGGAAAACCAGCTTCGCTACAACGGCATGCTGATCAGCGTCTTCGAGTTGCTGGCCGATGCGCGCGACCAAGTCGCTGCCGTCACGGCGGCCCTGGACGCACAGCGGCAATTCTGGCTGGCCGACGCCGCCCTGCAGGCCTCCGTGATCGGGCGCCCCACCAACACCACCCTGTCAGTCACCACCAGCGCGCCCAGCGACGCGGCTGCCGGTCACTGATGCAGAGACGATTGCCATGACATCCAGAAGAGATTTTTTCAAGTACGCCGGGATTGCAGGCGGCGCCGTCGCGGCCGGCGCGGTCAGCCGTGTCGCCATGGCGGCCCTGCCCGAGCCCGTCATCCAGACCAGCCCGAACACCATGGCCCCGCTGGTGCCCGATTCGGGCCGACCGTACAACCCCGTGGTCACGCTCAACGGCTGGACGCTACCTTGGCGGATGAACCAGGGCGTCAAGGAGTTTCATTTGGTGGCCGAACCCGTGGTGCGCGAGATGGCTCCGGGCATGAAGGCCCACCTGTGGGGCTACAACGGCCAAAGCCCCGGCCCGACCATCGAAGTGGTGGAGGGCGACCGCGTGCGCATCTTCGTCACCAACAGGCTGCCCGAGCACACGGCCGTGCACTGGCACGGCCAGCGCCTGCCCAACGGCATGGATGGCGTGACCGGTCTGACGCAGCCGGCCATTCCGTCCGGCAAGACCTTCGTCTACGAGTTCGTTGCGCGCCGCCCGGGCACCTTCATGTACCACCCGCACGCCGACGAGATGGTGCAAATGGCTATGGGCATGATGGGCTTCTGGGTCACGCACCCGAAAGCCAAGCACCCGCTGATTGATGAGGTGCAACGAGATTTCTGCTTCCTGCTCAGTTCATATGACATTGAGCCAGGCGCTGCAACGCCCAAGGTCTCTGAAATGACGGATTTCAATCTGTGGACATGGAACAGCCGTGTCTTTCCGGGCATCGACTCCTTGAATGTCCGTCTCCATGACAAGGTTCGTATTCGCATCGGCAATCTCACCATGACCAATCACCCGATGCATCTGCATGGCCACGAGTTTGCGGTTACGGGTACTGACGGCGGTCCTACGCCCAAAAGCGCACGCTGGCCCGAGGTGACCACCGACGTGGCGGTGGGCCAGATGCGCCAGATCGAGTTCGTCGCCGACGCGGAGGGCGACTGGGCCTTTCACTGCCACAAGAGCCACCACACCATGAACGCCATGGGGCACAACGTGCCTACGCTCATTGGCGTGGACCACAGCGGCCTTGCGAAGAA
Source organism: Comamonadaceae bacterium CD01 (assembly GCA_002894305.1). GTDB lineage: Bacteria > Pseudomonadota > Gammaproteobacteria > Burkholderiales > Burkholderiaceae_C > Comamonas_C > Comamonas_C faecalis. Next base: position 7,575 of record PGEI01000067.1, read on the forward strand.
GATCAACAAGCTCATTCCGGACTACATGGCCATGGGCGAGCGCGGCATGGCGGACATGAGCGAGATGGAAATGCCGATTCCCGACAACACCATCCCGATGATGACCGGTGAAGGACCGTTCGGCTCGGTGGAGATGGGCGGCATGTTCAGCGTGCTCAAGGTGCGCCGTGACCAGAAGCCGGGCGACTACAAGAACCCGGGCTGGTTCAAGCATCCCGCCGGCACGGTGGCGCATGAGTACACCGGCCCCATGGCTGAGCCGGCGCGTTTCAGTGCGGAGGGCGGCCAGTCCATGCCGCGCGAGCGCAAGCCGGCAACACCGACCGAAGTCAAGGTGCGCAAGCCCACTTCGCATGGCGAGCATTGAATCTTCCCTTCGATTTTCAACCTGAGAACACCCATGAAATTCACGCGATCCACTATTTCTCAACTCTTCGCCATGCTTGCGCTGGCCGCATCGGGGGCAGCGTTTGCCAGCGGCAACCATGCGGGCGGCCACGGCCATGATGAGGGGGATGAGACGGCCATTGGCAAGCCCGGCGTCGCCGCCAAAGCCAGTCGCACCGTCACCATCGAGATGAGCGACAAGATGCGCTTCACGCCTTCCGACCTGGCGGTCAAAAAGGGCGAGACCGTGCGTCTCATCATCAAGAACACCGGACAGCTCAAGCACGAACTCAGCCTCGGCACCCAGGAGGAGCTGCTGGAGCACCTGGAGCAGATGAGGAAATTCCCCGGCATGGAGCACGACGAGCCCGGCAAGATCACCCTGGAGCCGGGCAAGCAGGGCGAGATCGTCTGGCAGTTCACCAAGGCGGGTGTCGTCGATTTCGCCTGCCTGATACCGGGCCACTACGAGGCCGGCATGAAGGGTGCCATCAAGGTGGGCCGTAAGTGATGGCCTGAGCACCGTGCACCCCGCCACGGCCGGGCCAATCCAAGCCATCGATCCACCCATTCACCCAGAGGTCACCATGAACACCATCCAACGTCTGCTCACCATCTCCGCCTTGGCCATGGGCCTTGCCCTGCCGATGGCGGGCCATGCCCAAGTCAGCCCCAGTCCAGGCCAGGTGGCGGCGCCTGCGTCGGATTCCATGACCGATGGCGAGGTCAAGAAGGTCGATCCGGACAACGGCAAGATCACCCTCAAGCATGGAGACATCAAGAACCTGGACATGCCCGGAATGACCATGGTCTTCACCGTTCGCGACAAGGGCCAGCTCACCAAGCTCAAGCCCGGCGACAAGGTGCAATTCATGGTCGTCCAGGAAGGCGGGAAGATGGTCGTCACCGACATCCAACCCGCGCACTGAGCAGAGTCACCACCGCATCATGCCGCCGGACGCGGCAGCCCTAGCCAACCCCTGCACCGCAAGAAGGAAGCATCATGATTCATATTCGCCATACCCTGATAGGTCTCTGTGTCTTCGCCGCCTCCGTGGGCGTGCTGGCGCAAGGCCCCGACGGGCACAAAGACCACCACCCGGCGGAAACGACTGCCCCCACGGCTCCGACGCTGCCTGCCGCATCGCCATCGCAGGCCATGAACCCGGCCATGATGGCCGCGATGGAGCAGCGCATGCGAGCCATGCACGAGAAGATGGCAGCCGCCAAGACGCCCCAGGAACGGCAGGCATTGATGGCCGAGCATATGAAGACCATGCAAGACGGCATGCGCATGATGGAGTCGATGCGCGGCCAGATGGCATCGGGCAACCCACCCGCCGGTATGGCTGGCATGCAGCACGACTCGCAGATGATGGAAAAGCGCATGGCCATGATGGAGTCGATGATGCAGATGATGATGGATCGAATGTCCATGCCGCAAACCTCCACTCCCGGCACAAAGTGAGGAGGCCGTCATGACCCATGACCATGCATCCCATCCACAGAATGTGCATACCAGCGGGTTCTGGCGCTCGCGCTACGCCCTGGGCCTGCTCGTGTTCGGCGCTGCCGCCGGGTACTTCCTATGGACCGAACACCGTGCCCACCTGGCGCAATGGTGGCCCTATGCCTTCCTGCTGGCCTGCCCGCTGATGCATGTCTTCATGCACAAAGGCCATGGTGGTCATGGCGGCCACGGTGGTGGCTCCGGAGCCACTGGCCAGGGCACTGGACAAAACTCCGACAGGGGCTGACGCCATGGAGCACACGGGATCGTCGTATGGCCTGTGGACTCTGGTGGTGCTCAACGTGGCGATCTTCGTCATGTTCGCCTTCAGCTTCTTCAAGCCGGCCAGCGCGCGCGACTGGCGCAGTTTCGGGGCGTTCACAGCGTTCATCGTGGCGCTGTTCGTGGAGATGTATGGCTTCCCGCTGACCATCTACTTCCTGTCGGGCTGGCTGGGCCAGAAGCTCCCGGGCGTGGACCTGCTGAACCACAACGCCGGTCACCTGCTGGAGCTGCTGTTCGGCTGGGGCGGTGATCCGCACCTTGGGCCGTTCCACATTCTCAGCTACCTGTTCATTGGCGGTGGCTTCTGGCTGCTGGCCGCGGCTTGGCCCGTGCTCTACGAGGCCCAGCGGCAGGGGCGGCTGGCGCGCACCGGTGTTTACGCTCGGGTGCGGCATCCGCAGTACATCGCCTTCGTGCTGATCATGTTCGGCTTTCTCCTGCAATGGCCGACCTTGCTGACGCTGTTGATGTTCCCGGTGCTTGTGGTGATGTATGCCCGCCTGGCGCACAACGAGGAGCAGGAAAGCGGACGTCGTTTTGGACAGGCTTGGCAGGAGTATGCGCAGCATGTCCCGCGTTTCATTCCGCGCTGGGGCGCATGGGTCCAGCCTTGAGCGACGCATCCGATGACCAGAATGTGACCATCAGCATGAAATCAAGGAAGTTGCGATGACGTTGAAACCGCTGATCCTGGGGGCCGTAGGATTGCTGGCCTTGCTGCTGGTCGCAGGGGCGGGTTACTTTTCCCTGCGCGCCGGTGAGCGGCAGGCGACGCCGCACAGCCTGCGTCCCGATGATCCCCAGGTGCTGCGCGTCGGCGCCCGCATCTACGCGCAGCAGTGTGCGGCTTGCCATGGGGCCAAGGGCGAGGGCCAGCCCAACTGGCGTGATCGTGGATCGGATGACTTGCTTCCTGCGCCGCCGCACGATCCCAGCGGCCACACTTGGCACCATCCCGACGAGCAACTGTTCGCCATCACTAAGCAGGGACTGGCCCAATTGATCAATCAGCCCGACTACCGTACGGCGATGCCCATCTATGGTGGAGTATTGAGCGACGACGAGATCGTGGCCGTGCTGTCATGGATCAAGGCGCAATGGCCGCCAGAGATACGGCGCCGCCACGACGAAATCAATGTCCAGTACCGCCAGTCTTTGTCCCGATAGCCATCGGGGCATGGGCCAATGCGGACCGAATGCGTCCACAAGGAAAGGGACTTGACCTTGCCGCGATGGCAAGGTCAAGAATCGAGATAACTCAACAAAGGCATGGGCATGAACCAACACCTGCATCACCACGGCCATACCGCAGGCGAACAGACCCCGGCAACTTCTGCCGCGGTGCCCATGGAGGCCCCGGCGGGCACCATCTACACCTGCCCCATGCACCCGGAAGTGCAGCAGGATCATCCCGGCAATTGCCCGAAATGCGGCATGTCGCTCGAACCGGTGATTCCGCTGGATGAGGAGGACAACAGCGAACTGATCGATTTTCAGCGCCGCTTCTGGTGGACCCTGCCGCTGACCGTGGTGGTCACCATCCTGGCGATGTTCGGCCACCGCCTCGGCTGGTTCGACATGAAGACCCAGACCTGGGTCGAGCTGGTGCTGTCGCTGCCGGTAGTGTTGTGGACGGGATGGCCATTCTTTGTCCGCTGCTGGCAGTCCATCGTCAACCGCAGCCCCAATATGTGGACGCTGATCGGCCTGGGCACCGGCGCCGCCTTTGTTTACAGCGTGGTCGCCACCCTCGCGCCCGGCGTGTTTCCCGACTCGTTCATCGCCCACGGCCGCGTCGCCGTCTATTTCGAGGCGGCGGTCGTCATCATCTCGCTGACCATGCTGGGTCAGATCATCGAATTGAAGGCGCGCTCGCAGACTTCGGCGGCCATCAAGGCTCTGCTCGGCCTGGCCCCCAAGACGGCGCGCCGCATCAATACCGACGGCAGCGAGGAGGACGTGCCTTTGAACCATGTTCACGTCGGCGACCTGCTGCGCGTGCGGCCCGGCGAGAAAGTGCCCGTCGATGGCGTGGTGACCGAGGGCAGCAGTGCCGTCGATGAATCCATGCTCACCGGCGAGCCCGTGCCGGTGACCAAGCGCGCCGGCGATGGCCTGATCGGCGCCACGATGAACACCAGCGGCGCACTGGTGATGCGCTCGGAGAAGGTCGGCGCCGCCACCATGCTGTCGCAGATCGTGCAGATGGTGGCCAATGCCCAGCGCTCCAAGGCGCCGATGCAGCGCATGGCCGACGTGGTGGCCGGCAAGTTCGTGGTCGTGGTGGTGCTGATCGCAATCGCGACCTTCTTCGTCTGGGGATTCTTCGGCCCCGAGCCGAGCTGGGTGTTCGGCCTGATCAACGCCGTGGCGGTGCTGATCATTGCCTGCCCTTGCGCGCTGGGCCTGGCGACCCCGATGTCCGTGATGGTCGCCACCGGCCGCGCGGCAACGCAGGGGATTCTGTTCCGCGATGCCGGCGCCATCGAAAAAATGCGCGAAGTGGATACGCTGATCGTGGACAAGACCGGCACCCTGACCGAAGGCAAGCCGGCCTTCGACACCGCCGTCGCCGACCCGGGCTACACGCCGGATGAGGTGCTGCGCCTGGCGGCCAGTCTGGATCAGGGCAGCGAGCACCCGCTGGCGGATGCCATCGTCCGCGCCGCGCGGGACAAAGGGCTGAGCCTGACCAAGGCCGACGACTTCGAATCGGGCAGCGGCATCGGCGTGCGCGGCACGGTCGAAGGCAAGCATCTGGTGCTGGGCAACACCGCCTTGATGCAGCAGGAGAACGTGGCCACCGATGCGCTCAAGGCGGACGCAGAGCGCCTGCGCAGCGAGGGTGGCAGCGTGATGCACCTGGCCGTGGACGGGCGGCTGGCAGGCATCCTGGCCGTCACCGACCCGATCAAGGCCACCACGGCCGACGCCATCAAGACGCTGCACGACAGTGGCCTGCGCATCGTCATGGCGACGGGCGACGGCCTGACCACGGCCCGGGCGGTGGGCGCCAAGCTCCGCATCGACGAAGTGCATGGCGAAGTCAAGCCGGCCGACAAACTGGCCTTGGTGGAGCGGCTGCAGAAGGAGGGGCACGTCGTCGCCATGGCCGGCGACGGCATCAACGACGCACCTGCCCTGGCCAAGGCCGACGTGGGCATCGCTATGGGCACCGGCACCGACGTGGCCATGAACAGCGGCCAGATCACCCTGGTCAAGGGCGATCTGCGCGGCATCGCCGCCGCGCGCGACATCTCCATCGACACCGTGCGCAACATGCGCCAGAACCTGTTGTTCGCCTTCGTTTACAACGGTATCGGCGTGCCCATCGCCGCCGGCGTGCTTTATCCCATCACGGGCTGGTTGCTGTCTCCATTGATTGCAGCACTGGCCATGAGCCTGAGCTCGGCCTCTGTCATCTTCAACGCGCTGCGGCTGCGGCGCGCACGAGGCTAACCCGCATCGAAACAATCAAAAAGAGGTTACCGATCCTGATGAACGGAATGTATATGAACGATATGGGGTGGTGGTTGGGTGCCCACTGGCTGACGATGCTGCTGGGTGCGGTGGTGATCGTGCTGCCGTTTTGGAAGATCTTTGCCAAGGCGGGCTTTTCCGGCTGGCTCGGCCTGCTGATGATCGTCCCCATGGTCAACCTGATCGCACTGTACGTGCTTGCGTTTTCGGAGTGGCCGAGATCGAAACGCGCCGACAAGTTGGATTCCGGTGAAATGAATCCAGGGTCTCGGTGACCTCGCATGAGCGGTGACTGGGCTGTCACGCGGGTAGATGAGCCATGGTGGCACTTCTTTCCTGGGACGGCTCTCTGATCCGCGGCAAGTTGTCACACATCCAGCACAGCGAACATCCCACCATGGTTTCCATCCGACGCATCGTCACACAGTGGGGCCGCCGAATCGTCGGCGGCCTCGTCGTGACCTTGTTGTTCTCGCAGATGGCGCTGGCGATGTATGCCTGCCCCAAGCTGGATGCGGATACGCACGCGGCATCGATGCAGATGGCGGGCATGGCCATGGACGAAGCCGCCGGCATGTCCGCCATGCCGGACTGCCATGCCATGCCAGGGACGATGGACGACGAGTCTCCGCAGTTGTGCCGTGCCCATTGCAGCGGTGACGGCAAGCCCGCGCCGTCTCCGCAAGGACTGGACATTCCATCTATTGCGGCGGCCTATGCGGTCTGGATTGCCTACCTGCTTCCCGTGGTACCCGACCCGCAATCATCGACCGGCGCCAGGTCTGACCCAGCGTGGCTCGACCACCGAACGGGCTCTCTCCCCCTCTATCTCACTTTCCAAGTCCTGCGCAATTGACACACCAGGTCGTGCCGGCCGTGCATTGGCACGGCAGAACACGTGACTTCGTGGCTATCAATTTCGAGGACCATCATGCTTATTTCTTCCTCCGGCGCTCCCGGCGAGCGTCGCCCCGCGCCTGGACATGGCGTATTGCGTGCGATCCCGCGCCGCACATGGATACATCGACTGAGCATCTTGAGCATTGCCCTGGCTGGCAGCATGTTCGCCGCCAGCCGGACCTACGCGCTCAGCTTTGCCGAAGCACGAGAAATCGCTGAACAGCAAAGCCCGCGGGTTTCCGCGCAGCGATTGCAGATCGATGCGGTCGAGTCCGCGCAGAAGGCCGCCGGCACGCTACCCGATCCCAAGCTCTCCGTCGGTCTTGAAAACCTCCCCATCAGCGGCATGGACCGCTGGAGCCTGACGCGCGAATCCATGACCGGGCAGCGCCTGGCCCTGATGCAGGAGGTTCCCAACCAAGCCAAGCGTGCGGCCAAGGTGGCCAGCGCCCAGGCGCGCGTGGAACGCGAGCGCGCGGCGCTGGTCTTGCAACGCCTGCAGATACGGCAGGAGCTCGGCCTGGCGTGGATTGCCGCGCAGGCCGTGGAACAGCGTGATCAACTGCTCGCGGAACTGCTGGCCGAGAACCGGCGCCTGCAAGACAGCCTACTCGCGCGGGTGGCGGGCGGATCGGCTCAGGCGGGCGACCTGCTGACCGCGCAGCAGGAGGCGCTGGCGCTGTCGGACCGGCGCGACGACCTGCAGCGCGACCGGTCCAAGGCACGAGCCATGCTGCGGCGCTGGGTCGGGCCGCGCGCCGACGAATCGCTGCAGGGCGGCACCGGTCCGCTCATCCATCCCGTTGCGCAGTTGCGCGCCGAGCTGTCCAGCCATGCCGAGCTGGCGCTGTACCCGACCATGCAAAGCATGGCACGGGCGGAGTCCCACGAGGCGCAGTCGGAATCGCGTGGCGATTGGTCTTGGGAAGTTGCCTATACCCGACGCGATCGTCGCTGGGGCGACATGGTGTCGTTCCAGTTGACCTTCGACCTGCCCTGGCAGAAGGAGCGGCGCCAGACCCCGATGATCCAGGCCAAGCAGCGCGAGCTGGAGCGCCTGGAGGCTGAACAGGAAGACGTGACCCGCAAGCACCTGCAGGAGCTCGACGACAGCGCGGCCGAACTACAGGCCCTGGACAGCCAGATCGAGCGCCTGCAGTCCACCGGGCTGCAGTTGGCGCAGGGGCGCGCGGAGCTTGCGCTGAGCAATTACCGCTCCGCCAAGGGCGACCTCAGCGCCGTGCTCGGCGCGCGCGCCCAGGTGCTGGAGGCACGCCTGCGCCTGATTGACCTGCAAGCCCAGCGCGATGGCGTGACGACGCGCCTGAACAGCCTGATCGCCGATTAGTGGAGCCCATCACCATGAACAACTCTCTGAAAAAATCCCTCGCGGGCCTGACGCTGATCGCTATCGGCGTGGCCGCGGGCTGGGGCCTGGCCCAATGGCGCACCGATACCACACACGCTGGGAATACGACAGTGCCCCAAGCCGGCGCGGCGGCCGAGCGCAAGGTGCTGTACTGGTACGACCCCATGTCGCCGACGCAGAAGTTCGACAAACCTGGCAAGTCCCCCTTTATGGACATGGATCTGGTGCCCAAGTACGCGGACGAGGACGCCCAGGGCAGCACAGGCATCAGCATTTCCCCCCAGACCGTGCAGGCGCTGGGCCTGCGCACGGCCGTGGTGGTGCAGCGCGCCATCGGCGCTGACGTAGACGTCGTCGGCAACGTCCTGCTGAATGACCGCGATGTCAGCATCGTGCAGGCACGCTCCGCCGGCTTTGTGGAGCGGGTCTATGCGCGCGCGCCGGGCGATGTGATCGCGGCCGGCGCGCCGCTGGCGGATCTGCTGCTGCCGGAATGGGTGGCGGCGCAGCGCGAATTTCTGGCGGTGCGTGCGCTCAAGGATGAGTCGCTGACGGCGGCCGCCCGGCAAAGGCTGCTGCTGCTGGGCATGCCGCAGGCCCTGGTGGCCCAGGTGGAGCGCACGGGCGAGCCCAGGGGCGTCTACACCGTGACCACGCCCCAGGGCGGGCTGGTGGCCGAGCTCATGGTGCGCCAGGGCATGACTGTCTCTGCGGGCGCAAGCCTGGCGCGCGTGAATGGCTTGGGCACCGTCTGGATCGAGGCCGCAGTACCCGAGGCGCAAAGCGGCCCGCTGCAACTGGGGCAAGAAGCCCAGGTGCGCCTGGCGGCGTTTCCCGGCGAGGTGCTGCGGGCGCGCATCGTGAGCATCCTGCCGCAGGCCAACAGCGACACCCGCACCGTGCGCGTGCGGCTGGAGCTGGCCAATCCCGGCCAGCGCCTGAAGGCTGGCATGTCCGGCCAGATCACGCTCAAGGGCCGCGAGCAGCCCGCACTGCTGGTTCCCAGCGAAGCCGTCATCCGCACCGGCAAGCGCGCCCTGGCCTATGTGGTCGATGGCCCTGGCAAATTCCACCCCGTGGAGGTGCAGCTGGGGGCGGAGATCGGCGACCAACTCGTGGTGCAAGGTGGACTGGAGGCGGGGCAGCAGGTGGTGGCCTCGGCACAGTTCCTGATCGACTCCGAGGCCAGCCTGCGCGGCCTGTTGCCCGCATCGCCGGGGGCGACGCCGGAGCATGGGGCGCATGGCGCGGCCCCGGCCTACACGGTGCGCGGTGTGGTGGAAGAAGTCTCCACTGCCGAGCTGACGCTGGCGCATGACGCCATCCCCGCCCTCAAGTGGCCCGCCATGACCATGGGCTTCAAGCTGGCCGACCCCCGCCTCGCCGCAGGCCTGGCACCCAAGCAACAGGTGCGCTTCACCTTCTCCAAGCAGGGAGAGGACTACGTGATCACCGCCATCGAAGGGATCAAGCCATGATTGCCAAATTGATCCGCTGGTCGGTGGCGAACCGCTTTCTGGTGCTGCTGGCCACGGCTATGCTTACGGCCTGGGGGGTGTGGGGCGTGCGCAGCACGCCCGTGGATGCCTTGCCGGACCTGTCCGACGTGCAGGTCATCATCCGTACCAGCTACCCCGGCCAGGCGCCGCAGATCGTGGAAAACCAGGTCACCTATCCCCTGGCCACGACCATGCTGTCGGTGCCGGGGGCCAAGACGGTGCGCGGCTTTTCGTTTTTCGGGGACTCGTTCGTCTATGTCCTGTTCGAGGATGGCACCGACCTGTACTGGGCGCGCTCGCGGGTGCTGGAGTACCTGAACCAGGTTCAGGGACGCCTGCCGGCCACGGCCAAGCCGGCCCTGGGGCCCGATGCGACGGGGGTGGGCTGGATCTTCCAGTACGCGTTGGTGGATCGCACGGGCAAGAACGATCTGGCGCAGTTGCGCGCGCTGCAGGACTGGTTTCTGAAATTCGAGCTCAAGAGCCTGCCCAATGTGGCAGAGGTAGCCTCGGTGGGCGGCATGGTCAAGCAGTACCAGGTTGTGCTCGACCCGGTCAAGCTCGCCTCCTACGGACTGAGCCAGGAGCAGGTGCGCGCGGCGCTGGTGGCCGCCAATCAGGAAACTGGCGGCTCGGTGCTGGAGCTGGCGGGGGCCGAATACATGGTGCGCGCCAGCGGCTATCTGAAAACCCTGGATGATTTCCGTGCCGTGCCGCTGGTGGCGCGCGGCGGTGTGCCGGTGCGCCTGGGCGACGTGGCCACGCTGCAGATCGGGCCGGAGATGCGGCGCGGCATCGCCGAACTCGATGGCGAGGGCGAGGTCGCCGGCGGCGTGGTCATCCTGCGTTCGGGTAAGAATGCCCAGGAGACGATTGCCGCCGTCAAGGCCAAGCTGGACGAGCTGCAGGCCAGCCTGCCGCAGGGGGTGGAGATCGTCACCACCTACGACCGCAGCGCGCTCATCGAGCGCGCCATTCGCAACCTCACCATCAAGCTGGGGGAGGAGTTTCTGGTGGTGGCGCTGGTCTGCGTGCTCTTTCTGTGGCACCTGCGCTCGGCGCTGGTGGCCATCATCTCGTTGCCGCTGGGGGTGATGATGGCCTTCCTCATCATGCGCTACCAGGGGATCAATGCCAACATCATGTCGCTGGGCGGCATCGCCATCGCCATAGGCGCGATGGTGGATGCGGCCGTGGTCATGATAGAGAACGCGCACAAGAAGCTGGAAGCCTGGCAACACGCGCATCCGGATCAGCGGCTGCAAGGCAAGGAGCGCTGGGAGGTGATCACGCGGGCCGCGGAGGAAGTCGGTCCGGCGCTGTTCTTCTCGCTGCTCATCATTACCTTGTCCTTTATTCCCGTCTTTACCCTCGAAGCCCAGGAGGGGCGCCTGTTCGGGCCACTGGCGTTCACCAAGACCTACGCCATGGCGGCGGCGGCGGGGCTGTCGGTGACGCTGATCCCGGTGCTCATGGGCTATTGGATTCGCGGACGCATTCCCGACGAGCAGAAGAATCCCATCACCCGCATGTTGATCGCGGTCTACCGGCCCAGCCTGGAATGGGTGCTGCGCTGGCCCAAGGCAACCTTGCTGATCGCGGTGCTGGCATTGGCGACCACAGCCTGGCCGCTGGCCCGGCTTGGAGGCGAATTCCTGCCCCGGCTGGATGAGGGGGATCTGCTCTATATGCCGTCGGCCTTGCCGGGGCTGTCGGCGCAACGCGCCGCCGAGCTGCTGCAGCTCAGCAACCGCATGATTAAGACCGTGCCCGAGGTCGAACGCGTGTTCGGCAAGGCGGGTCGTGCGGAAACCGCGACCGACCCCGCGCCGCTGGAGATGTTCGAGACCTCGGTGAAGCTCAAGCCCCGAGAGCAATGGCGCGCCGGCATGACGCCCGAGAAGCTCATCGAGGAGCTGGATCAGGCGGTGAAAATCCCCGGCCTGTCCAACATCTGGATTCCGCCGATCCGCAACCGCATCGACATGTTGGCTACCGGCATCAAGAGTCCGATCGGCGTCAAGGTGACGGGCAACGACCTGCATGTGATCGATCGCATCGCGGCAGAGGTGGAGCAGGTCGCGAAGGGCATTCCAGGCGTGTCGTCATCGTTGGCGGAGCGGCTGACCGGCGGCCGGTATGTGGACGTGCAGATCGACCGCGTGGCGGCGGGGCGCTATGGGCTGAACGTGGCCGATGTCCAGGCGGTCGTCGCCGGTGCCGTCGGTGGCGAAAACGTGTCGGAGACCGTGGAGGGGCTGGCGCGCTTCCCGATCAATCTGCGATACGCGCGTGAATGGAGGGATTCACCGGAAAGGCTGAAGCAACTGCCCATCTTCACCCCCATGGGGCAACAGATCACGCTGGGCACGGTGGCGCGCATCGCCATCACCGATGGCCCGCCCATGCTCAAGAGCGAGAACGCCCGCCCGTCCGGTTGGGTGTACGTGGATGTGCGCGGCCGCGATCTGGCCTCGGTGGCCAACGAGTTGCGCGATGCGATTGGCCGTCAGGTCAAGTTGGAGCCAGGGGTGAGCATTGCGTACTCGGGACAGTTCGAGTACATGGAGCGGGCCAATGCACGCCTGAAGGTCGTGGTGCCGGCGACTCTGTTGACCATCTTCGTCTTGCTGTACCTGACGTTCAGTCGTCTCGACGAAGCCGGCTTGATCATGGCTACCTTGCCATTTGCCCTCACGGGAGGCATTTGGTTCCTGTATCTGCTGAACTACAACCTGTCCATCGCCACAGGGGTCGGGTTCATCGCGCTGGCGGGTGTAGCGGCGGAGTTCGGCGTGGTCATGCTCATCTATTTGAAGCACGCTTTGGATGAGCGTTGCCCCGGCGGCCGACGGCCAACGCAGGAAGAACTGCTGGAGGCGATCCGGGAGGGCGCCGTGCTGCGCGTGCGGCCCAAGGCGATGACTGTAGCGGTCATCCTGGCCGGCCTAGTGCCCATTGTCTGGAGCAGCGGCACGGGCTCGGAAGTTATGAGCCGTATCGCCGCCCCGATGCTCGGTGGGATGGTGACGGCGCCGTTGCTGTCGCTGTTCGTGATTCCCGCCGCTTATGTGCTGATGCGCAAGCCACGTATATGACTGTCGACTGGCAGGGCTTCGTGACGAAGCCCTGCATTGAATCAAGAGTCGTCGTTCCTAGTGGATGAGATCAATTTCGTGCGATGGCCTTTCGATACAAATGAAGTCTGACAAAAAAATAATCATTCACTCATGGATTTGTAGGGGGTCGTATGAAGAATGAATCTTGAATTCGAGCAATCGACAATCACGGGACTTGACACATGGAATTGCGCCATCTCCGCTGCTTCCTGAGGGTGTGCAGAATTTTGTGTAAACGGACAATCCACCGCCGGCGCAAGCCGGGCTGTCCGTAAACACAATGAACACCAAGAAACACGACGTACCTGAAGAACTGCTGTCTGGCCTGCTGGCCAACTACAAGAAGCCTGAAGACCTCATCGGCGAGAACGGTCTGCTCAAGCAACTGACCAAGCTGC
>PGEI01000068.1 GCA_002894305.1 Comamonadaceae bacterium CD01
AGGTAGGACAGCGAGGAGTAGCCGGTGCCGAAGTCGTCCAGCGAGAAGCGCACGCCGGTGCGGCACAGCTCCTGCATGCGGGCGATGGTCAGCTCGGTGTCGGTCAGCAGGGTGCTTTCGGTCAGCTCCAGGCGCAGCTGCCGGGGGCTGGCGCCGGCCTGGTGCAAAGCCTCCAGCACCTGCTCGACGAAGTCGTCGCGGTGAAACTGCCGCGCGCTGACGTTGACCGACAGCACCAGGTGCTGCAGGTGCACCTCGCCCGCCCAGGCGGCCAGCTGGGCGCAGGCGGTGTGCAGCACCCAGCGGCCCAGCGCGATGATCAGGTCGCTGGATTCGGCCAGCGCAATGAACGCACCCGGCAGCACCAGGCCGCGTGTGGGGTGGTTCCAGCGCAGCAGGGCCTCGGCGCCGGTCACGCGGCCCTGGGCGTCGACCACGGGCTGGTAGGCCAGCGCCATCTCGCCGCGCGCCAGCGCCTGGCGCAACTCCACCTCCAGCTGGTTGCGCTCGCTGCGCGCGGCCAGCACGGTCGGGTCGAAGAAGCGCACCGTGTTGCGCCCCGCGGCCTTGGCCTCGTACATCGCAAAATCAGCCTGCTTGAGCAGTTCCTGCGTGGACGCGCAGGGGTGGCCGAACACGGTCACGCCGATGCTGGGCGTGCTGTGGTGCTCCATCTGCGGGCCCAGCGTGTAGGGCTGGGTGAGGCTGGCGGCGATCTTGTGCGCCAGCTTTTCGGCGTGGGCGCGCGCCGTGTCCCACGAGGGACCGAGCTGTTCGAGCAGGACGACGAACTCGTCGCCGCCAAAGCGCGCCACGGTGTCGCAGGCGCGCAGGCAGGCGGTGAGGCGCTGGGAGACGAGCATCAACAGGTGGTCGCCCATGTCGTGGCCGCGCGTATCGTTCAAGTCCTTGAAGTTGTCCAGGTCGATGAACAGCACGGCTGCGTGGCCCTGGCTGCGCTGCAGCGCCAGGCAGGCGCGCCGCAGTCTGTCCAGGAACAGGCGGCGGTTGGGCAGGCCGGTCAGCGGGTCGTAGAAGGCCAGGCGCTCGACCTCGCCCTCGACGCGCTTGCGCTCGGTGATGTTGCGCCCCACGCCGCGATAGCCCAGCAGGCTGCCGTCCTCGGCCACGATGGGCACGCCGCTGAGCGCGATCCAGTAGTCGCGCCCGTGCAGGCCGACGCGGCGCAGCTCCAGGTCGCGAAACGACTCGCGGCGCGCCAGCTGGGCGCGGTGCGCGGCCCAGTCCTGCTCACTCATGTTCAGCGTCCTGATCTCCCAGCTGTGCCTGCCCAGCAGCGAGCGCAGGCGCTCGTCCTGCTGCGCCATCGCGCCGGTGATGTCGGTGAAGCGCAGCTGCGCGTCCTGCTCCCAATACCAGTCCGAGGACAGGTCGCTCAGGCTGCGAAAGCGCGCCTCGCTGCGCTTGAGTTCGGTCTGCACGCGCACGAAGTCGCTCACGTCGGCGAAGGTGCGCACCAGCGCGCCGCTGTCCAGGGTCTTGGTGCGCACCTCCAGCGTGCGTCCGCCGCGCGTGGTGCGCCAGTACAGCTCGGGCGAGGCCTTGGTGCCCAGGCTGCCGACATAGTCGCGCCCGCGCTCGTCGACCCAGCCGGTCTGCTGGCCGAAGTCACCGCGCCCGGACTGCACCGCGGTCAGCTCGGCCAGCGTCGGACGGCAGGCCACCTGCTCGCGTTCGAGTTCGAGCAGCTCCAGCACGCGCTCGTTGAAGACGATGATGCGCCCCTGGTCGTCGGTCTGCAGCACGCCCTGGCTCATGCTGGCCAGCGCGGTACGCATGTCGCGCAGTTGTTGGCGCAAGGCTTGCTCGGCCACAGGCGCAGGCGCTGCGCGGGCCAGCAACAGCGCCAGGCGCTGGGCCAGCTCCGCCCAGCATGCCTGGCGCGGCCGATGAACGAGGTAGTCGCGCGCGCCGGCGCCTGCTGCCGTGCCCTGCAGTGCCGGCAGGGCCAGCGCCTGTTGGTCAGGGCTCAGGCACAGCAGCGCAGGGGCGCTCCAGGACGCCAGCGCCTGCAGTGCATCGGCCTGCATCTGCGCGTCCAGCCACCACACCAGCGCGTCGCAATGCGCCAGCGCGTCCTGATCCTGAACCTGGTCTGCCGTGGCACTCACGCACTGCCAGTGCGGCTGCAGGCGCGCGAGCGCCCGCCCTGCTTGCGCTGCACGGGTGGCATCGGCGTCGATCCAGGCGATACGGAAGGTCATTGCAGCAACGGTTTGCAATTGGATACATGCACGATAGCAGACCACCGGGCTTTGACAAGACGAGTGCAAGCCTCAATGCCGTTCCGTGTCGTGTCGCACTGGCGCCGCCTGCCACGGCGGCGCCAGGCAGCACAAGGCCGGCGCCGCCACGGGGAGGGCGCCGGCCTTGCAGAGCGCCGGCTTGCGCCGGCCGGCTTCAGTCGGTCAGCAGTTGCTGCAGCACAAAGGGCAGGATGCCGCCGGCGCGGTAGTAGTCGACCTCCACCGGCGTGTCGATACGCAGCGTCACCATGATCTCGCGCCGCTTGCCGTCGCTGCCGGTGATCACCACCTTGGCGTCGCTGCGCGGACGCAGCTGCGGGTCGGGGGTCACGTCGATGGTCTCGTCCCCCTTCAGGCCCAGGCTCTCCCAGGAGTCATTGCCCTTGAACTGCAGCGGCAGCACGCCCATGCCGACCAGGTTGGAGCGGTGGATGCGCTCGAAGCTGCGCGCAATCACCGCCTTGATGCCCAGCAGCTGCGTGCCCTTGGCCGCCCAGTCGCGGCTCGACCCAGTGCCGTATTCCTCGCCGGCAAAGACCACGGTGGGCGTTTTGGCGTCGATGTACTGCATCGCGGCGTCGAAGATCGACATCTTCTCGCCATGCTGCGCGCCCTCGCCCTGGTACAGCGTCATGCCGCCCTCTTCGCGCGATCCGTCGGCCAGCGGCGGAATCATCAGGTTCTTGATGCGCACGTTGGCAAAGGTGCCGCGCATCATCACGTCGTGGTTGCCGCGCCGCGAACCGTAGCTGTTGAAGTCCGCCGTCTGCACGCCATGGGCGATCAGCCACTGCCCGGCCGGCCCGCTGTCCTTGATGCGACCGGCTGGCGAGATGTGGTCGGTGGTGACCGAATCGCCGAACAGCGCCATAACGCGCGCGCCGGCAATCGCCGTCCCGCCCCCGGCCTCGCCGGTGCCGCCGAGCGAAAAGCCATCGAAGAACGGCGGCTCGGCGATGTAGGTGCTGGTGGGCCAGTTGTAGACCTGGCCCTTGACCTCGGGAATCTTCTCCCACAGCTTGCCCGGCTCGGTCTTGACCTTGGCGTAGTTCTCGCGAAAGGCCTTGCCCTTCATCGCGAACTTGAGCAGCTGGTTGACCTCGTCGGTGCTCGGCCAGATGTCGCCCAGGAACACGTCCTTGCCGCCCTTGCCCTTGCCCACCGGCTGGGTCATCAGGTCGATCATCATGTTGCCGGCAATGGCGTAGGCAACCACCAGCGGCGGGCTCATCAAAAAGTTGGCCTTCAGGTTGGGGTGGATACGCGCCTCGAAGTTGCGGTTGCCAGAGAGCACCGACGCGCACACCAGCTGGTGCTGGTTGATGGCCTCGTTGACCTCGGGCGCCAGGTCGCCGGCGTTGCCGATGCAGGTGGTGCAGCCGTAGGCGGCCAGGTCAAACCCCAGCTTGTCCAGGTAGGGAAGCAGGCCGGTCTCGGTCAGGTATTCGGTCACCACGCGCGAACCCGGGGCGAGCGAGGTCTTGATGTGCGGATTGACCTTCAGGCCATGCTCCACGGCCTTCTTGGCAAGCAGGCCGGCGGCCAGCATGACGCTCGGGTTGCTTGTGTTGGTACAGCTCGTGATGGCGGCGATCAGCACGTCGCCGTTGCCAATGTCGTACCCCCCCTTGGGCACCGGGTGCAGGCCGACTGCCTCGCTGTGGGCCGAGGCCAGCGTCGGCTTGTTGCTCACCATTTCGACGGCCGAGCGCGGCGCGCCCTCGTGGCCGTTGCGCGGCTCCTGCATGCTGGTGCCATGCACCTTGCCATCGCGCGTAAGGTGCACGCGCTGGGGCAACATCTCGGCAGGACGGTTGAAGCCGCCGGCCTCCATCGGCTTGGAGTACATGACCTTGAACTGCTCGGCCATCGCCCCCAGCGCGATGCGGTCTTGCGGGCGGCGCGGGCCGGCCAGGCTCGGCTCGACGGTGGACAGATCCAGCGAGATGACTTCGGAGTAGTCGATCTCGCCCGCCTTGGCGGTGCCGAACATGTCCTGGGCGCGGTAGTAGGCCTCCAGCGCCTCGATCTCGGCCTTGCTGCGGCCGGTGCCCTGGAAGTATTCGATGGTGCGCTCGTCGACCGGGAACATGCCGCAGGTCGAGCCGTTCTCCGGCGACATATTGCCCAGCGTCGCGCGGTCGGGAACGCTCAAGGACGCCGTGCCCGGGCCGAAGTACTCGACGAACTTGCCCACCACCTTGTGCTGGCGCAGCATCTCGGTCACCGTCAGCACCAGGTCGGTGGCGGTGACGCCGTCGCGCAGTTGGCCCTTCAGTTCAAAGCCGACCACGTCGGGCGTCAGGAAATAGACCGGCTGGCCCAGCATCGCCGCTTCGGCCTCGATGCCGCCCACGCCCCAGCCGACGACGCCGATGCCGTTGATCATCGTGGTGTGGCTGTCGGTACCGACCAGGGTGTCGGGGTAGTACAGCCCGTCCTTGGTCTTGTGCACGCCCGGCGCCAGGTATTCCAGGTTGACCTGGTGGCAGATGCCAAAGCCCGGCGGCACCACGCGGAAGGTGTCGAACGCCTGCATGCCCCACTTCATGAACTGATAGCGCTCATGGTTGCGCTTGAACTCCAGGCCCATGTTCAGGCGCAGCGCGTCCTTGCGCGCGTAGTAGTCGACCATCACCGAGTGGTCGACCACCAGGTCGACCGGAACCAGCGGCTCGACCTTCTTCGGGCTCTTGCCTAGGCGCTGGGCGGCCGAACGCATCGCGGCCAGGTCAACCAGCAGCGGCACGCCGGTGAAATCCTGCAGCAGCACGCGTGCGACGGTGAACGGGATTTCCTCGGTGCGAGCGCCATTGGGCTGCCAGTTGGCAAGCTGCTCGACATGCTCGGGTGTGACCTTGACGCCGTCGCAATGGCGCAGCACCGACTCCAGCACGATGCGGATCGAGCGCGGCAACCGTTTGACGCTGGGATATTTGCGCGCCAGCGCCGGCAGCGAGAACATCTGTCCCTCTTTGCCGGACGCCGTGGTAAACGGCTTGATCGTCGAGGCAAATGCGTGGGATTTGGAGGGACTTGCCATGATGGGGGCTCCTTGGTCGAAAAATGAAATGGTTTGAGCGCCATTCTGGCATCGCACCGCCCGACCTGCCAGCCCCCGCCCGGACACCATCACTGCCATGGGGCCACTGCCGGCCCGATTTGCGTTTTTACTGCTCTTGCCACGCATTGCGACGCCAATGCCGCGCACCATATCCGCCACCATGGGCAATGCGTGCGATCAGCCATTGCGCCGTGCATTCAACCGGCCCGCCACCCACGCAGGCGCCAAAACAAAAAAGCCTGCAAATTGCAGGCTTTTTATTTATGTCGCGTACTCAAACCGTGACCGGATCGCAGTCAGATTGCGAATTGCTCGCGATCCTGGCCTTGAATCCACCTCGGCGGCTTGCCACGGCCGGTCCAGGTCTGGCCGGTTGCTGGATCGCGGTACTTGGGGGCGACCTTGGTACCCGCCGATGCACTGCGCGCCGCGCGTGCCGGCGGGAATACGTCCTGCTGCGTCAACTCATATTCATCAATCAGGGCGCGCACGCGGGTAATGGCCTCTGCCAATTCCTTCTCACGAGCTTCCTTGATTTTCAATTCGAGCGCTTCGCGCTCCCTGAGCAGTTCCTTATAGCTGTTGGCCATGGTATGAATGAAATGTGCAGTTAAACGTGGGCCGATTATAGTGACACATCGGCGCATGCAAACCCCTCGCGGCTGTTTTTAATAAAAATAATCAAATATCCGCCCTCATTCATGCCGCCAACACCAGTACCGCCAGCGCCAACGGGAATGACGCGCGACAATCGGCACTTCTTCAAAGTCCTTCAAGATAAAAACAAACTCCATGGCCTTGTATTGCATTGGCGATATCCAGGGTTGCCACGGCTCGCTGCAGCGTCTGCTGGCAACCATTGACTTCTCTCCCAGCCGCGACCAGGTTTATCTGCTGGGCGACCTGGTCAACCGCGGGCCGGATTCGGCCGCCGTGCTGCGCCAATGCATGGCGCACGAAGGCAGCCTGCACGCGCTGCTGGGCAACCACGACCTGCATCTGCTCGCCACGGCGCACGGCGTGCGCCCGCCGTCGCGGCGCGACACGCTGGACGTCGTCCTGCATGCGGACGACCGCGGCGCCATGCTCGACTGGCTGGCGCGCCAACCACTGGCGCGGCGCATCGAGCATGGCGGCCAGCCGCTGCTGATGGTGCATGCCGGCGTGCTGCCGCAGTGGCGCGCCGACGAGGTGCTGGACTTGGCCGCCGAGGTGCAGGAGCCGCTGCGCGGGCCACAGCGGGCGGCGTTTTTGCAGCAGATGTATGGCAACACACCCGCGCAGTGGAGCTACGCGCTGCAGGGCGCGGATCGGCTGCGCGTCATCGTGAACGCGCTGACCCGGCTGCGCTTTTGCTCGCACGAGGGCGTGATGGACTTTGCCAGCAGCGAGTCGGCCAGCGCCGCGCCGCAGGGGCTGCTGCCCTGGTTCGACGTGCCTGCCCGGCGCAGCCGGGACACGCTGATTGCCTTTGGCCACTGGTCCACGCTGGGCTGGATGAGCCGCCCCGACGTGCTGGCGCTGGACACCGGCTGCGTCTGGGGCGGCGCGCTGAGCGCGGTGCGCTTTGGTGCGACGCTTGCCGAGCACGAACTGATCCAGGTGCGCTGCCCGCAGGCCCAGGCACCGGGCCAGTGAACACGGGGCGCGCTGGCGCCAATCCACGAGATCGCTGGGTTCTGCCGCATATACCCGTGTTGCCTGTCAAGCTCGACGCCAAGGATCAGTGCTGCAGCGCCTGCACGTACTCGCCCGCCACCGCGCGGGTGCGTGCGTCCAGCGCCAGCAGCGCGTCGACGCTGTCGGGCTGGTCGGGCTGCACGCGTTCGAGCATCGCCAGGTTCAGCGCGTGGATCTGGTCGAAGCGGATGCGGCCGCCGAGAAACGCGGCGACGGCCACCTCGTTGGCGGCGTTGAGCACCGCCGTCGTTCCCGGCGCGGCGGCCAGCGCCTGCCACGACAGGTGCAGGCCGGGAAAGCGCCGCGCGTCGGCCTCCTCGAAGGTCAGCGCCGCCAGCTGCGTGAAATCCAGCGGCGCGGCGCCGCTGGCGATGCGCTCGGGCCAGGCCAGGCCGCAGGCAATCGGAACGCGCATGTCGGGCGTGCCCAGCTGGGCAATGATGGACGCGTCGTTGAACTGCACCATCGAGTGGATGATCTGCTGCGGATGGATCACCACCTTGATTTGCGCGGGCGTGAGGTCGAACAGCCAGCGCGCCTCGATCACCTCCAGCGCCTTGTTCATCATGGTTGCCGAGTCGACCGAGATCTTGCGCCCCATCGAGAAATTGGGATGGGCGCAGGCCTCGCCGGCGGTGACATCGCTGAGCGTCGCCGGGTCGCGCGTGCGAAACGGCCCGCCCGAGGCGGTGAGCAGCACGTGGTCGACGCGCTGGGCCCAGGTGGCAGGGTCTTCGGGCAGGCTCTGGAAGATGGCCGAGTGCTCGCTGTCGATGGGCAGCAGCGTCGCGCCACCCTCGCGCACCGCGCGCATGAAGACCGCGCCGCCGACGACCAGCGCCTCCTTGTTGGCCAGCAGCAGCCGCTTGCCCGCGCGCGCCGCAGCAAGGCAGGGCGCCAGGCCCGCGGCGCCGACGATGGCGCCCATGACCGCGTCGACCTCGGGGTGCGCGGCAATCGCCTGCAGCGCGTCGGGCTGCTGCAGCACCTCGGTCTTCAGCCCCTGGGCCTTGATCTTGTCGGCCAGCTGCGCCGCATGCGCGCTGCTGGCCATCACCGCGTAGCGCGGATTGAAGCGCGCGCACTGCGCCAGCAGCATGTCGACCTGCGTGGCCGCGCTGAGCGCAAAAATCTCGTAGCTGTCCGGGTGGCGCGCCACCACGTCCAGCGTATTGGTGCCAATCGATCCGGTCGATCCGAGTACGGTCAGGCGTTGGGTCATCAAGATGTCTCTCTCTGCAGCAACACGGCCGCGCCCCACCCGGGCCGGCCACTGCGCCGCGAATGCAGCCAATACACAGCCAATCAGGTGGAGGCGGCCTGCTGGGCCAGCATCATCGCCAGCGGCAAGGTAGGCAGCAGCGCATCGATGCGGTCGAGCACGCCGCCGTGGCCGGGCAGCAGGCCGCTGCTGTCCTTCATGCCGGCGCTGCGCTTGACCAGCGACTCGGCCAGGTCGCCGACGACGCTGAGCGCCGTCAGAAACAGCGCGCCCAGCACCAGCAGCCAGGTGCCGCGCTGCGCGAGCAAGGTGTACAGGCTGGGGCTGTGCGCCTGGGTGGCCGCGTCCAGCGCGCTCCAGCCAAAGGCCAGCACCAGCACGCCCAGCATGCCGCCCCACACGCCCTCCCAGCTCTTGCCCGGGCTGATTGCCGGCGCCAGCTTGCGCGCCACCAGGCGCTGGCCGAAGCTGCGCCCGGCAAAGTAGGCACCGATGTCGGCCATCCACACCAGGCACAGCACCGACAGCAGGAAATTGATGCCCGCGATGCGCGCCTGCACCAGTGCCAGCCAGGCCAGACACAGCAGGGCAATACCGACGATCAGGCGCAGCGTGCGCGGCACGCGCGGCCAGCCGGCCACGCCCAGGCGCAGCAGCAGCGCGCCGCCCAGCACCCAGACCAGCGCAGCGGCGCTCCACAGCCAGGGCAGGCGCTGCTCCAGCCAGCCCGCCTGCCAGGCCAGCAGGCACAACAGTGGGCACAGCGCGCCCAGCAGCAGCGACGCCGCACCGCCCAGGCCATTGAGCCGACCCCACTCCCAGCCACCGGCACCCATCATCACCAGGCCGAGCACTGCCAGCGGAACGAACGACGGGTAGAACAACGCCGGCAGCACGATGGCCAGCAGCACGATGGCGGTGATGATGCGTTGCTTGAGCACGGGCCGCGCCTCCTTTGTTCAGGCAGCGCCTGCGCTGTGCGTCACCTGCGCAGAGGTGCGGCCAAAGCGGCGCTCGCGCGCGCCGTAGTCGGCCAGCGCCGCGTCGAGCGCAGCTTCATCGAAGTCGGGCCACAGCAGGTCGCTGAAGTACAGCTCGCTGTACGCGGTCTGCCACAGCAGAAAATTGCTGATGCGCATCTCGCCTCCGGTGCGGATCAACAGGTCGGGGTCGGCCACGTGGGCCAGTGCAAGCGCGCCGCCCAGCGTCTCTTCGGTGATCGGCTCGCCACGCGCAGCCAGCTGCGCCGCCGCCTGGGCAATGTCCCAGCGCCCGCCGTAGTTGAAGCAGACGTTGAGCGTAAGGCGCTGGTTGGCCGCGGTGGCCTGCTCGGCTTCGTGCAGGCCGGCGCGCACCTTGTCAGACAGTGCCGCCTTGTCGCCGACGAAGTGCAGGCGCACGCCGTCGCGCTGCAGCTGCGGCACCTCGCGCACCAGCGCCTTGGCCATCAGCTCCATCAGGCCCGAGACCTCGTCCTGCGGGCGGCGCCAGTTCTCCGACGAGAAGGCAAACACGGTGAGCACGGCCACGCCGCGGTCGGCGCAGGCACGCACGCAGCGGCGCAGCGACTCCACGCCCTGGCGGTGGCCGGCCAGGCGCGGCAGCAGGCGCCGCTGTGCCCAGCGGCCGTTGCCGTCCATCACGATGGCGAGGTGGCCCGGCAAGGCGTCGGCCTGGTGTTTTGCAAACAATTGCGTCATGCGCTGCAGGTGCGGGCAGTGCAGCGGCGCTGCACGCCCGCCCGGGCCGTCAGATGGCCAGGATGTCCTGTTCCTTCTCGGCCACCAGGGTGTCGATCTCGCCGATGCGCTTGTCGGTCATCTTCTGCACGTCGGCCTCGGAGCGCTTCTGGTCGTCCTCCGACGCCTGCTTGTCCTTGACCAGCTTCTTGACCGCGTCGTTGGCGTCGCGGCGCAGGTTGCGCACGGCCACCTTGGCACCCTCGCCCTCGCTGCGCACCAGCTTGGTCATCTCCTTGCGGCGCTCCTCGCTCATCGGTGGCACGGGTACGCGCAGCAGGTCGCCCATGGAGGCCGGGTTCAGGCCCAGGTCGCTCTCGCGGATCGCCTTCTCGACCTTGGCGCCCATGTTCTTCTCCCAGGGCTGCACGCTGAGCGTGCGCGAGTCCAGAAGCGACACGTTGGCCACCTGCGACAGCGGCACCATGGAGCCGTAGTACTCGACATGGATCGTGTCCAGCATGCCGATGCTGGCGCGGCCGGTGCGGATCTTGGAGAGGTTGTTCTTGAACGCGGCGATGGAATGCTCCATCTTGGCGTCCATGGTTTTCTTGATTTCGTCAATGCTCATGGTCTCTACCTCGAACAGTGGTGATGTGGACGGCAAAAACGCTCAAGCGTACACCAAGGTGCCTTCGTCCTCGCCCATCACGACGCGCTTGAGCGCGCCTTCCTTGACGATGGAGAACACGCGGATCGGCAGCTTCTGGTCGCGGCACAGCGCAAACGCGGTCGCGTCCATGATGCCCAGGTTGCGCACCATGGCCTCGTCGAACGTCAGGCGGGTGTAGCGCGTGGCCGTCGGATCCTTCATCGGGTCGGCGGTGTACACGCCATCGACCTTGGTGGCCTTGAGCACCACCTCGGCGCCGATCTCGGCGCCGCGCAGCGCGGCGGCCGTGTCGGTGGTGAAGAAGGGGTTGCCGGTGCCGGCGGCAAACACCACCACCTTGCCCTCCTCCAGGTATTGCAGCGCCTTGGGGCGCACATAGGGCTCGACCACCTGCTCGATGCCGATGGCCGACATCACGCGTGCGGTCAGTCCCTGCTTGTCCATCGCGTCGGCCAGCGCCAGCGAGTTCATCACCGTGGCCAGCATGCCCATGTAGTCGGCGGTGGCGCGGTCCATGCCCTCGGCGCCGCCGGCGACGCCGCGAAAGATATTTCCCCCGCCGATCACCACCGCCACCTCCACGCCCAGGCGCGTGACCTCGGCCACCTCGGAGACCATGCGCACGATGGTCGCGCGGTTGATGCCGAAGGCATCGTCGCCCATCAGCGCCTCGCCCGACAGCTTGAGCAGAATGCGTTTGTGTGCGGGCTTGGCGGCGGTCATGGCGTGTTCTCCGTAAGGCGTGGCAAAAAATCAAAAGGCAGCGGGCGGGGCGGGCTTCTCAGCCCTTCCCCAGGCTCAGGCGCCGGTCTGGGCAGCAGCCACCTGGGCGGCCACTTCGGCGGCGAAGTCGTCGGCCTTCTTCTCGATGCCCTCGCCCACGACGTACAGCGTGAAGCCCTTGATCGTGGTGTTGGCAGCCTTGAGCATTTGCGCCACGGTCTGCTTGCCGTCGGCGGCCTTCACGAAGACTTGGTCGGCCAGCGAGACTTCCTTGAGGAATTTCTGCACCGAACCCTCGACCATCTTGGCGACGATGTCGGCCGGCTTGCCCGACTCGGCGGCCTTGGCAGTGGCGACCGAGCGCTCGCGCTCGATCAGCTCGGCGGACACGTCGGCGCCGGTCAGCGCCACGGGCTTCATTGCGGCCACGTGCATCGCCACGTCCTTGGCGGCGGTCGCGTCACCTTCGTATTCGACGACCACGCCGATGCGCGAGCCGTGCAGGTAGTGCGCCAGCGCGCTGCCTTCGAAGCGCTTGAAGCGGCGGAACGACATGTTCTCGCCGATCTTGCCGATCAGGCCCTTGCGCACGTCTTCCAGCGTCGGGCCGAAGCCGTCTTGGCTATAGGCCAGCGCGCCCAATGCGTCCAGGTCGGCCGGATTGTTTTCGGCCACCAGCTTGGCAGCTGCATTGGCCATGGCGATGAAGCTGTCGTTCTTGGAGACGAAGTCGGTCTCGCTGTTGACCTCGATCAGCGCGCCCAGGCTGTCCTCGATGCTGGCAGCGACCACGCCCTCGGCCGTCACGCGCGAGGCGGCCTTGCCGGCCTTGGTGCCCAGCTTGACGCGCAGCAGCTCCTCGGCCTTGGCCATGTCGCCGCCGGCCTCGGTCAGCGCCTTCTTGCATTCCATCATCGGGGCATCGGTCTTGGCGCGCAGCTCGGCGACCATGCTTGCGGTAATAGCAGCCATTGTGTTTCTCCTATCTCAATTCAATGCGTTACATACGAAATGGGGGCCCCATGAGCCCCCATTGGCGTGAGCGGCCCGTGCCGGGACTCAGGCGGCGGACTCGTCCACTTCGACGAATTCGTCGTCGCCGCCTTCGGAGATGGCCTTGACCACCTCGTTCACCGCGTTCTCGCGGCCATCGATGATCGCGTCGGCAATGCCGCGGGCGTACAGCGCCACGGCCTTGGCCGAGTCGTCGTTGCCGGGGATCACGTAGTCGATGCCGTCAGGGTTGTGGTTGGAGTCCACCACGCCGATCAGCGGAATGCCCAACTTCTTGGCCTCGGCCACGGCGATCTTGTGGTAGCCCACGTCGATCACGAAGATCGCGTCGGGCAGCGTGTTCATGTCCTGGATGCCGCCGATGTCGCGCTCGAGCTTGGCCAGCTCGCGGGTGAACATCAGCTGCTCTTTCTTGCTCATACTCTCCAGACCGGCTTCCTGCTGCGCCTTCATGTCTTTCAAGCGCTTGAGCGAGGTCTTCACGGTCTTGAAGTTGGTCAGCATGCCGCCCAGCCAGCGCTGGTCGACGTAGGGCGTGGCGGCGCGCTGGGCCTGCTCGGCCACCAGCTCGCGCGCCTGGCGCTTGGTGCCCACCATCAGGATGGTGCCGCGGTTGGCGGCCAGCTGGCGCACGAACTTCTGCGCCTCCTGGAACATCGGCAGCGTCTTTTCCAGGTTGATGATGTGAATCTTGTTGCGGGAGCCGAAGATATAGGGGGCCATCTTGGGGTCCCAGAAACGGGTCTGGTGGCCGAAGTGGACACCGGCTTCCAGCATTTCGCGCATGGTCACGGACATGATTTTCATTCCAAAGGTTGGGTCTAAAATCCGGCTCCAATCACCGCAACCACGGGTTGCAGCACCTAGGCAGAGCCGATTTGTGATTTGCTTGTGCCCAGCATCCATCCATCAGGAGTTAGATGGTCTGGCAGCATCTGACAAAGCCTGTGGATTCTAGCATGTTCCGTTTCGCGCCAGACCCGCCAGCCCACGGCGCACCGCTGCCGGCCCGCAGGTGCGCCGCCCACTGTTTCGCCCCCTATCTCCATGCACATTGCCATCGTGGGCGCCGGCATCGCCGGCGTCACCACCGCCTATGAACTGGCCCTGGATGGCCACCAGGTCAGCGTCTACGAGCAGCGCTCGGCCGCTGCCGAGGACGCAAGCTTCGGCAGCGCCGGGCTGCTGTCGCCCGCGCTGCTGGCGCCCTGGGCCGCGCCCGCGGCCGACCCGGCGCAGCAGCACGGGCGGCGCAACGCCCGGCTGCGCCTGGCGCCCGGCGCCGGCATCGCGGGCCGGCTGTGGCGTTGGCAATACGGACGCGCCGCGCGCCAGCCGGACGCGGCCGCGCGCCTCGCCGCGCTGCACCGGCTGGGCCAGTACAGCCTGGCGCGCACCCGCGCCATCATCGACGGGCTTGAACTGCAATGCGACAGCGCCTACGGCACCCTGGTGCTTCTGCGCCAGCGCTCGGATCTGTCCAGCCTGGCGCCCGCGCTGCAAGCGCTGCAGGACGCGGGCCTGCAACTGCGCGAGGTGGACGCCGACACCGCGCGCCAGATCGAGCCCGGCCTGGCCGCCGACGTGCCGCTGGCCGGCGCGCTGCACGTGAGCGACGGCCAGGCCGCCAACTGCCGCGTATTCGCCCAGCAGCTGCGCCAGGCGGCGCAGGAGCGCGGCGTGCAGTTTTTCTTCAACACGGGCGTGGAGCGCATCCAGCTGCAGCCCGCCGGCGTACAGCTGGTGGGCGGCGAGCTGCGCGCGGCGGACGCCGTCGTCGTGTGCGCCGGCATGGGCGCGCAGCCGCTGCTGCGCCCGCTGGGCCTGCGCCTGCCTCTGGTGCCCGTCTACGGCTACACGGTCAGCGCACCGGTGCGCGAGGACTGCCACGCCCCGCAGGGCAGCGTGATCGATCCGCGCCACCGCATCGCCATGGTGCGCCAGGGCCAGCGCGTGCGCATCAGCGGAGGCGGCGAAATCGGCCGCACCCACGGCGCGCACCACGAGGCCACCCTGCAGCAGCTGTACCTGACCGTATCGGGCTGGTTCCCCGGCGGCGTGCAGACCTCGTCGCACCAGGTGCAGATCTGGCGCGGCCCGCGCCCGACGATGGTCGACGGCATGCCGCGCATCGGCGCCACCGCCCTGCCCGGCCTGTGGCTCAACCTGGGCCACGGCGCCAGCGGCTGGGCCCAGGCCTGCGCCAGCGCCTGCCTGCTGGCCGACCTGGTGGCCGGCCGCAGCCCCGAGATCGATCCCACCCCCTTCGCTCCAGCGCGCTGACACGCCCGCGCACCCAGGCGTAGCACCGGCGCACTGCACAATGCGCCGATGCACCGCATCACCGCCGACCGACCCCACCCGCTGCACGACTGCGCCGCCACCCGCGCGCTGGAAAACCAGGCCCAGCGGAGCCTGCCCGCGCACGCACTGATGCAGCGCGCCGCCCACGCATGCGCGCGCCTGGCACGGGCGCTGGCGCCGCATGCGCAGCGCATGTGGCTTGCCTGCGGCGGCGGCAACAACGGCGGCGACGGCCTGCTGGCCGCGGCGCTGCTGCACCAGGCGGGGCTGGACGTGACGGTCACCTGGCTGGGCACACCCGAGACCAGCCCGCCTGACGCGCTGCACTCCTGGCACGCCGCGCAGGATGCCGGCGTGTGCTTTGCCGACGCGCCGCCACCGCTGGGCACGCAAGACCTGTGCGTCGACGCGCTGCTGGGCATAGGCCTGCGCACCGGCAGCACGCACAGCCCCGACGCCCGACTGCTGGACTGCCTGCACGCGCTGCACGCAAGCCACGCAACGCTGCTCAACGTGGATCTGCCCTCGGGCCTGGTCGCCGACACCGGCCACTACGCCCCGGGCTTCGAGGCACTGGCCGCCACCGACCCCACCACCGCCGGCACGCACCAGCAGCGGCGCCACACGCTGGCGCTGCTGACGCTCAAGAGCGGCCTGTTCACTGCCCATGGGCGCGACGCGGCGGGCGGCGTCTGGTACGACGACCTGGGCGTGGACGCCGCCACCCATCCGCCCCAGGCCTGGCTGGCCGGCGCGCCCGCGCCCTCCGCGCGCGCCCACGCCAGCCACAAGGGCAGCTTTGGCGACGTGGCCGTCATTGGCGGCGAAGGCCTGGCCGCATGCGGCATGGGCATGACCGGCGCCGCCGTGCTGGCCGCCAGCGCCGCGCTGCACGCCGGCGCCGGCCGCGTCATGGTGGCGCTGCTGGACGGCGGCGCCACCGCCGCCCTGCCCCAACAGCCCGCGCTGATGCTGCGCCGCTTCGACGCGCTGGAGCTGGCGCACGCCACCGTGGTCTGCGGCTGCGGCGGCGGCGCGGCCGTCGCCACGGTGCTGGCGCAGGTGCTGCAGCAGGCGGGCCGCCTGGTGCTGGACGCCGACGCGCTGAACACCATCGCCGCCGACACGGCGCTGCGCGCGCAGCTGGCCGCGCGCAGCAGCCGAGCCGGCTGCGCCACCGCGCTCACGCCCCACCCGCTCGAAGCTGCGCGCCTGCTGGGCACGAGCAGCGCCGCCGTGCAGGCCGACCGCCTGAGTGCTGCCAACCAACTTGCGCAGCAGCTGGGCTGCGCCGTCGTGCTCAAGGGCTCGGGCAGCGTCGTTGCCGCGCCGGGACGGCTGGCGCACATCAACCCCACGGGCAACGCCCGGCTGGCCAGCGCCGGCACCGGCGACGTGCTGGCCGGCCTGCTGGGCGCGCGCCTGGCCGCCCAGCCCCGCGCCGACCTGGACGGCGCCTTTGCCGCCGCCAGCGCCGCCTGCTGGCAGCACGGCGCGCTGGCCGACGCCTGGCCCGCCCACCAGGCCCTGACGGCCGACCGGCTGGCACAAGCCATCACGCCCTGAGCAAGACGCCCACGCAACCGGCGCACGGGCCGCACAGCCCATCGGCGCCTGCCAACGCACAACACCACCGCTGCAAGCGTGAAAGCACTGGCATACCATGACCGGGCTGCAACCATGCACCACGGGCGAGCCGCAGCAGCGCCGCGACGGCGCACGCCTGCCCGCACCCTTGAAGGAGTTCTCCATGAGCGTTCGACTGGCCGTTGTCTATTACTCCACCTATGGCACCAACCACCAGATGGCCGAAATCGCCGCGCAGGCCGCGCAGGACGCCGGCGCCGAGGTGCGCCTGCTGAAGACGCGCGAAACCGCGCCCGCCGAGGTCGTCGCCGGGCAGGAGCACTGGAAGGCCCACGCGGAAAAAACCCACCACATCCCCACGGCCACCGCTCAGGACATGGAATGGGCCAACGCCTACCTGTTCAGCGCGCCCACGCGCTTTGGCGGCATGGCCAGCCAGATGCGCGCCTTCATCGACACGCTGGGCGGCGTCTGGTCGCAAGGCAAGCTGGCCAACAAGGCCATCTCGGCCATGTCGTCGGCGCAGAACACCCACGGCGGGCAGGAGTCGACGATTTTGTCGTTCTATTACACGGCGATGCACTGGGGCAGCATCATCGTCGCGCCGGGCTTTACCGACCCGGCCATCTTCAAGACCGGCGGCAACCCCTACGGCTACAGCCACACCCAGGGCGCGCCGTTCGACGACGCGGCACACGCCAGCATCGCCCACCAGGCCCGGCGCCTGGTCGCCTTCGCCGCCAGGCTGGACTGACTCCATCGCACAGGAGAGCGTCATGACCACCGCACCCAGCACCGAACAGATCCGCCAGCGGCGCGCCGCGTTTCGCCGGCTGCACGACAGCGGCTGCTTTGTGATCCCCAACCCCTGGGACGCGGGGTCGGCGCGCTACCTGGCAAGCCTTGGGTTTGCCGCGCTGGCCTCGACCAGCTCGGGCTTCGCCTGGTCGCGCGGGCAACGCGACGGCGCCGTGGCGCTGCCCGTGGTGCTGGACTATTTGCGCACGCTGGTGGCCACCACCGATCTGCCGGTCAACGCCGACTTCGAGCACGGCTTTGCCGACGACGCGCTGGGCGTGGCGCGCAACGTCGCGCTGGCCATCGCCACGGGCGTGGCCGGCATCTCCATCGAAGACTCCACCGGCAACCCCGCCGCGCCGCAGTTCGCGCTGGATGAGGCGGTGGAGCGCATGCGCGCGGCGCGCGCGGCCATCGACGCCAGCGGAGAAGACGTGATGCTGATCGGCCGCGCCGAGAATTTCTTCGTCGGCAATCCCGATCTGGCCGACACCATCGAGCGCCTGTGCGCCTACGCCGAAGCCGGCGCCGACTGCCTGTACGCGCCGGCGCTGCACACCGCAGAGCAGATCCGCGCCGTGGTGCAGGCAGTTGCGCCCAAGCCGGTCAACGTGCTGGTCGGCGGCGCCAGCGCCTTCACCCAGGCCGAGCTGGCCGCGCTGGGAGTGCGCCGCATCAGCGTCGGCGGCGGCATGGCGCGCGCCGCCTGGGGCGCGCTGGACCGCGCGGCACGGCGGCTGGCCGAGGAAGGCCGTTTTGACGGCTTTGAAGGCGCCATGCCGGGGCGCGACCTCAATCAGCTCTTTGGCTGACGCCCGGTGCAGCAGCCGGCCGGCCCTGGCCGCCCAGCACCTGCAGCCGTCGTTCGAGCCGCGCGGCGCGCGCGCTGTCACCCTGCTGGCGCGCACGCAGCACATCGGCCTGCAGCCAGCCGCGCAGCGCGCCTTCCCAGCCCTGCCCGGACGCGGTCTCCAGCGCCAGCGCCCAGGTGCCGTCGTGCGCCCGGCCGCTGCGCACGGCCACGCCGGCGGCCACCAGACGCGCCAGCGCGTCCTCTATATCGGCCATCCCGGCCGCGTCACGCAGCGCCTGCTGCTGCGCCGCAGGCAACAGCGCGCGCTGCGCGCCGGTGAGCGGCCATCCCGCCAGATAGTCGGCATAGGCACGCTCGGCGGGTGCCGCGTCCTGGCGCAGCGCATCAAACGCAGTGCAGGGCGCAAAGTCCAGGCTGGCCGCCTGCACGGCGCAGCGCAGCAGCTCGACGCGCGCGAGCAGCGCGGGCGCGGCGGTGCGCGCCACCTCGGCACGCGCTCGGCGCCACTGCAGCGCGGCCACGCGGGCATTGCCCCGCAGCTGGACCTGGGTGGCGCGCTCGGCCGCGTCCAGCGCGCCCAGTTTCCAGTCGGGCGTGGGCGGCGTGCTGGCGCAGCCCGCCAGCAGGGCGGCGGCCAGAGCGGCGGGCAGCGCCCAGCAGCGCCTGGCATGGTGGATGAACGGGTCGCAGGTCATGGCAGTTTCAGCTCCGCATCGCCGCGCGCAAAAGGCCATTTGCGCTGCAGCTCGCTCACCATGGCGTCGACCTTGAGCAGGCTGGCCTCCACCTCGGCGCGCAACGCGTCCAGGTCGGTCGTCGCGCCGCGCACGTTCGAGCCCACCGCCTGCGCCTCGGCCAGCACCGCGTCGACCCGCTGCAGGCTGGCGCGCGCGTCGGTCAGCAGCGCCTGCGACTGCAGCACGGCGGCGCGCAGCGCGGCCACCAGGCCGGCGTCGCCGTTGCTGCCACCGAGCACTTGGCGGTCGGCACGCTGCACCAGGGTGTCAAGGCGCTGCACCAGGGCTTCGCTGCGTTCGAGCAGCACCAGCACCTTGCGCGCGTCGGCGTCGTTGCCCATCAGCACGCCAAGCGCGCCTTGCGGGCCATTGATGCGCTCGCCCAGCTGCTGCACCCGGGCCAGGGTCTGGTTGACCGGCGCGTCGGTGGCCGTCATTTTTTGCAGGTTGTCCAGTAGCTCGCGTGCACTGGCCATGAGCTGGGGAATCTCGGCCGCCGTGTCGCCGCTGAGCACGGGCCGCACGGCGCCGGCGGGCAGCGGCGGGTCGTCCAGCACGCCGCTATAGGCCTTGATGGCCGTGCCGCCCACCAGGCCGCGCACCAGCGTGAAGACGCTGCTCTCGCGCAGCCAGTGCGCGTCGCGCTCGGCCACGTCGACGAGGATGCGCACATTGCCGTCCTGCGCCAGCTCGGTGCGGCGCACTCGGCCGATGGGAAAGCCCGAGAAGGTCACGTCCATGCCGACGCTCACGCCCTCGGAGTCCTCGGCAAGCAGCACCAGCGGCTGGGTGGGCTCGAACACGCCACGCGCATACAGCAGGTACGACACTGCCCCCAGAACCAGGGCCAGCGTCAGCAACAGCAGCGCTGCGGCCTTCAGGCGCAAATGCCGTATGGGCGGCAAGAGGTCTTCGTGTTGCGGCAAGGGCTGCTCAATGGTCATGTGGCAAGAATTTCAGTAGTAATTTCCAAGCAGCGAGAACAGCTCGATCAGCAGCAGCACGGCAAACAGGCGCGCCAGACCGCCCTGGCTGGCGGCATCGTGCCGGCCTGGCTGCGGATCGGCATGCGACGCATGCAGGCTGGCGGCCATGGGAACCAGCGCCACCGTCAGGCTGAACAGCAGGGTCTTGAGCGCGAAGACCAGCGTAATCGAAGGCGTGAACACCTGGCCGAACATGCGCGTATAGGCCGAAAAACCGGCGGTATTGAACCCATACACACCAAGATAGGCCATCAACAGCGCCACCACGCAGGACAGTGCCGCCAGCGTGATACTGGCATAGGCGCCACCCAGCACGCGCGGCAGAAATTCCATGCGCAGCGGATCGCCCCCCCGCGCGCGCAGCGCCTGCAGCGCGCCCGAGCGGCGCAACTGTGCCAGCCGCGCAGCGCCGGGAATGACGGTGCGCATCGCCACGAACAACGCCGCAGTCAGCGGAATCAGCTCCAGCACCAGCACGCGCACCACCATCTCCAGCGCGTAGCGCGTCAGGCCATAGCTGTGCGCGGTGACGACCACGATGTGGGTGACGACCAGGCTGAGCAGCGCCGCCAGTGCCGTGAAGCCGGCAAGAACGGGCACGGTGTCGAGGTAAATCTGCAGCGCCAGGCGCTTGCGCGCGCGGCGCCGATAGCTCGACGGGGAGCACAGCAATACCAGCACCACGGCGCCCAGGCCGACGACATTCCCCCAGGCCAGCGCCCAGCGCCGCACCAACGCCCACAGGCGCTGCGGCAGCAAGGCGGGAGGCAGACCGTCGATCATGCGGCGATCATAGGAAATTTGCCGCATCAAGCATCAAACACTGCACTAGGGCCTGTTAAGGAAATCCTGCAAAACCTCCCCGTCTGTCTGGTAG
>PGEI01000069.1 GCA_002894305.1 Comamonadaceae bacterium CD01
TGTCTGCGCTTCACCTTCGCGTACTCGATCGATATAGAAATGGAATGACACGGATTGTCCGCCGGCCGGTCAATTGCCGGGATTGGCTGGTTGGCGCAGCGCTGTTGCGGCCATTGCATGCCATGGCCGCCACTACGATGGCGCCATGCCTTCTTTCCTGATCTGGTCGCGCCGCCGCCGTGCAGCAGCGGTGCTTGCATGCGCTGTGGCACTGGCCTTGCCCGGCTGTGCCCGTTATTACTACGGCGATGCTGCGCAGTTGCTGGAGCGCGCCGATTTGCTGCAAGCCAGTGCATCGGCGGTGGACGCCTTGCTGGCAGGCGGGCCGCTGGCGCCGGGGGCGCTGGTGCGCGTGCTGCCGCCGCGTCCGCTGGGGCTGCAAGATGATGCGGATGCACCGCTGTTGGGCCAGGTGCTGGCGCAGCAGTTGGCCGCACGGCTGGTGCAGCGCAGACTGCGGGTGCAGGAGGCGATCGCTGCGCCAGACGGCCGCCAGGCGCCGGTGGCAGCGATATTGGCTGGCAGCTATGTGCGGGCCGAACGCCAGGTGTTTGTGCAGCTTCGCCTGCTCTCGGCAGATAGTGGTGAGGTACTGGCGGCGCATGGCGATGTGCTGGCGCTGGATGCGGACGTCCGGGCGCTGCTGCAGCGTTGAAAACCGCGCTCCAGGGCGGGGCTGCGCTTCGCGTGCGTTCAGTGCAGCGTCAGCGCCCCCGCGCTCTTGCCCTTGCCGGCGCGGGCCGGCGGGTTGCACAGGCCGCAGGTGTAGTGGCGGTTCTCGTACAGATCGGAGACGAACATGCCGTGGCATTGCGAGCACTCGGTGCGCGTGAGCATGCCGGCGTCGACGAACTTGACCAGGCGCCAGGCACGGGTGAACGACAGCAGTGGGTCGATTTCTGCGGCCTGCACCTGCTCGTTGTACAGGCGAAAGGCGCGCGTGAGCAGTTCGACCGCGTCCTGGTCGACGCCCTTGGACAGGTATTCGTAGATGTTGAGGAACAGCGAGCTGTGGATGTTCTCCTGCCAGGTCAAAAACCAGTCGGTGGAGAACGGCAGCTGTCCCTTGGAGGGTGACCTGCCGGCCACTTCCTTGTACAGGCGGATCAGGCGCTCGTAGGACAGCGATGTCTCCGACTCGAGCACCTGCATGCGCGCGCCCATGCGGATCAGCATCGCGGCGCGCTCGATCTGCCTGGACTCGTCGAGCACGCTCTTGGCGGGCTTGGCGCTGCGGCTGGCGGGCTTGTCGGCGGTGGTGGTCGTTGCGGTGGCGGTCATGGGCGGCTTTCTGAATGTGCGGCGGGTCGGGCGGCAGGCGGGTTTACAGCACTTCGCTGATGCGGCTGGCCATCAGGATGTTGGCGTGAAGCGTGTTGGTTGCTTCGCTCGCCTTGCGCGGCGTGTTGTGGCTGGTCAGCAGGCTCCAGACCAGCTCGTCGTCGGCGCGGAAGCTGCACAGCAGCGTGTTGCGCGACGCCAGCTTGAGGATTTGCGCCGAGGACAGCGTGGCCAGGATGTCGGCCGACTCCTCGCTCATGCCCAGGCGGAACACGGCCTCGGCCTTGTCCTGGCGGATCAGGCTCTGCGCCAGCATCAGGTAGGTGAGGTTGGCTTCGCGAATCTCGGCCAGCAGTTGCTCGTTGGTCATGATTTCATCCTTTTCCAGTCGTTGGGAACAGCCGATGGCGTGCTTGCCTTGTGCTGTGATCCGTTGAAATGGATTGTGAAACCGGGCCAATCGGAAATTAAGTCGGCATACCGCTGCGCGTGGCGTCCGTCTATCTGACCGGGTGTGTAGGAGTTTGCCTGACACGCGTGTCGTCCATCATGTGGTGCCTGGCAGTGGCAAACCATGAAAAAACGGGCCGGAGCCCGTTGTTTCAAGCGATGCAGGTGCGCGTGGCGTGTCAGTCGCCGTCGTGCATCTGTGACTGCAGATAGTTGGCCAGCCCCACCTGCTCGACCAGGCCGACCTGCGTCTCCAGGAAGTCGATGTGCTCCTCGGTGTCTTCCAGAAGATCCTGCAGCAGGTCGCGCGAGACGTAGTCGCGCACCGATTCGCAGTGGGCGATGCCCTGCTTGAGCGTGGCTTGCGCGTTGTGCTCCATGCGCAGGTCGCATTGCAGAATCTCGGGCAAGTCCTCGCCGATCTGCAGCTTGGCCAGATCTTGCAGGTTGGGCAGGCCGTCGAGCATCAGGATGCGATCCATCAGCCGGTCGGCGTGCTTCATCTCGCCGATCGACTCCTTGTATTCGCGCTTGGCCAGGCGCTCGAAACCCCAGTGCTTGAGGATGCGGTAGTGCATGAAGTACTGGTTGATCGCCGTCAGTTCGCATTTGAGTTGGGCCTGCAGGTGTGCGATGACCTGGGTGTCGCCTTGCATGGTGTTGTCCTTTCGTGGGTATGGGAGGATTGTCCCGACAGATTCCGCCGATATCAAGCCGGTCAGAGATTGATGATAGACAAATGCTATCAATGTAATTTTGCTAATCAATTGGATTTATCAATCGAGAGCACCTAAACTAAAGCCTGTCTCTGTTCATCAACCCCAACCAAGAGGAAGCGACCATGTCCGTACTCAACACCACCATCAAGCCCTTCAAAGCACAAGCCTTCAAGCAGGGCAAGTTCATCGAAGTCACCGAAAAAGACGTGCTGGGCAAGTGGGCCGTGTTCTTCTTCTACCCCGCCGACTTCACCTTCGTGTGCCCGACCGAACTGGGCGACGTGGCCGACCATTACGCCGAGCTGCAAAAGCTGGGCGTCGAGGTGTACTCGGTCTCGACCGACACGCACTTCGTGCACAAGGCCTGGCACGACACGTCCGACACCATCCGCAAGATCGAATACACCATGCTGGGTGACCCGACCTGGCAGATCAGCCAGAACTTCGACTGCCTGCGCGAAGGCCAGGGCCTGGCTGACCGTGCGACCTTCATCGTCGACCCCGATGGCGTGATCCAGGCCATGGAAATCACCGCAGAAGGCATTGGCCGCAACGCCGCCGACCTGCTGCGCAAGGTCAAGGCCGCCCAGTACGTGCGCAACCACCCCGGCGAGGTCTGCCCCGCCAAGTGGGAAGAGGGCGCCAAGACGCTGGCTCCTTCGCTGGATCTGGTCGGCAAGATCTAAACCAGCACGCAGCGCAGCTCCAACAGGGCCGCGCTTGCCAGGGCGCCACGGGCGCCCGCTGAACAAGACGCCCGGGCCTGTGGCGCCCGGGCTTTTTTTACCCATCAACCGATTGAACCCAGGAGGATCGTGATGCTCGACACCACCATGCAAACCCAACTCAAGGCCTATCTGGAGCGCCTGCAGCGCCCTGTGGAACTGGTGGCCACGCTCGATGGCAGCGCCACGGCGGGTGAGCTGCGCGAGCTGCTGCATGAGATCCAGGGGCTGTCGGACAAGATCACGGTGCGCGAGGACGACACGCTGGACGTGCGCAAGCCTTCATTCCTCATCACCAACCCCGGCGCCGACATCGGCGTGCGCTTTGCCGGCGTGCCGCTGGGCCATGAATTCACGTCGCTGGTGCTGGCGCTGCTGCAGGTGGGTGGCCACCCCTCCAAAGAGGCGCAGGATCTGCTCGACCAGGTCAAGAATCTGCAGGGCAGCTTTCACTTCGAGACCTATTACTCGCTGTCCTGCCACAACTGCCCGGACGTAGTGCAGGCGCTCAATCTGATGAGCGTGCTCAACCCCGGCATTACGCATACCGCCATCGATGGCGCGCTGTTTCAGGACGAGGTCAAGAGCCGCGAGATCATGGGCGTGCCCACGGTGTTCCTCAACGGCGAGGTGTTTGGCCAGGGCCGCATGGAGCTGGCCGAGATCGTCGGCAAGATCGACAAGGGCGCTGCCGCGCGCGATGCTGCCAAGCTCAACGACAAGGCGGCGTTCGACGTGCTCATCGTCGGTGGCGGCCCGGCGGGCGCGGCGGCCGCGGTTTACGCGGCGCGCAAGGGCATTCGCACCGGTATGGCAGCCGAGCGCTTTGGCGGCCAGGTGAACGACACGCTGGACATTGAAAACTACATATCAATCGCCCACACCGAAGGGCCGCAGTTCTCGGCCGCGCTGCTCAACCACGTGCGCCAGTACGAGGTCGACGTGATGAACCTGCAGCAGGCCAAGGCCCTGCGGCCGGCCGCGACCGAAGGTGGATTGATCGAGCTGGAGCTGGAAAACGGCGCCGTGCTCAAGAGCCGCAGCATCATCGTCTCGACCGGGGCGCGCTGGCGCAACATGAATGTTCCGGGCGAGGAGCAGTACCGCACCAAGGGCGTGGCCTACTGCCCGCACTGCGACGGCCCGCTGTACAAGGGCAAGCGCGTGGCGGTGATCGGTGGCGGCAACTCGGGCGTGGAAGCGGCAATCGACCTGGCCGGCGTGGTGGGCCATGTCACCGTGGTCGAGTTCATGCCCGAGCTGAAGGCCGACGCGGTACTGCAAAAGAAGCTGCGCAGCCTGCCCAATGTGGACATCATCCTGAACGCGCAGACCACCGAGGTGCTGGGCGACGGCAGCAAGGTGACCGGCCTGGCCTACAAGGACCGCACCAACGATGAGGCGCGCCAGCTGGAGCTCGAAGGCATCTTCGTGCAGATCGGCCTGCTGCCCAACACCGACTGGATCCGCGAGACGGTCGCGTGCAACCGCTTTGGCGAGATCGAGATCGACGCGCGCGGCCAGACCAGCGTGCCCGGCGTGTTCGCCGCGGGCGACTGCACCACGGTACCGTACAAGCAGATCGTGGTTGCCGCCGGCGCCGGCGCCACGGCCGCGCTCAGCGCGTTCGACCACATCATCCGCACCACGACGCCCGCCTGAACGCGCTGGTGCGCCAAACGAAACGCCCGCAATTGCGGGCGTTTTTCATTGTGAATGGAGCGCGGCCGGCAAAGCGCGTGCGCTTCAGTACTGCAGGCGTTCGGGGCGCACCTCCTGCAGGATGGTGGTGGCGATTTCCTCGATGCTCTTGGTCGTCGTCGACAGCCAGCGGATGCCCGAGCGGCGCATCATGGCCTCGGCGTCGGCGATTTCCTGGCGGCAGTTGATCGGGTCGGCATAGCGCGAACCAGGGCGGCGCTCGTTGCGGATCTGCGACAGGCGCACCGGGTCGATGGTCAGGCCGAAAATCTTCTTGCGAAACGGCACCAGCGCCGGCGGCAGTTGGCGGCGTTCGAAGTCTTCCGGGATCAGCGGGTAGTTGGCCACCTTCAGGCCGCACTGCATCGCAAGGTACAGGCTGGTGGGCGTCTTGCCGCTGCGCGATACGCCCACCAGGATGACGTCTGCGCCGGAGAGGTCTCGGTGGCTCTGGCCGTCGTCGTGATCCAGGCTGTAGTTGATCGCCTCGATGCGATCGGTGTATTCCTTGGAGCGTGTGATGTCGGCAAAACGCCCGACGCGGTGGTGCGACTTGATGCCCAGCTCGTTCTCCAATGGCCGGATGAAGGTGCCGAACATGTCCAGCAGCATGCCTTTGCAGCCTTCCTGGATGATGCGCAGCGCATCCATGTTGACCAGCGTGGTGAAGACGATGGGCTTTCTGCCCTCCAGCTCGGCCGCGTGGTTGATCTGGCGCACCACCTGGTGGGCCTTGTCCTCGGTGTCGATGAAGGGCAGGCGCACATGGCGCGGGCGCATGTCGAATTGCGCCAGGATGGCGTTGCCAAAGGTCTCGGCCGTGATGCCGGTGCTGTCGGAGATATAGAACACCGAACGCGTGTGCTGAGGAATCATGGGTACTGTTGGCTGGTGATTGGACGGCGCGCCGCCCTTGAGTTGCTGCGCGCCTACAATGGCGGCCATTCTATGCACAGCATTTCCCCGTCCACGCTGACAGCCGGCCTACAAGCACAACCATTCGTGCCGGGCTGCCGCATGGACGCAAGGCAGTCGCACCCTGGGCGCGACCAGGCCTTGACACCGGTTTTAACTTCTGGAGTCTTCCCATGTCAGCACGCTTTGAGGCGACCGCCCTGGTCGTTCCGTTTGAAAACCTGAGGATGAGCGACGTCGAGGTCGTCGGCGGCAAGAACGCCAGCCTCGGCGAGATGATCTCGCAACTGCCCCAGGGCGTGCGCGTGCCCACCGGCTTTGCCACCACTGCGCACGCCTTCCGCGAATTCCTGAAGCACGAGGGTCTGGCCGAGCGCATCAGCACCCGCCTGGCCGCGCTGGACGTAGACGACGTGCGCGCGCTGGCCGCCGCTGGCGCCGAGATCCGTGGCTGGCTCGAGAACCAGCCCTTTCCCGCGGACCTTGAAAAAGCCGTGCGCGATGCATTTGCCACGCTGAGCGAGGGCAATGTCCAGGCCAGCTTTGCAGTGCGCAGCTCGGCCACGGCCGAGGATCTGCCCGACGCGTCGTTCGCCGGCCAGCAAGAGACCTTTCTCAACGTCGTCGGCATCGACGACGTGCTGCACAAGATGAAGGAGGTGTTTGCCAGCCTCTACAACGACCGGGCGATTTCCTACCGCGTGCACAAGGGCTTTGCGCATGACGTGGTGGCGTTGTCGGCCGGCGTGCAGCGCATGGTGCGCTCCGACCTGGGAACGGCCGGCGTGATGTTCACCATCGATACCGAGAGCGGCTTCGACCAGGTGGTCTTCATCACCAGCAGCTATGGTCTGGGCGAGACGGTGGTGCAGGGCGCGGTCAACCCCGACGAGTTCTACGTGCACAAGCCCATGCTGCGCGCGGGCAACAAGGCCGTGATCCGGCGCAACCTGGGCAGCAAGCTGGTGCAAATGGTGTTTGCCACGCCCGAGGAAAAAGCTGCGTCGGGCAAGCTGGTCAAGACCACCGACGTTGCCCCTGAGCTGCGCAACCGCTACAGCCTCTCGGACGCCGACGTCGAGCAACTGGCGCATTACGCACTGGTCATCGAGCAGCACTACGGCCGCCCGATGGACATCGAGTGGGGCAAGGACGGCCAGGACGGCCAGCTCTACATCCTGCAGGCACGCCCCGAGACGGTGAAGAGCCAGTCCAAGGGCCAGTCCGAGCAGCGCTTCAAGCTCAAGGGCCAGGGCCCGGTGCTGGCCGAGGGCCGCGCCATCGGCCAGAGGATCGGCACCGGCCCGGTGCGCCTGGTCTCGGACATTGCCGAGATGGAGAAGGTGCAACCCGGTGATGTGCTGGTAACCGACATGACCGACCCCAACTGGGAGCCGGTGATGAAGCGCGCCAGCGCCATCGTCACCAACCGCGGCGGGCGCACCTGCCACGCGGCCATCATTGCGCGCGAGCTGGGCATCCCGGCCGTGGTTGGCTGTGGCAACGCCACCGACCTGCTCAAGGACGGCACACTGGTGACGGTGAGCTGCGCCGAGGGCGACACCGGCCACATCTACGACGGCCTGCTGGAAACGGAAGTGACCGAGGTGCAGCGCGGCGAGATGCCGCCAATCGCCACCAAGATCATGATGAACGTGGGCAACCCGCAGCTGGCGTTCGACTTTGCCCAGTTGCCGAACGAGGGCGTGGGCCTGGCGCGCCTGGAGTTCATCATCAACAACAACATCGGCGTGCACCCCAAGGCCATCCTGGACTACCCGGCCGTCGACGCCGACCTGAAAAAGGCAGTGGAGAGCGTGGCCCGCGGTCATGCCTCGCCCCGAGCCTTCTACGTGGACAAGGTGGCCGAGGGCGTGGCGACGATTGCCGCCGCTTTCTGGCCCAAGCCGGTCATCGTGCGTCTGTCGGACTTCAAGAGCAACGAGTACCGCAAGCTGATTGGCGGCAGCCGCTACGAGCCCGAGGAAGAGAACCCGATGCTGGGCTTTCGCGGTGCGGCGCGCTACATCAGCAATGAGTTTGGCGAGGCCTTCGCGATGGAGTGCGAGGCGCTCAAGCGCGTGCGCGACGAAATGGGGCTGACCAACGTGCAGGTCATGGTGCCGTTCGTGCGTACGCTGGGCCAGGCCGAGCGCGTCACCCAGCTGCTGGCCGGCCATGGCCTCAAGCGCGGCGACAACGGCTTGCGCCTGATCATGATGTGCGAGGTGCCGAGCAACGCGGTGCTGGCCGACGAGTTCCTGCAGTTCTTCGACGGCTTCTCGGTCGGCTCCAACGACCTGACCCAGCTAACGCTGGGGTTGGATCGCGATTCGGGCCTGGAACTGCTGGCCGCCGACTTCGACGAGCGCGACCCGGCCGTGCGTGCGCTGCTCAAGCGGGCGATCGAGGCCTGCAAGGCGCAGGGCAAATACATCGGCATCTGCGGCCAGGGGCCCAGCGACCACCCCGACTTTGCCCAGTGGCTGGCCGACGAGGGCATTTCCTCGATCTCGCTGAACCCGGACAGCGTGATCGCCACCTGGCAGCAACTGGCGGGCTGAGCGCGGCAGCGACCCACCCCACACCCACCGCGCGCGCCGGCCAGCGATGGAGCAGCAACACGAGTCGATGCCCGAGCACCGCAGCGTGCCGTTTGCTCCTG
Organism: Comamonadaceae bacterium CD01; assembly: GCA_002894305.1. Classification (GTDB taxonomy): domain Bacteria; phylum Pseudomonadota; class Gammaproteobacteria; order Burkholderiales; family Burkholderiaceae_C; genus Comamonas_C; species Comamonas_C faecalis. The sequence continues at coordinate 8,457 of PGEI01000069.1, forward strand.
ACCTGCACGACGCGCGCCACCTGTGGCTCAAGGCCGGGCTGCTGCTCGTGTGGGCGGTGGTGTCGTTCGGACTGACTTATTTCGCACGGGCGCTGCACTGGCGCCTGGGCCCCTGGCCGCTGCATTACTGGATCGCGTCGCAGGGCGCGGTACTGGTGTTCATCGCCATCGTCTGGGTGTATTGCGCGGCGATGAGTTATTTCGAGCGCCAGGACAGCCTGCACCACGGCGGCGCGCAGACGAGTGAAAACGACGATGAAGCGCTCTGACCGGGGAGGCTCGCGCTCCTACGTCATGCGCCTGGCGCGCATCCTGGCGCTGTACGTGGCTGGCGTGCTGGGCTTTCTGGCGCTGATGACCTGGGCCGAGCAGCGCGGACTGTCGCGCCAGTGGATCGGCCCCATCTTCCTGTTCCTGACGGTGATGGTCTACGCGGCCATCGGCGTCTACGGGCGCACCTCGGATGCCGATGAGTACTACGTCGCCGGCCGGCGTATCCCGCCCATCTTCAACGGCATGGCATCCGCGGCCGACTGGATGAGCGCGGCCTCGTTCATCAGCCTGTCGGGCGCGCTGTACCTGCAGGGTTTTTCGGGCACGCACGAGGCGCCCGGCGGCCTGGCCTATTTGCTGGGCTGGACGGGCGGCTTCGTGCTCGTGGCCATGTTGATCGCGCCGCACCTGCGGGCGATGCGGCTGTACACCATTCCAGATTTCTTCCAGGTGCGCTATGGCGGCAGCTGGCCGCGCATCATCGCCGCGCTGTCGGCCGTGCTGTGCTCGTTCACCTATGTGGTCGCTCAGATCTACGGCGTGGGCCTGATCGCTTCGCGCCTGACCGGCGTGCAGTTCGAGATCGGCATCATGCTGGGCCTGGGCGGCGTGCTGCTGTGCTCGTTTCTCGGGGGCATGCGTGCCATCACCTGGACCCAGGTGGCGCAGTACATTGTCATCCTGCTGTCGTTCATGCTGCCGGTTTCGTGGCTGGCCTACAAGCAGTTGGGCAATCCGGTAGCGCCGGTGGTGTTTGGCGTGCAGTTGGACAAGATTGCCGAGAAGGAGGAGCGCTTGCTGGTCTCCAGCGACGAGCGCGAGGTGATTTCCGATTATTTGCAGCGCGCGATGGAGTATGAGCAACGGCTGCGCAATGTCGGCGCGGCGCTGGAGCATGAGCGCGCGGCCGCGCGCGAGCGCATTCAACGGCTGCGCGCGCAGAACGCCGACGTGGGCCTGATCGTCACCGCCAGCCGTGACCTGATGGTAATGCCGCGCGACGAAGCCGCGGCGCGCGAGCAGTGGACGCGCGCGCTGCAGGACAACCTGGAACGCGCGCGCGACCTGGGCGGCCTGCCGCGCCACAGCCAGGCCTTTGTCGGCGATCCCAATGGCACGCCGCAGGAGCAGCGCGATTTCCGGGACGCGCGGCGCAACTTCCTGGCGCTGATGTTCTGCCTGATGGTGGGCACCGCCGGCCTGCCGCACCTGCTCACGCGCTACTACACCGTGCCGACGGTGGCTGGAGCGCGCACCTCGGTCGCCTGGTCGCTGGTATTCATTGCACTGCTGTATTTGAGCGCGCCCGCGATGGCGGCGCTGGTCAAGTACGAGGTGATGAGCCACCTGGTGGGCAGCCGCTACGACCAGTTGCCCACCTGGATGGCGCAGTGGTCGCGCGTCGACACCGCGCTGCTGTCGGTCGAGGACATCAATGGCGACGGCATCGTGCAGTTCGGCGAGATTCGCTTTGGCGTCGACCTGATCATGCTGGCCATGCCGGAGATTGCCGGGCTGCCTTACGTGATCTCGGGCCTGGTGGCCGCCGGCGGGCTGGCCGCGGCGCTGTCGACTGCCGACGGGCTGCTGCTGACCATCAGCAACGCGCTGGTGCGCGACCTGTACTTTCATTCCAAGCGGCGCAAGGCTTCGCCCGAGCAGCGCGTCATCCTGACCAAGTTCACGCTGCTGTCGGTGGCGCTGTCGGCGGCCTTCGTCGCCTCGCTCAAGCCCGCAGAGATCCTGCCCATGGTGTCGGCGTCGTTCTCGATTGCCGCATCGGCTTTTGTGCCGGCAATGGTGCTGGGCATCTTCTGGCGCGGCACGACGCGCCAGGGCGCGGTGGCCGGAATGCTGGCGGGCCTGTCGGTAACGATGTATTACCTGCTGTCGCACGCAGACACGGTGCGCCAGCTGCTGCCCCAGGCCTGGCTGGCCGATGGCCTGTGGTGGGGCATTCAACCTATTTCGGCCGGCGTCTTCGGCGTGCCGGCCGGGGTGGCGGTGACCTGCCTGGTCAGCCTGGCCACCCGCCCGGGCAGGCTGCCCGTCGTGCGGCCGGACGGGCTGTGAGCCGGAAGGGCGCAGCCGCCTCCCGATCCGGGCTTCAACCTTGGATGGCCAGCAGCTCGACGTCGAACTTCAAGACGGCATGCGGCGGGATCACGCCGCCGGCACCGCGCGCGCCATAGCCCAGCGCGGCAGGAATGATCAGCGTGCGCTGGCCGCCGATCTGCATGCCTTGCACGCCTTCGTCCCAGCCCTTGATGACCATGCCGGCGCCCAGGGGGAATTCAAACGGGTCGCCCCGGTCGCGGCTGGAGTCGAACTTGGCGCCCTGCTGGCCGTCGTTGTAAAGCCAGCCGGTGTAGTGCACGCGCACCAGCTGGCCGGACTGGGCCGCAGCGCCGCTGCCCGCGTTGGTGTCTTCGTACTGCAAGCCCGATGCGGTGGTTTGAAAAGCCATGTGTCATCCATTCAGAAAAGAGAAAAAGAAACGGCACCGGGGTGCCGTCGTGAAAGCCTAACAGACCTTGGTGGCGTGCCGGTTTGCGCTATGCCGTGGCGCGCCTGGCCTGCGCCGCGACCCAGCGGGTGGCAAAGGCCTGCAGGTCGGCGATGCGCTTGAGCAGATCCTGCCCACTGGGCGTGACGCAGTAGCCGTCGCTGCCGTGGTCGACGAAACCCGCGGCGCGCAGTTCCTTGATGCGGGTGTTCAGCGTATTGGGAGTGACTCCGCCTACGCTGTCCTGCAGCAGGCGAAAGGTCTGGGGGTGGCCGTCGCGCAAGGCCCAGAGCACGCGCAGCGCGTAGCGGCACTCCAGGGTCTCCAGCAGGCGGTTGACAGCGGCGTTTTCTTTCGGGCTCATGGGGCGTCTCCGAGCAGCTGTACCAAAAACGGTGGTCTATGGTAGCGGGTCGGTCTCGATGCTACAAGTTTCGTAGCCTGCTGCCCTGGCCGCCCGGAGCGCGCACCATGGTGCGCCCTGTCTTCAGCCGCCCAGGTAGGCCTTGCGGATCGCGTCGTTGGCCAGCAGATTGGCGCCCGTGTCCTCCAGCACCAGGTGGCCGTTTTCCAGCACGTAGCCGCGGTCGGCGATCTGCAGCGCACGGTTGGCGTTCTGCTCGACCAGAAACACCGTGACGCCCTCGGAGCGGATCTGCTGAATGATGTCGAAGATCTGCGCAATGATCAGCGGCGCCAGGCCCAGCGTCGGCTCGTCGAGCAGCAGCAGGCGCGGGCGGCTCATCAGCGCGCGGCCTATGGCCAGCATCTGCTGCTCGCCGCCGCTCATGGTGCCGGCCCGCTGGTAGGCACGATCCTTCAAGCGCGGGAACAGGTCGAACACGTGCTTCATGTCCTGCTCGATGGCCGCCTTGTCCTGGAAGAATCCGCCCATCTTCAAGTTTTCGACGACGCTCAGTGCCGAGAAGATGCGCCGGCCTTCGGGCGACACTGCAATGCCCTTGCGCATGATCAGGTGCGTGGAGTCATTGGTGATGTTCTCGCCCTCGAAGCGCACATGGCCACCGCTTGCGCGCGGCGTGCCGCAGATGGTCATCAGCAGCGAGGTCTTGCCAGCGCCGTTGGAGCCGATCAGCGAGACGATTTCACCTTGGTTGACGTGCAGCGAGACCTTGTCGACCGCGCAGATGGCGCCGTAGTGCGTGCTCAGCTCCTCGATCTGGAGCATGGGGGTATTGCTTGGCTGGTTCATCAGGCTTCTCCCAGGTAGGCCTTGATGACCCGCTCGTCGTTGCGGATCGCCTCGGGTACGCCGGTGGCGATCGGTTTGCCGTATTCCATCACCAGGATGCGCTCGGACACGCCCATGACCAGGCCCATGTCGTGCTCGATCAGCAGCACTGACACCTGGTATTCGCGGCGCAGCTGGTCGATGAGCAGCTGCAAGTCCTTTTTCTCCTGGGGGTTGAGACCGGCCGCGGGCTCGTCGAGCATCAGCAGCTTGGGCCCGGTGATCATGCAGCGCGCGATTTCCAGGCGCCGCTGGTGGCCGTAGGCCAGGTTGCCCGCCTCGCGGTTGGCGAACTCACGCAATCCCATGACGTCCAGCCAGTGCATGGCGTTGGCGATCTTCTTGCGCTCGCTGCGGCGATAGCCCGGGGTGTTGAGCAGCCCGCTCCAGAACGGTACGTGTTCGATGTGGTGCTGCGCTACCAGCAGGTTCTCCAGCACCGTCATGGCCTTGAACAGGCGCACGTTCTGGAAGGTGCGCACCACGCCGTGGTTGGCCACGCGATGGCTGCTGTACCCGGCAATGCTGCGGTTCTGCAGCGCGATCTGGCCGGTGCTGGGCTTGTAGAAGCCGCTGATGCAGTTGAACACCGTGGTCTTGCCCGCGCCGTTGGGGCCAATGATGGCGAAGATCTCCTGCGGCTGGACGTCGAACGAGACGCCGTCGACGGCGACCAGCCCGCCAAAGCGCATGGTGAGGTCTCTGACCTGGAGCAGTGGAGTGGTACTCATGCCGGTACCTCCACCTGGGCGCGGCGAGCGGGCAGCAGGCCCTGCGGGCGCCAGATCATCATCAGAATCATCACCAGGCCGAAGATGGCCATGCGGTATTCGGAGAATTCGCGCGCCAGCTCGGGCAGCACCGTGAGCACGATGGCCGCCAGGATCACGCCCAGCTGCGAACCCATGCCGCCGAGCACCACGATGGCCAGGATCAGCGCCGATTCGATGAAGGTGAACGATTCGGGGTTGACGATGCCCTGGCGCGCGGCGAAGAAAGCGCCACCAAAGCCCGCGAACATCGCGCCCAGCGTGAAGGCCGACAGCTTGATCTTCATCGGATTCAGGCCCAGCGAGCGGCAGGCGATCTCGTCTTCGCGCAGCGCTTCCCAGGAGCGCCCGATGGGCATGCGGATCAACCGATTGCTGATGAACAGCGTGACGGCCGCCAGCAGCAGCGCCATCAGGTACAGGAAGATCACCATATGCATCGAGTTGAATTGCAGGCCGAAGAACTGGTGGAAGGTCTGCGCGCCTTCCACGCTGGCGCTGCGCGTCATCTCCAGGCCCAGCAGCGTGGGCTTGGGCAGGCCGGAGATGCCGTCCGGCCCGCCGGTGAAGTCGACCAGGTTGACCAGCAGCAGGCGGATGATTTCGCCAAAACCCAGCGTCACGATGGCCAGGTAGTCACCGCGTAATCGCAGCACTGGAAAGCCCAGCAGAAAGCCGAACAGCGCCGAGACCGCACCCGTCAACGGCAGCGCGTGCCAGAAGCTCCAGCCGGCCCAGTAGTGCAGCATCGCGAAGGTGTAGGCGCCCGTGGCGTAGAAGCCCACGAAGCCCAGATCCAGCAGCCCGGCAAAGCCGACGACGATGTTCAGCCCCAGGCCCAGCATGACGTAGATCAGCGTCAGCGTGGCGATGTCGACCGCGTTGCGCCCGGCCAGGAAAGGCCAGCTGACGGCCAGCAGCACGACGACCAGCAGCATGCCCTGGTGCTGGCCCGCCGACAGGCGTGGCAGCGTGGGCCAGGGTACGCGCGGCATGCGCCCCGACAGAAAGGGGCGCAGCATCTGCACGGCAAAGACGGCCAGGCAGCCGAACACCAGGGTGCGCCATTCGGGCACGATGATGGTACGCACGCCTGCGCGCTGCAGGTGCAGCGTGAAGATGGGCAGCACGACGATGGCGGCCAGCACGGTGGCGATCAGCGCGCCCTTGAAGGCGCCGGCGAGGGTGGGGGAGGTGGCGGCGCGTGTCATCAGACTTTCTCCACTTCCGGCTTGCCCAGCAGGCCCGAGGGGCGGAACATCAGGATCAGTACCAGCAGGCCGAAGGCCACGATGTCCTTGTATTCGGAAGAGATGTAGGCGGCCGCCAGCGTCTCGGCAATGCCCAGGATCACGCCGCCGAGCATGGCTCCCGGGATCGAGCCGATGCCGCCCAGCACCGCCGCGGTAAATGCCTTGATGCCGGCGATGAAGCCGATGAAGGGGTTGAGCTTGCCGACGGCCAGCGCAATCAGCACGCCGCCAACGGCAGCCAGCACGGCACCCAGGATGAAGGTGAACGAGATCACGCGATTGGTGTCGATGCCCAGCAGGTTGGCCATGTGCATGTCCTGCGAGCAGGCGCGCGAGGCGCGGCCCATGCTGGAGTGGCGGATGTACAGCGTCAGCAACACCATCAGCACCACGGTGACCACGATGATCAGGATGCGCGAATAGGGCATGAAAATCTCGAACCCGCCGCCGTCGCCGCCAAAGCGCATCGCACCGGGGATGAGCGAGGGCACGGCCATGTCGCGCGCGCCCTGGCCCAGGGCCACCCAGTTCTGCAGGAAGATAGACATGCCGATGGCCGAGATCAGCGGCACCAGCCGCGGGCTGCCACGCAGCGGCCTGTAGGCCAGCTGCTCGACGGCGTAGCCGTAGACGCTGGTGACCGCAACCGCAGCGACGAGCATCAGCGCGATGATCAGCCACACGGGCAGGCCGCTCTGCACGCCGACGGCCGACAGCGCGACCAGGCCGACGTAGGCGCCAATCATGTAGATCTCGCCGTGCGCGAAGTTGATCATCCCGATGATGCCGTAGACCATGGTGTAGCCGATGGCGATCAGCGCGTAAATCGCGCCCAGGGACAATCCATTGAACAGCTGCTGCAGCAACTGGGGCAGGAAGTCAGACATGGAATGTCATCCCCCGATGGAAGAAACGAAAGGCCAGACGGCTGCGGCGCTGCGGGCGCCAGTGTTGCAGGGCACGAGGCCTGGGCACCGGAGCAGGAAAGCGGTTGCTGCGAACTCAGCCGGGTGGAGTGGCGAAAAACTCAAGGATACGGCCATCGGCCGCAAAGAGAAGGGCCAGATGGCGGTCAACCGGCCCATGCCGGTTGACCTGGGCCGCGCGCGACAGGGTTGCTGCGCACACGGCCGACGACGATTGAAGTGCCGGGCGGCTTACTTGACAGCCGTCTTGCTGCCGTCCTTGTGCCACTCGAAGATCTCGAACTGGAAGGCGTTCAGGTCGCCCTGCTTGTTCCAGGAGATGGGGCCGAGCACCGAGTCGACGGTGTTGGCGTGCAGCCAGTCGGCCACCTTGGCGGGGTCGTCGCCCACGGCCTTGATGCCTGCGATCAGCGCCTGCGTGGCGGCGTAGGCGGTCAGCTGGAAGGCGCCGGTGGCGTCGCGCTTCTTGTCCTTGAAGGCCTTGACCACGGCGGCGTTCTTCGGGTCGGCGGAGAAGTCAGCTGGCAGCGTCAGCAGCATGCCTTCGACGGCGTTGCCGGCGATGGCATTGATCTCGGGGTTGCCCACGCCCTCGGGGCCCATGAGCTTGACCTTCAGGCCTTGCTCGCCGGCCTGGCGCAGCAGCAGGCCCATTTCGGGGTGGTAGCCGCCGTAGTAGACGAAGTCGACGCCGGCGCTCTTGAGCTTGGTGATGACGGCCGAGTAGTCGCTGTCGCCGGCGTTGATGCCTTCGAACAGCGCCACGTCCACGCCGGCCTTCTTCAGGTCGTCGCGCACCGCGGTGGCGATGCCCTGGCCGTAGGACTGCTTGTCGTGCAGCACGGCAACCTTCTTGGGCTTGACCTTCTCGATGATGAATTTTGCAGCGGCCGGGCCTTGCTGGTCGTCGCGGCCGATGGTGCGGAAGATGAAGTGGAAGTTCTTGCCGTCGGTCAGCGCGGGCGAGGTGGCCGACGGGGTGATCACGACCACGCCTTCGTTGTTGTAGATCGGCGCGGCGGCGATCGACGCGCCCGAGCACACCGGGCCGACGACATAGTGGATCTTGTCGTTGACCACGCGGTTGGCCGCGACCGGGCCCTGCTTGGGCTCGCAGCCGTCGTCTACCGACACGACGTCTACCTTCTTGCCGTTGATGCCGCCGGCGGCGTTGATCTGCTCGACGGCGGTGCTCACGCCTTCCTTGACCATATCGCCGTACTGGGTCAGCGGGCCGGTGGTCGGGCCGACCGTGGCGATCTTGATTTGTGCATGGGCTGGTGCCAGCAACAGGGCACTGGCCAGGCCTGCGGCGGCGACAAGGGTATTGAGTCGGAAGGACATGGTCATAAAACTCTCTTCAACTTTGGGTGAAAGATGATGGTTCGGTCTCCAGCTTCTTGTGGCAAGCCGAGACAGGACACAGAAGCATAAGAGTTTGTATTGTGTTGGCAATCGGGTAGGCCAGACTTACGAACCCCGTCATTTTTTGCTAGTCCTAGGGTTTGTACCCAATCAAGGGGGCGTTTTTTCCGCCGCCTCCGGCATGGCAATGGCCGGGGCGACCGGCACGCCCGTGCTGGCCGGGGCCTGCTGCAAGCGTTCTGCCGGCACCGCGGTGCCAGCGCGCCAGCGCCGGGTAACGCGCTGAAAGATCAGTGCATTGGGTATTTGCAGCAGCGCACCAGTGCCCGTGGCGGTGGCGTCTTCCAGCGTGGTGTAGAGCAGGTTGATGTCGACGACGCGCCCCAGCGCTCCGGGCTTGTCGCCCGAGTCGAGCAGTTCGATGTGGTCGCCAATGCGCAAAGGTCCGACGGTGAAGATGAGGAAGGCGCAGAACAGGTTGGACAGCACGCTCCACGCGGCAAAAAAGGCCACGGCGCCAACGGTGGCAAAGCCGGTGAGGGCGGTCCAGAGCACGCCGGCCGACACGCCCAGGCGTTCGAGCACCAGCAGAAAGGCGCTGCCCAGGATGAGCCAGCGCACGATGGTGTTGACCGGCCTGAGCAGTTCATGAGGCAGGTTGTAGTGGCTGCTGGCGCGCCGCACGATGCGCCGCAGCAGGTACTGCAGCAGCCAGGCCGCGACCAGGATCAGCAGGATTTGCGCGCCGGGAAGCAGGATGTCCAGCCAGTCCTGCAGCCAGGGCGGGAGCCAGTTTTTCAAGCGCAGCAGCATGGAGCCGGCTCCGGTGGCGGGTTGGGCGCTGCCCGTGGTGCTCAACCCTGTTCGCGGCGCAGCGCCGGGAAGAGGATGACGTCGCGGATGCTGGAGCTGTCGGTGAGCAGCATCATCAGGCGGTCGATGCCGACGCCGCAGCCGCCGGTGGGCGGCAGGCCATATTCGAGCGCGCGCACGAAGTCCTGGTCGAAGTACATCGCCTCATCGTCGCCGCCGTCCTTGGCGGCCACCTGGGCGTTGAAGCGTGCCGCCTGGTCCTCGGCGTCGTTGAGCTCGGAGAAGCCATTGGCCATCTCGCGGCCGGTGATGTAGAGCTCGAAGCGCTCGGTGACCTCGGGGCGTGCGTCGTTGGCGCGCGCAAGCGGGCTGATCTCGGTGGGGTGCTCCATGATGAAGGTCGGCTGCCACAGCTGGCTTTCCACGGCCTCCTCGAAGTACAGCACCTGCAGGCTGGCCAGCGTACGGGTGGACAGGCGGCTCTTGTCCTCGCTCATGCCCAGCTTCTTCAGCGCGCTGATCAGCCAGGCGGCGTCGTCGACGTGCGCGCCGGCTTCGGTGTACTGATAGATCGCCTCGCGGATCGTCAGGCGCTGGAAGGGCTGGGACAGGTCGACGGCCTGGCCGCCGTAGCTCAACTGCAGCGTGCCGGCGGCCTTGATCGCCGCGTCGCGCACCAGCGCTTCGGTGAAGTCCATCAGGTCGCGGTAGTTCCAGTACGCCGCGTAGAACTCCATCATCGTGAACTCGGGGTTGTGGCGCACCGAGATGCCTTCGTTGCGAAAGCTGCGGTTGATCTCAAACACGCGCTCGAAGCCCCCGACGATCAGGCGCTTCAAGTACAGCTCGGGCGCGATGCGCAGGTACATGTCCTGGTCGAGCGCGTTGTGGTGCGTGACGAAGGGCTTGGCGTTGGCGCCGCCGGGGATGGGATGCAGCATGGGCGTCTCCACTTCCAGAAAGCCGTGTTCCGTCATGAAGCTGCGCAGCGAGCCGACCGTCTTGCTGCGCGCGACGAAGCGCCGGCGCGCGGCCTCGTCGGTCATCAGGTCGACGTAGCGCTGGCGGTACTTGGTCTCCTGGTCCTGCATGCCGTGGAACTTGTCGGGCATGGGGCGCAGGCTCTTGGTGAGCAGGCGGATGCGCGTGACCTTGACCGACAGCTCGCCGGTCTTGGTCTTCATCAACGTGCCTTCGGCGCCCAGGATGTCGCCCAGGTCCCAGCGCTTGAACTCGGCGTAGGCCTCCTCGCCGATCGCGTCGCGCGTGACGTACAGCTGGATGCGCCCGCCCGTCTCGCCCAGCGAGCCGTCCTGCAGCGTGGCGAAGCTGGCCTTGCCCATCACGCGCTTGAGCATCATGCGCCCGGCCACGCTGACCGCGATGGCGCGCTCCTGCAGCGCTTCATCGTCCAGCGCCGCGTAGTCCTGGTGCAGATGCGCCGCGCGGTGGGCCGGCTTGAAGTCGTTGGGGAAGGCCACGCCCAGGCCCTGTGCCTGGCGCTCGCGCAGCGCCTTGAGCTTTTCGCGGCGCTCGGCAATCAGCTGGTTCTCGTCGGCAAGGGGGGCGCTGGAGGGGGACAGTTCGTTGGACATGAATGGATGGGAAAAAATCGTGGGCGTCGCAGGGCCGGGCACGGCGGTCGCTGGTCAACAACCCGGTTGCCAGCGGTATCGACCTGCGTGCGGTGACGCGCGCAGGCCAGGCGTGCCGCCCGTGCCGGGGTGCTGCGCCGCATGCAATGGAAAGCCGAGCATTCTACCGGTTGCATCGGCCGCGGCGCGGGGCGGGCGCCGGGGCGCAGCTATCATCGGACGACCATTCTTGAAGGCTTGGCATGCTGCTGCAGATTTTTTCCTTTGTGCTCGATATCGTCTTTGGCCTGCTGACCAGCATCTGCCTGCTGCGCTTGTACATGCAGATCGAGCGCGTGCCGTTTGGCAACCCGGTCGGGCGGCTGGTGTTTGCCTTCAGCGACTGGCTGGTGCTGCCGCTGCGCCGGGTGGTGCCAGCAGCGCGGCGCTGGGATCCGTCCTGCCTGGTGGCGGCCCTGCTGCTGCAGGCGGTGCAGTACCTGCTGCTGTGGCTGCTGATGGCCGGCAGCGTGCCGATGGCGTGGGTGGCCTGGATGGCGGTGTTCAGCGTGCTGCGCGTGGCCCTGTCGGCCATGATGGGGCTGCTGATCGTCTATGCCGTGCTGTCGTGGGTGCAGACGCGCTCGCCGATTGCCGACGTGATCACGCGCCTGGCCGAGCCGCTGCTGCGACCGCTGCGGCGCATCATTCCGATCATCGGCGGCATCGACCTGTCGGTGCTGGTGGCTCTGGTGCTGCTGCAGGTGGCGATGATGGTGCTGGGCCAGCTGCAGATGGGGATGCCCTGACCTTTGGCCAGCGCGCCGGACTTGATCCGGCGGCGGGCAGACTTCAGAACGTGTTCAAGGTCTCCCCATGGAGCAATGCCGGTAAGTTAAGCCAAGACCCTTCTGGGCCTTGGCTGTT
>PGEI01000006.1 GCA_002894305.1 Comamonadaceae bacterium CD01
CGTTTTGAGTATGTTCGCACCGCCAAAAATAGCGTTAACAGGCCCTAGCGCCTCCCGGTCACGGCGCCAGGTCGAACACCAGCACCTCGGCCCGATCGCCCGCGTCCAGCGTGATGCGCGGCTCGCCCTGCAGCATCGCGCCGTCGCCCGCGGACAGCGGCACGCCGTTGACCTGCAACTGGCCGCGCGCCACCTGCACATAGGCCTTGCGCTTTGGATCGACGTCCAGCTGCGCCGCCTCGTCGCCGTCGAACAGCCCGGCCCAGACGCGCGCGTCGGCATGCAGGCTGACGCTTGCGCCCTGCCCGGCCGGCGCGGCAACCAGGCGCAGCCGGCCGCGCTTTTCATCATCGGGCACTCGCGCCTGCTCATAGCCGGGCTCGATGCCCAGCTGCGCCGGCTCGATCCAGATCTGCAGAAAGTGCGTGGTCTGCCCCGGCGCGTGGTTGAACTCGCTGTGGCGCACACCGGTGCCGGCGCTCATGCGCTGCACCTCGCCCGGCACGAGGGCCTGCACGTGGCCCATGCTGTCGCGGTGCGCAAGCGCGCCTTCGAGCACGTAGCTGATGATCTCCATGTCGCGGTGGCCGTGCTCGCCAAAACCGGTGTCCGGCGCAATGCGGTCTTCATTGATCACGCGCAGATTGCCCCAGCCCATGTGCTGCGGATCGTAGTAGCCAGCAAAGGAAAAGCTGTGGTGGCTGTCCAGCCAGCCGTGGTTGGCGTGCCCGCGCTCCTGCGCCTTGCGGATGTTCATCATGGTGTCGGCCTTTCTCTTTATTCCAATGCAAGCCACTTTAGGCCGCGGCCCCCACTTGCAAGCGCCGCGGCCTTGAAGGCATCATTCAATTCGTTTGAATTGACACACCCAGACCATGCAAAACAGCCGCAACGTCCTGACGCCCGACAACCTGTGCATGCTGCAGGCGATTGCCGAGACCGGCAGCTTTGCCGCGGCGGCGCGCCAGCTGGGCCTGGTGCCCAGCGCGCTGACCTACCGCGTGCGCCAGGTCGAAGACGCACTGGACGTGCTGCTGTTCGACCGCAGCACCCGCCAGGCGCGCGCGACCCCCGCCGGGCAGGAACTGCTGCGCGAGGGCGCGCGGCTGCTCGACGACGTGGACGCCATTGCCGAGCGCATCCGCCGCGTCGCCACGGGCTGGGAGCCGCAGCTGACGCTGTCGGTGGACGGCGCCATCTCGCCGGCCACCATGCTGGAGCTGATCGAGGCCTTCTACGCGCTGGCGCCGCCCACGCGCCTGAAGTGGCGCGACGGCATCCTGGGTGGCACGGCCGAGGCGTTGATCTCGGGCCAGGCCGACCTGGCCATCGGCGTGACGCTGGATGCGCTGTCGCCCAACGTCGCCGGACTGCAGAGCGCGCCGCTGGGCGAGCTGCGTTTCATCTTCGTCGTCGCACCCCACCACCCGCTTGCCAAACTGCCCGAGCCGCTGTCCGACGCCACGCTGCGCGCCCACCGCATGGTGGCCGTGGCCGATTCGGCGCGGCGCAGCTCCACCACCGTGGGCATCCTGCCCGGCCAGGACGTGCTCACCGTGGACAACATGCGCGCCAAGCTGCACGCCCAGCTGCGCGGCCTGGGCGGCGGCTTTCTGCCCGAGCCCATGGTGCGCGACCACCTGCAGGTCGGCCACCTGGTGCAACGGCACGTGGCGCGCCCCTCGCGCGGCGTGGCCATGGGCTATCTGTGGTGCGCCCCCGGACGCACCGGCCCCGGCCGCGCGCTGCAATGGTGGCTCACGCAGCTGCAAAGCGCGGTGACGCGCAAGGCGCTGCTCGAAAACCACCACTTCTGAAGCCGCGCCGTGTAGAGTTGCCAGAACCACCGAAAGCACACCATGAGTTCCACCCCACGCCGCAAAACGCCCTCTACCGCCCGCACCGCTGCGCCACAACAGCAGCGCATTGCCATCATCGGAGCCGGCATGGCCGGCGTCGTCTGTGCCCGCACGCTGGCGCAGGCCGGCCACGCGGTCGACGTCTTCGAGGCCGCACCCCAGCCCGGCGGGCGCACCGCGGCGCTGGACTCGCCCTTTGGCAGCTTTGACAGCGGCGCGCAGTACTTCACCGTGCGCGACGGGCGCTTTCAGACCGCGCTGATGCAAACCGTGCCCGACCTGTGCCGCCGCTGGAGCGTCAGCACGGTGCGCATGCTGGACGCCGCCGGCCGGGTGACCACGGCCGCGCCCCCGCCCAGCGAGGCGCACTGGGTCGCCACACCGACCATGGGCTCGCTGGTCGACGCCTGGGCCGCGCCGCTGGCGCAGGCCGGCCAGCTGCACACCGACCAGACGGTCGTGGGCCTCACGCGCGGCGACGGGCTGCGCTGGCAGGTGCGCACCCGATCGCGCGACGGCAGCACGCATGAGCGCGGCGAGTTCGACGCCGTCGTGCTCGCGCTGCCCGCCCCGCAGGCGCAGGCGCTGCTGCTGCAGTCGCAGCTGGACGTCGCCTGGAGCGCGGCACTCGACGGCGTCGACATCGCCCCCTGCTGGACCATGATGCTGGCCTTTGCCCACGCGGTGCAGCCGGGCCTGACCACGCTGGGCCCGCAATGGAACGCGGCGCGCTCCACCCACCACCGCATCGCCTGGCTGGCGCGCGAATCGAGCAAACCCGCACGCAACCAGGTCGAGCGCTGGACCGTGCAGGCCAGCCCCGCCTGGTCGCGCGAGCACCTGCAGGACGAGCCCGCGCGCGTGCAGGGCAAGCTGCTCAAGGCCTTTGCCGAAGTCACCGGCATCCACGCCGCGCCCACCCACGTACAGCTGCGCCGCTGGCAGTACGCGCAGACGCAATCGTCACTGGGCCAGACCTGCGTCTGGGACGCCGAGCTGGGCCTGGGCGCCTGCGGCGACTGGTGCCTGGGCTACCGGCTGGAAGACGCGTTCGTGTCCGGGCTGGAGCTGGCCCTGGCCATGGCATGAGCGGCCACACAGGCCGCTTCGCACCCTCTCCCACCGGCCCGCTGCACGCCGGCTCGCTGGTCGCGGCACTGGCCAGCTGGCTGGACGCACGCGCCTGCGGCGGGCGCTGGCTGGTGCGCATCGAGGACGTGGACGGCCCGCGCTGCGTGCCCGGCGCGGCAGAGCACATCCTGCGGCAGCTGAACGCCTGCGGCCTTGAGCCGGACGCGCCGCCGCTGTACCAATCGACACGCTCCGGGCGCTACCAGCAGGTGCTGGACGACCTGCTGGCGCGCGGTCTGGCCTACCCCTGCGCCTGCACCCGCCGCGAGATCGACGCCGCGCTGGCCGCCAGCGGCCATGTGCACGCCGCCCACACCGCCCGCCCCTACCCCGGCACCTGCCGCGCCGGACTGCAAGGCCGGCCAGCGCGCGCCTGGCGCTTTCACACCGAGAAGTACCAGGCGCAGCTGGCAGCCAGCGGAGACACCGGCCCCGGTTTTGCGCTGGGCGCGGCCGGCCTGCTGCACTGGAGCGACCGCCGCCTGGGCGCGCAGCAGCAGAACGTGGCGCTGGAGGTGGGCGACTTCGTGCTGCGCCGCGCCGACGGCCTGTGGGCCTACCAGCTGGCCGTCGTCGTCGACGACGGCGACCAGGGCGTGACCGACGTCGTGCGCGGCGCAGACCTGGCCGACAACACGCCGCGCCAACTGCTGCTGCAGCACGCGCTGGGCCTGCCCGCACCACGCTATCTGCACACACCGCTGGTGTGCACGCCGGACGGCGCCAAGCTGTCCAAGCAGCACGGCGCGCCGCCCATCGACGAGCGCCAGCCGCTGCAGGCGCTGGCGCAGGCCGCGCAGGCGCTGGGCCTGCCGCCGCTGCCCGCGCCGCGCAGCGTGGCGCAGGCCCTGCTTTGGTGGCAGCAGGCCTGGGCGCACCTCTACAATCGCGCCCCGTGAATACCAGCCCGACACCCGACACCCCCGCCGGCGCCGTCCCGAACGCCGCTCCCGCAGCCACCGGCCCTTCGCGCAGCGGCGCAGCGCCCGCCGACGTTGCCCACCCCAAGGCCATCCGAAGCTATGTGCGCCGCGCCGGCCGCACCACCACCGGCCAGACCAAGGCGCTGGCCGAGCTGGGCCCGCGCTTCGTGCTGCCCTACGCGCCGCAGCTGCTGGACGCAGACGCCGCGTTTGGCCGCCACGCGCCGCTGATCCTGGAGATCGGCTTTGGCATGGGCGAGGCCACGGCCCACATCGCCCGCGTGCGCCCGGGCGACAACTTTCTGTGCTGCGAGGTGCACGAGCCTGGCGTGGGCGCGCTGCTCAAGCGCATCGGCGAGCAGGGCATCGCCAACATCCGCATCTGCGCGCACGACGCCACCGAGGTGCTGGCCCACATGCTCGCGCCCGCGCAGCTCGACGGCATCCATATCTTCTTTCCCGACCCCTGGCACAAGAAAAAGCACAACAAGCGCCGCCTGATCCAGCCGCCGCTGGTCGCGCAGCTGGCCGGGCGGCTCAAGCCCGGCGGCTACATCCACTGCGCAACCGACTGGCAACCCTACGCCGAGCAGATGCTGCAAGTACTTGGCGCCGAGCCGCTGCTGGCCAACACCGCCCCCGACTACGCGCCCAAGCCCGACTACCGGCCGCTGACCAAGTTCGAGAACCGCGGCCTGCGCCTGGGCCATGGCGTGTGGGACCTGGTGTTCACGCGCCGCTGATCACGCCCTGTTTCCCCGCCGTGCGGTGCACCACGTAGCGCCGCGCCGCGCCCTCGGGCCGCAGGCCGGCATCCACCAGCACATCGATGGCCTGCACGTCCAGGTGGCCAAACCAGTGCCCGTCGGGGTAGCTGATGGCCAGCGGCCCCAGGTTGCACGGGTATTGGCAGCTGGTGTGCAGCGGCATCACGGTCTTCTTCAGTTCCGGGTCTGCCTGCAGGCGCGCGCGCAGCTGCGCCCACAGGCCTGCTGCCCCCAGCGCGGTGCAGCGCGGGCCCAGGCACAGCAGCAGGTGGCGCGCCAGCGGCGGCACCTCGGACCAGGCGCGCGGGTCGCGCTCCCACTGCTTCGGCTGGGTCTGCGTCACGTCGGGCAGGTCTTGCGCCTGCGCCAGGCTGCGCGCCAGCAGCGGCGCCAGGCCGTCGAGCGCGCCCAGCGCCGGTGCGAACACGATGCGTGGCAGTGTCTCCGGCTGCGGCTGGCGGTGGCGCCAGCGCTGCGCCACCTTGTGCAGCCAGCGCAGCAGCGCCGGGTCGACCGGCACAAAGACCGGCTGCAGCACGACGAGCCGCGCGCGCGGCGCCGCCCGCAGGCAGGCGTCCAGCGCCTGCGGCAGGCCGGGGCCGGCGCGGTCCACGCAGGCCGCCTCCACATGCACCGGCGCGCCGGTGAGCGCCGCCGCCAGCCGATCGCGCAGCTGCGCCAGCTCCTACTGGGCGCCGCCGCCGTAGCCGGCGCGCCCGAGCAGCACCACCGCGCGCTCGCAGTCCAGGCGGGGGTCAGCGCAAGTCATCGGGCAGGTACTCGATCACGGGTTTGCCGCTGTGCGCGCTCGGCGTGACGCTGGCGCGCACGCCATAGACGCGCGCGATGTGCTTGGCCGTCAGCACCTGCGCCGGCGTGCCCTGGGCCACCAGCGCGCCGTCCTGCAGCAGGTAGAGCCGGTCGCAGTAGTGCGCGGCCAGTTGCAGGTCGTGCAGCGCGGCCAGCGTGGTCAGGCCCAGGCGGCGCACCAGCTGCATCAGCGCGAACTGGTGGCGCACGTCCAGGTGGTTGGTCGGCTCGTCCAGGATCAAGAGCGGCGCCTGCTGCGCAAGTGCGCGGGCCATCAGCACGCGCTGCTTTTCGCCGCCCGACAGGGTGGAGAACATGCGCTCGACCAGATGCGCGGTGTCGGTGCGCTCCAATGCTTCGGCGGCAATGCGCAGATCCTCGTCGCTGTCGCGCGCGAACGGCGACTGGTGCGGCGTGCGGCCCATCAGCACCATGTCGCGCACGCACAGGTCGAACGCGCCGCCGCCCTCCTGCGCGAGCACAGCCATGGCGCGGGCGCTCTCACGCGCGCCAGCCTGCCAGACGTCGCGGCCCGCCACGCGCACGCGGCCACCAGCCGGCCGCAGCACGCGGTAGACCATGCGCAGCAGCGTGGACTTGCCGCTGCCGTTGGGCCCGAGCAGGCCGACGAACTCGCCCTGTGCGGCATGCAGGCTCACGTCGCGCACGATGTGCGCGGCCGCCGCCTGCCAGCTCAGGCCATCGGCCTGCAGATGGGCGCCCGGAGCACTCATGCCAGCAGCCTTTGCGCCGTCTGGCGGCGGTAGAGCATCCAGACGAAGAACGGCCCGCCCACCAGCGAGGTGATGACGCCCAGCGGCAATTCGGCCGGGGCAAACGCGGTGCGCGAGAGCACGTCCGCCCAGACCAGGAAGATGGCGCCCACCAGTGCCGAGACGGGCAGCACGCGCCGGTGCTCGGCGCCCACCAACATGCGCGTGACATGCGGCACCACCAGGCCGACGAAGCCGATCGGCCCGGCCAGCGCCACCAGCGTGCCGGTGACCAGCGAAACCAGCACGAACAGCCAGCGCCGCGTGCGCGGGGTGTCCACGCCCAGCGTGGCAGCGCTGTCCTCGCCGGTCAGCAGCGCGTTCAGCGCGCGCGCTTGCACCAGCAGCAGCGCCATGCCCGCCAGCAGCAGCGCGCTGGGCAGGCCCAACTCGTCCCAACGGGTGCCGGCAAGGCTGCCCATGGTCCAGGTGAGCACCGAATTGGCCAGCTCGCGCTGGTCGGCCGTCAGCACGATGAAGCTGGTGACGCCGCCCAGGCAGTAGGCAATGGCCACGCCGCCCAGGATGAGGCGTGCCGCCTGCAGCCGCCCATCGGCATGTGCCAACGCATAGACCAGCACGCAGGCGGCCAGCGCGCCGCCAAACGCCCCCAGCGGCAGCGCCCAGCCGCCGGCAAAGGCCAGCGCGCCATAGGCCAGCACCGCCACCGCACCCACCGACGCGCCCGAGGACACGCCCAGCAAATAGGGGTCGGCCAGCGGATTGCGCACCATGGCCTGCATGGCCACGCCCACCAGCGACAGCCCGGCGCCGGCCAGCGCCGCCAGCAGCACGCGCGGCAGGCGCACGCGCCAGACGATCTGCTGCTGGGAGATGCTCCAGTCGCCTGCCGCCAGATCCAGCCCCAGGCGCTGGCCGATCTCGAACCCGGTGATCTGCCAGACCTGGCCGGCCGCCAGCCGCACCGGCCCGAGCGTGATCGCCAGCGTCAGCGACAGCGCCAGCAGCGCCGCCAACGCGGCCAGCCACCAGGCCAGGTGGCGCCGCTGCAGCGCATGGGCGAGGTGGACGGGATTCATGGCGCCGGCACCCTGTCCGGGTGCAGGGCGTGGGCAAGTTTGCGCACGGCGGCGACGTTGCGCGGCCCGGGCGTGGCCTCAGCAAAGTCCAGCAGCACAAAGCGGCGCTCGCGGACGGCGCTCAGGTGGGCTAGTTCGGGCTGGGCGAGCAAAAACTGGCGCTTGGCGTCGGGAGTGGGAACATCGTTGTCGACAATGGCGATCCACTCGGGGTCGCGCGCAATCACGTCCTCCCAGTTGCCCCGCGTCCAGCTGCTGGCGATGTCGGCAAACAGGTTCTCGCCGCCAGCGGCCTCGATCATCGCGTGCGGCATCGCAAAGCGCCCGGCGGTGATGGGAATATCGGTGCCGCTGTCGTACAAGAACACGCGCGGGCGCCGCGCCACACCGGCGGTGGCGGTGGTGATGCGCGCCAGCTCGGCGCGCTGGGCATCGACCAGCGCCTGCGCGCGCTCGGGCACGCGAAAAATCCGCCCCAACGCCAGCAGGTCGGCAAAGGTGTCTTCCAGTGCCACGCGCTCGCGTGAGCCCTGGCGGATGCACGACTCGGTCAGCACGTAGCTGGCGATGCCCAGCTCGGCCAGGCTGGCGGGCGTGACCTGGCCCTGGCGAAAGCCATACGACCAGCCGCTGAAGACAAAGTCGGCCTGCGCGCCCAGCAGTGTCTCCAGGTTCATGCTGGCACCCGACAGGTCGGGCACGCTGGCCAGTTGTGCCTGCATGACCGGCGGCAGGCGCGTGATGTCGCGCAGCCCGCCGTAGCCGGCCAGCCGGTCTTGCAGCCCCAGCGCCAGCACCATCTCGACCAGGTTGATGCCATGCACCACGGCGCGCTCGGGCGCCGTCGGATAGTCCACCACCTGGCCGCAAACGCTGGCCTGCACCGGCACCGATGCGTCGGCAGCCGGCACGACGGGTGCGGCCGGCTGTTGTGCCGGCGGTTGCGCCGACTCCTGCGCCGGTGCGCAGGCAGCCAGCAGCAGCGCCAGCGCGGCGGCCAGGCTCCCTGCTTTTGACGGAAGAAAAGCTGAAATCATGCTTGGAGAGGCGCTGCCTGCGCGGCTGTCAAAAAACCCATTCGGCCGTCACGTCCACCCGCCGACCTTCGCCGGGGTAGGCCTGCGACGCGCTGGCGCTGGAGACGGCCGAATAGGTGTAGAGCTTGTCGCCCAGGTTGCGCAGCGTCAGGCGGTAGGTCTGGCTGGGCTGGGGGCTCCAGCTGAGTGCCGCATCCCACACGGTATAGCCGGCGCTGCGGGCGGTGTTGCCGTCATCGGCAAAGCGGCTGCTGACGGCGCGCGCCCCCAGCGAGGCCTGCCAGCGGCCCATGCCGTTGTGCGTGGTGTAGTGCGCCCACAGGTTGGCGTTGTGGCGCGCCACGTTGAGTGGGCGCTTGCCCGTCAGGTCCACGCCACCCTTGATCAGTTCGTCATAACGGGCATCCACCAAGGCGTAATTGCCTTCGATGCGCCAGTGCGGCGACAGGCGCAGCGCAGCGCTCAGCTCCAGGCCTTGCGACGACTGCTCGCCGCCCTGCACCGACTTGGTTTTGTCATCGCGGTCCTGCGTGACGATGTTGCTTTTTTCGATGCGATAGGCGGCAGCCGTCCACTCGCCCTGGCCCTGCGCCCACTGCTGCTTGATGCCCAGTTCGATCTGGCGCGCCGTGGTCAGCTTGTAGGGGCGGTTGCCCAGGTTCAGCGTCAGCACGTTGGTGACGGGATCGTGGCCTTGCGAGAACTGGCCGTACAAATGGGTCTGGGCATCGAGCTTGTGCGTCAGGCCCAGACGCCACGCGGTGCCGCCCAGGTGCTTGCCAAAGGAGTCGGGGCCCACCAAATCATTGCGCTCGAAATTCGTCAGGTCACGGCGAATGCCGGCCAGCAGCAGCCAACGCTCGCTGAGCGTCCAGGCATCCTCGGCATAGAAGTCGTGCGTCGTCGCCTGGGTGCGCAAGGTGTGCAGCATCGGCGAGGTATTGGGCCAGTAGCCCAGCGACGGGTCATGGACACCGATGAGGTCACTGCCGGCGTAGTCGTTGCGGGAGAAGTTGAAGCGGGCCTTGCTCACCTCCCAGCCCAGCACCAGCTTGTGCGCGCCGGCCTCCAGGGCCGCCTCCAGCCGGTTGCCGGTCTGCACCAGATCGTGCGCGAGCTCCAGATAGTCGCCAAGCTTTATCTGCTGCGTCGCCGGCAGATAGCGGTAGGACTCGATGTTGCGCCAGTAGCGGTCGGCCTTGAAGTGGTAGAGCTCGTTGCGTACATGCAGCGCGTCGCTCACTTGGTAGCTGGCGCGCGCGCGCAGACGCTGGTCTTGAATGTGAATGGCGCTGTCGGCGGTGTTGAAGTTGCGCCCCAGCAGCTCAGGTACAAACTGCCCGCCCAACGTGGGCGCGCCAAAGTAGCGCGCCGGCCGCTGGTTGCTCACGTCAGCCAGCAGCTCCAGGCGCAGCGCGGCGCTGGGCTGCCAGCGCAGCGTGCTCATCAGCTTGGCGGTGCTGGCCTGGCTCAGCGGGCGCTCGCCGTCGGTGCGCTGGCCGTAAACGTCAAGGCGGTAGCTCAGCGTCTCGCCCAGCGGGCCGGCCAGGCCCACGCCCAGGCGGGCCGCGCCGTCGCTGCCGGCGCCGGCCAACACTTCACGCAGCGGCTCGCGCGTGGGCTGTTTGCGCACCGCGTTGACCGTGCCCCCCACGGTGCCCGTGCCGTAGACGATGGAGGCCGGCCCGCGCAACACCTCGACACGCTCATAGCCCCAGCCGTCGCCCGGATAGGGCGTGGTGCTGGACGCCACGCCCAGGCGCACGCCGTCCTCGGCAATACCAACCGAGTTGGTGCCGGTAAAGCCGCGCGAGGAAAACGACAGGCTGCTGTAGCTGGTAGCCGACAGCGGCGTCATGCCCACGGTGCGGCCAATGATGTCGGCCATGCGGCTATCGCCGCGCTCCTGCCAAGTCTGCTCGTCCACAGAGGCCAAGCTGGCCGGCAAATCCTGCGTCGCAATCCCGGTGCGGCTGCCCGAGGTCGACGGCAGCTGCAGGCCCAGGCCTGCGCTGCGCTCGCCGACGACGCGCATCGCGGGCAGCTCGGACGCTGCGGCGGCCACGCCAGGCTCGTCGGCATGCGCCAGCGGCGGCGCCAGCAGGCAGGCCAACGCGGCCGCGCCGGCCAACGGGGAATGCAAGGAAAACCGCGGCGCACGGCGCGCGGACGAACGTAGAACAGGCAGGCTGGCCATGGACTGACACCCCAGATGCTGCAGCCTGCATCGCCGGTGGTGTGCCATGGCACGCACCAGGCCGAGGGCCCCAGGCGCGCGCGCCGGCAACCACCGCTGCTCCCCGCAGGCGGCTGTTGCGCATGCCGCAACGCACCGGGACGGGCCCGGCACGGCGGCGCTCAACAGGCCGGTATCCGGGCTTGCAGCTGGCGCACATGCCATGGCATTGCGCGCCCCACGCCTCGCCTTCCCGGCGTCGCCGCGCACCTTCTCAGGTCACGTAAGACGCCAGTGGCCGGCCCGTGCGCGCAAAGCACATGGGCCGATGAAATCGTGGAAATCTGCTGACCGTTGCGGGGGCAGCCAGGGCCTTGCACCCTGTTCCCGTTGAACCCGGCGCTTACGCGCTCGGGCACCTGTTGCAGGGCAGCGAGTATAGCGGCGACCAGCCAGCGCACGAGCTGCGGCAGTCGGATGCGCGCACCCGCGCAATGTATTTACCGATGCAACAAAAAACCCGCATGTCGAGCGAGCATGCGGGTTTGATGGTCGTGGCAGGCCGTGAAGCAGCCTGTTGGAGCGGGTGAAGGGAATCGAACCCTCGTATGAAGCTTGGGAAGCTGCCGTTCTACCATTGAACTACACCCGCGAAGCCTTGCATTATAGGTGTCGACTGCGCCTGCGGCTGCCAAATCTATAATGGCCGGTTGATTTTTCCACGGGTGGCGCGCGCGTTCTCAAGTGACTTCGCGACGTGCCGTTCGTAGCCGCATAACACCATGAGCACACCGTATTTTTCTGTTGCCGACATCCGTCGCACCTTTCTGGAATTCTTTGCCGCCAAGGGCCACACGGTGGTCGAATCCAGCCCGCTGGTGCCGGGCAACGACCCGACGCTGATGTTCACCAACTCGGGCATGGTGCAGTTCAAGGACGTGTTCCTGGGCACCGACAAGCGGCCCTACGTGCGCGCGGCCAGCGTGCAGACCTGTCTGCGCGCCGGCGGCAAGCACAACGACCTGGAGAACGTGGGCTACACCGCGCGCCACCACACCTTCTTCGAGATGCTGGGCAACTGGTCGTTTGGCGACTATTTCAAGCGCGAGTCGATCGAATGGGGCTGGGAGCTGCTGACCAAGGTATTCGGGCTGCCCGCTGACAGGCTGCTGGCCACCGTCTACCACGAGGACGACGAGGCCTACGACATCTGGACCCAGGTGATCGGCCTGCCGCCCGAGCGCGTGATTCGCATTGGCGACAACAAGGGCGGCAAGTACAAGAGCGACAACTTCTGGATGATGGCCGACACCGGCCCCTGCGGGCCGTGCTCGGAGATCTTCTACGACCACGGCGACCACATTCCCGGCGGCCCTCCGGGCAGTCCTCAGGAGGACGGCGACCGCTTCATCGAGATCTGGAACCACGTGTTCATGCAGTTCGACATGAAGGAGGACGGCTCGGTCACTCCGCTGCCCGCGCCTTGCGTCGACACCGGCATGGGCCTGGAGCGCCTGGCCGCCATCCTGCAGCATGTGCACAGCAACTACGAGATCGACCTGTTCAAGGCATTGATTGCCGCCGCTGCGCGCGAGACCGGCTGCCAGGATCTGGCCAACCCGTCGCTGAAGGTGATTGCCGACCACATCCGCGCCACCGCCTTCCTGGTGGCCGACGGCGTGATTCCCGGCAACGAGGGCCGCGGCTATGTGCAGCGGCGCATCATCCGCCGCGCGATCCGCCACGGCTACAAGCTGGGGCAGAAGACGCCGTTCTTCCACAAGCTGGTGGCCGATCTCGTCGCGCAAATGGGCGACGCCTACCCGCGCCTGGCGCAGCAGACAGAGCGCATCACCGAAGTGCTGCGCGTAGAGGAGGAGCGCTTCTTCGAGACACTGGCGCACGGCATGGAAATCCTGGACGGCGCGCTGGCAGGCGGCGCCCGGGTGCTGGCCGGCGACGTGGCCTTCAAGCTGCACGACACCTTCGGCTTTCCGCTGGACCTGACGCAGGACGTCTGCCGCGAGCGCGGTGTGGCCGTGGACGAGGCCGGCTTTGACGCCGCGATGCAGCACCAGAAGGAGCAGGCGCGCGCGGCCGGCAAGTTCAAGATGGATCGCGCGCTGGAGTACGGCGGCGCGGCCAACACCTTCACCGGCTACGAGCACCTGGCCGAGAGCGCCAAGATCGTCGCGCTGTACCTGGGCGGCGTGAGTGTGGCCACGCTGGATGCGGGGCAAAGCGGCGTCGTCGTGCTCGACACCACGCCGTTCTATGCCGAAAGCGGCGGCCAGGTGGGTGACCAGGGCCAGATCTCCACGCCGGTGGCGCGCTTTGACGTGGCGGACACGCAAAAAATCAAGGCCGACGTGTTCGGCCACCACGGCGCCGTTGCGCAGGGCCAGCTGAGCGTGGGCGACAGCGTGCAGGCGCAGGTGGACACCCGGCTGCGCGCCGCGACCATGCGCAACCACAGCGTGACTCACTTGATGCACAAGGCGCTGCGCGAGGTGCTGGGCGGGCATGTGCAGCAAAAGGGCTCGCTGGTCACGCCCGAGCGCACGCGCTTCGACTTCACGCACAACGCACCGGTCACGCCCGCGCAGATGCGCGAGATCGAGCGGCGCGTGAACACCGAGATCCTGGCCAACAGCGCCACGCAGGCGCGCGTGATGGATATCGAGAGCGCGCAGAAGACCGGGGCGGTGATGCTGTTCGGCGAGAAGTACGGCGAGAGCGTGCGCGTGCTCGACATTGGCACCAGCCGCGAGCTGTGCGGCGGCACCCACGTGGCGCGCACCGGCGACATCGGCCTGTTCAAGATCGTCGCCGAGGGCGGCGTGGCCGCCGGCATCCGCCGCGTGGAAGGCGTGACCGGCGAGAACGCGCTGGCCTATCTGCAGTCGCTGGAAGACACGGTGGACGGCGCCGCCGCGGCGCTCAGGGCGCCCGCGGCCGAGCTTGCCGGGCGCATCGGCGCAGCGCTGGAGCACATCCGCTCGCTGGAAAAGGAAGTCGACGCGCTCAAGGGCAAACTCGCCGCCAGCCAGGGCGACGAACTGGCCGCACAGGCCGTTGAAGTGAACGGGCTGAAGGTGCTGGCCGCCACGCTGCAGGGCGCCGACGCAAAGACGCTGCGCGAGACCATGGACAAGCTCAAGGACAAGCTGAAGGCCGCCGCCATCGTGCTGGCCGCCGTCGACGGCGACAAGGTGCAGTTGGCCGCCGGCGTGACCAAGGCCGAGACCGCGCGCGTCAAGGCGGGCGATCTGGTCAACTTCGTCGCCAGCCAGGTCGGTGGCAAGGGCGGCGGCAAGCCCGACATGGCCATGGCCGGCGGCACCGACGCCAAAGCGCTGCCGCAGGCGCTGGCCAGCGTGCAGGGCTGGGTGGCGCAGCGCCTGGGCTGAGGCAAGCGCCGGAATTGCCGGCCCCGGGGCTTGGCGCCCCGGGTCTGCCTGGACTTGAAGTCCAACTTCAGATGAGGACTTGAGCACTGCCGTGGACAGCACACCTGCTGGCACGCGAGAAAGCAAACGGTGCGCGCGCCGCAGCGCCTCGCGTTGCCGCGAAGGTGCACGCCGCACGCGAAGCGCTGGCCCAGCATGACGGGTTGATGGCGCAGCGCGCCACGGGCCATGCGCAAGCAACACGACGTGCTTGGCAGCACGCCAGGCCATCCATGCCGCAGCGAACGGGCTGCAGGGTGCGTTGGTGCAGCTTCTCGCGGCAGACCACCCGCCAATCGAACACCTCAGCGCAGCGCTTGTTTAGGGCCCAAGGCCAAACGCCCCTGGAAAAGAAAAACGGGCTACTGCATTTCTGCTGTAACCCGTTGATTTCATTGAGAAAAAATGGTCGGCGTGGCGGGATTCGAACTCGCGACCCCTTGCACCCCATGCAAGTGCGCTACCAGGCTGCGCTACACGCCGACAAGACTTAGATTGTATAGCGGAAAATCACTCGAAAAACAAAAGCGACCTGATTTCTTCCAGCTCTCTGCGCAGTTCGGCCGAGTCCAGCGCCAAGGGTGTGCGTTCTGCCATGTTCGCCGCATCGAGGGCCGCGTCGCCGCCCTGCTCGTGCCCGGCGCCCGGCTCCTGGTCGACCTCCTGCAGGCGGTTGCGCGCGCCGCTGATCGTGAAGCCCTGCTCGTAGAGCAGGTCCCGGATGCGGCGAATCATCAAGACCTCGTGGTGCTGGTAGTAGCGCCGGTTGCCGCGGCGCTTCATCGGGCGCAGTTGGGTGAATTCCTGCTCCCAGTAGCGCAGCACGTGGGGCTTGACCGCGCACAGCTGGGCGACCTCGCCGATGGTGAAGTAGCGCTTGGCAGGAATGGGAGGCAGCACCGGGTGGGTCGTCATCGTCGTGCAGGGGCAGGCGCAACAAAACGTTGAAGGTTAGCGCAGACCCGGGCAATCGCCAAACCCGGCGCACCCATATGCATCACTCGTCCGACAGGCCTTGCTGGATCTGCTCCTTGAGTTTGTTGCTGGCGTGGAAGGTGACCACGCGGCGCGCCTGGATGGGGATGGATTCACCTGTGCGCGGGTTGCGCCCGGGGCGCGACGCCTTGGTGCGGATCTGGAAGTTGCCGAAACCCGAGAGCTTGACATCCTCGCCAGCGGCAAGGCTGCGCACGATCAGGTCGAAGAAGGCATCGACCATGTCCTTGGATTCACGCTTGTTCAGGCCGATGTGGTCAAACAGCAACTCGGCCAGCTGCGCCTTGGTCAGCGTGGGGGTCTCCAGGCTTTCCACGGCCAGCTCGATGCTCTGCGGTGCAGACTCTCGTTCCTGGGTCATCGCAACCTCGCCTGCGTTTGTGCGGCCAGTGCCTGCAGCACGCGGGCCATGGCCGACTCGATTTCGGTGTCGGTCAGCGCGTTGTCGTCGCTGCCCAGCGTCAGGCGCAGAGCGAGGCTTTTCTCGCCCTGGGCCAGCGCGCCGGCGGGCGCCGTCTCACCATCGCGCAGCGGGCGCGGGCGGAACACGTCGAACAGCACGCACGAGCGCAGCAGCTCTGCCGGCAACGCGCTGCTGGCCGCCTGCACGACCTGGTCGTGCGTGATGCGCTCTGCCACGACGACGGCGATGTCGCGCTCGACCAGTTGGCGCCGCGCCACTGGGCGCGCCGCCGGCACGTTGCGCGCCAGCACGGCGTCCATTTCCAGCTCGAACAGCACGGGCGCCGACGGCAGGCTCCAGGTCTGGCACCAGCGCGGATGCAGCTCGCCGATGAAGCCAATGGCCTTGCCGTCAAGCAGCACGCGCGCGCAGCGCCCCGGGTGCAGCGCCGGGTGTTCCGCCGGCTCGAATACCGGCAGCAAAGGCGCCAGCAGCGCCTGGACGTCACCCTTGGCGTCGTAGAAGTCAACGGCGGTGTCCGGGCGGCCCCATTGCAGCTGGTCGACCGCGCCATGGGCAAGGCCGGCCACGCGCAGCGGCTGGCGGTAGCCCTGGACGGTGGTGTCGCTGTCGGGCACGCTGGCGTCGCGCAGGAAGACGCGGCCAATCTCGAACACGCGCACGCGGGGAGCCTTGCGATCCAGGTTGAATTTCAGCACCTGCAGCAGCGAGCCGATCAACGTCGAGCGCATCACGCTCAAGTGGCTGGCAATCGGGTTGAGCAGGCGGATCGGGTCAGCGTTGTCGGCCAGCTCGCGCTCCCAGCGCTCGTCGACGAAGCTGAAGTTGATCGTCTCCTGGTAACCCAGTGCGGCCAGCGCGCGGCGCACCGCAAACGGGCTGCGGCGCGACTCGGCGCGCAGGCGCGGCGTGATTGGCGCAAGCGGCGGCGTGGTCGGCAGGCGGTTGTAGCCGATGACGCGGGCCACTTCCTCGATCAGGTCTTCCTCCAGGCGCAGGTCGAAGCGCCAGCTCGGCGGCGTGACGGTGATCACGCCCTCTTCTTCAGTCAGCGCCAGGCCCAGGCCGGCCAGCGCCTGTGCGCACTGCGCCTGCGTCAGCGGCATGCCGATGACCTTGGCCGCGCGTGCCACGCGCAGGCGCACCGGCTCGGCCTGCGGCATGCGCACGCGGGTGTCGTCGATGGCGGCGCAGGCGGTCTCGCCCGTACCGCAGATGTCGATGATCAGCTGCGTGATGCGCTCGATGTGCTCCACCGTGCCCTCGGGGTCGACGCCGCGCTCGAAGCGATGGCCGGCGTCGGTCGAGAAATTGAAGCGGCGCGAGCGCCCGACGATCGCGTCGGGCCACCAGAAGGCGGCCTCGACATAGACGTTGCGCGTGTCGTCGGTGACGGCAGTGGCGTCGCCACCCATGATGCCGGCCAGCGACTCGACCTGGGCGGAATCGGCAATCACGCCGACCTGCTCGTCCAGCGTGACTGTGTTGCCGTTGAGCAGCTTGAGCGTCTCGCCCGCGCGGCCCCAGCGCACCTGCAGGCCGCCGTGGATCCTGTCCAGGTCAAAAATATGCGACGGCCGGCCCAGCTCGAACATCACATAGTTGGAGATGTCGACCAGCGGCGCGACGCTGCGCTGGCCACAGCGCGCCAGGCGGTCGACCATCCACTGCGGCGTAGCCGCGCGCGGGTTGATGGCGCGCACCACGCGGCCGGAAAAGCGCCCGCACAGGTCGGGCGCCTCGATGCGCACTGGAACGGTCTCGTTCAGCGTGGCGGGCACCGGCGCAAACTCCAGCACCTTCAGCGGCGCGCCGGTCAGCGCCGACAGCTCGCGCGCAATGCCGTAGACGCTCAGGCAATGCGCCAGGTTGGGCGTGAGCTTGAGGGTAAACAGCGTGTCGTCCAGCTGCAGGTGCTCGCGGATGTCCTGGCCCAGCGGCGCAGGATGCGCCAGCTCCAGCAGGCCGCCGTGGTCTTCGGAAAGGCGCAGCTCGCGCGCCGAGCACAGCATGCCAAAGCTCTCTACGCCGCGTAGCTTGCCCACCTTGATGAGGAAGGGCTTGCCGTCCTCGCCGGGCGGCAGCTCGGCGCCCACCAGCGCGCACGGAACCTTGATGCCAACACGCGCATTGGGCGCGCCGCAGACGATGGTGAGCAGCGCACCCTGCCCCACGTCGACCTGGCACACGCGCAGGCGGTCGGCGTTGGGGTGCTGAACGGCGTCCTTGATCTCGCCGACGACGATCTTGGTGAACGCCGGCGCCACGGGCGCCAGCTCTTCGACCTCCAGGCCGGCCATGGTCAGGGTGTCGGCCAGCTCCTGGGTGGTCAGGGGCGGGTTGCAGAATTCGCGCAACCAGGATTCGGGGAATTGCATTTTTGTGGCTCAGCGTTGGGCGTTGGACGATGGGCGTTGTGCGTGCGGATGCGCGTCGGCCGGGGAGCGGTGCACCTGGCACGGCGCCGGCCGAGCGGCCGCAGCCATCAACGGAACTGCGACAGAAAGCGGATGTCGCCGTCAAAGAACAGGCGCAAATCGTTCACGCCATAGCGCAGCATCGTCAGGCGATCCGGCCCCATGCCGAAGGCAAAGCCGATGAAGCGCTCCGGATCCAGCCCCATGTTGCGCACCACGTTGGGGTGCACCTGGCCGCTGCCGGCCACCTCCAGCCACCGGCCGGCCAGCGGGCCGCTGGCGAACTGGATGTCGATCTCGGCGCTGGGCTCGGTGAACGGGAAGAAGCTGGGGCGAAAGCGCAGCACCAGGTCGCCGCTCTCGAAGAACGTCTTGCAAAAATCGGTGAAGACGACCTTCAAGTCCTTGAAGCTGATGTTCTCGCCGATCCACAGTCCCTCGCATTGATGGAACATCGGTGAATGCGTGGCGTCCGAGTCCACACGGTAGGTGCGTCCGGGCGCGATCACGCGGATCTCGGGCATGGACTGGCCGGCGTCGATGCGGTCGCGGTATTTTTTTACGTGCTGCACCGCATGGCGGATCTGCATTGGGCTGGTATGCGTTCGCAGCACGTGCGGCGCCTCGGCGCTGCCACCGTCGACGTAGAAGGTGTCGTGCATCGAGCGCGCCGGGTGGTTCTCTGGCGTGTTGAGCGCGGTGAAGTTGAACCAGTCGGTCTCGATCTCGGGGCCGTCGGCCACCTCAAAGCCCATCGACCCGAAAATCCCCTCGATGCGTTCGAGCGTGAGCGACACCGGGTGCAGGCCGCCCATGCCGCGCTGACGCCCGGGCAGAGTCACGTCCAGCGCCTCGGCCTGCAGCTGCAGTTGCAGTTGCGCCTGCGCCAACTGCTCGCGGCGAGCGGTCAATGCAGCCTCGATGGCCTGCTTGGCCAGGTTGATCGCGGCGCCGCGCGTCTTCTTCTCGTCGACGCTCAGCTGCGCCATGCCCTTCATCAGTTCGGTGATGCGGCCCGACTTGCCGAGAAACTGCGCCTTGGCGTTTTCCAGATCGGCCGCCGTGGCACAGGCTGCAAAGGCATCGCGCGCACCCGCGACCAGGGTATCCAACTCGTTCATATTGTTTTGCCAAAAGAAACAAGGGCTAGTGCCCTTTCAAGCCCTAGCCCTTGTTGTTTGAGCGCTGGGCGACTGCAACCGAGTGTAGCCGCCGATCGTGAACTCAAGCAGCCAGCTTGGTCTTGACTTGCTCCACGATGCTGCCAAAGGCAGCCTTGTCGTGCACCGCGAGGTCGGCCAGCATCTTGCGGTCGATCTCGATGGACGCCTTCTTCAGGCCGTTGGCGAACTGGCTGTAGGTCAGGCCCAGTTCACGGGCAGCGGCGTTGATACGGGCAATCCACAGCTGACGGAACACGCGCTTCTTGTTGCGACGGTCACGGTAGGCGTATTGCCCGGCCTTCATCACCGCCTGTTTGGCGATGCGAAAGACGTTGCCGCGGCGACCGCGGAAACCCTTGGCCAGGGCAAGAACCTTTTTGTGACGGGCACGAGCCGTGACACCACGTTTGACGCGAGGCATATGTTTTCTCCTTGTTCGTCAGTGAATTACAGGCCGGCCATGGGCAGCATCTTGGCGATGGAGCCCATATCGCCGTCATGCACGGTCGTGATGCCGCGCAATTGGCGCTTGTTCTTGGTGGTCTTCTTGGTCAGGATGTGACGCTTGAAGGCCTGACCGCGCTTGACGGTGCCGCCCGGACGAACGCGAAAACGCTTCTTCGCGCTGCTCTTGGTTTTCATTTTGGGCATGTGAATGCTCCTGTTACCTTGTGCCCGTCAGGCGTTTGCACAACCTCTGTGCAACCTTCGCTGGCCTGCGGGTCACTTTTGAACGCGCCGCGGGACTTTCGTCCCTTGGCGCGTGCGGCAGCGCTTGCGCACTGCCTGTTGGCAACTGTCAACCACAAGGGCCGCCAGCCGCCACATGGGGGCATCAGGCCGCGCTGGGAGGCGCGTCTTCTGCTGCGGGTTTGCTGCTATTGCCCGTCACCTTCTTGCGCGCCGGCGCGATCATCATGATCATCTGGCGGCCCTCCAGCTTGGGGAACTGCTCGACCTGGATGCTGTCGGCCAGCTCGTCGCGCAGGCGGTTGAGCAGCGCCAGACCCAATTCCTGGTGCGTGATCTCGCGTCCGCGAAAGCGCAGCGTGACCTTGATCTTGTTGCCGTCGGCGAGAAAGCGGCGGATGTTGCGCAGCTTGATGTTGTAGTCGCCGTCGTCGGTGCCAGGGCGGAACTTGACTTCCTTGATCTCGATGACCGTCTGCTTGGCCTTGGCCTCGGCCGCGCGCTTTTGCTCCTGGTACTTGAACTTGCCATAGTCCATCAGGCGGCAGACCGGCGGATGGGCAGTGGCGGCAATCTCCACCAGGTCGACGTCCATGTCACCCGCCATGCGCAAGGCCTCTTGCAGGCTGACGATGCCCAGTGGCTCGTTCTCCGGACCCGACAAGCGCAGCTCGGGCGCCGTGATTTCACGGTTCAGGCGGTGTTTGCGTTCTTCGCGATGGCGACGATCTCGAAATTCGGTAGCGATGGTTCTCACCCTCAATCAATAAAACCACGAAGCGTGGCAGCTCACGCACGCGTGCGCGCTCTCAAGCCGATCAAGATGGCAATCCTCAGGCCTTGGAAGCGATGTCCCGTGCGATCAATTCGACAAAGGCGTCGATGGACATCACGCCCAGGTCTTTGTTGCCCCGGGCGCGTACTGCGACAGCACCAGCGGCCTTTTCTTTCTCGCCTGCGACGAGGATGTAGGGCAGCTTTTGCAGCGCATGCTCGCGTATTTTATACGTGATCTTCTCATTGCGCAGGTCAAGAGCCACCCTAAGATCTTGATGGGGCAGTGCTTTTTGCAGCTTTGTCGCAACATCGCGACAGTACGCCGCCTGCTCGTCGGTGATGTTGAGCATCGCCAGGTGCACCGGCGCCAGCCAGGTTGGCAGCGCGCCTGCGTGCTGCTCGATCAGGATGCCGATGAAACGCTCCAGCGAACCGACGATGGCGCGGTGCAGCATGACCGGGCGGTGGCGCGCGCCGTCCTCACCCACGTACTCGGCGTCCAGTCGCTCGGGCATCGAGAAGTCAACCTGGATGGTGCCGCACTGCCAATGGCGTCCAATCGCGTCCTTCAAGGTGTATTCGATCTTCGGGCCATAGAAGGCGCCCTCGCCGGGCGAGAGCTCATACGCGCAACCCGAGGCGTCCAGGCTGTGGATCAGCGCCGCCTCGGCCTTGTCCCAGCTTTCCTCGCTGCCGATGCGCGCGTCGGGGCGGGTCGCGATCTTGTAGATGATGTCGGTGAAGCCGAAGTCGGCATAAACCTTTTGCAGCAGGCGCGTGAAGGCCAGCACTTCGTCTTGAATCTGATCCTCGGTGCAGAAGATGTGGCCGTCGTCCTGCGTGAAGCCGCGCACGCGCATGATGCCGTGCAGGCCGCCCGTGGGCTCGTTGCGGTGGCACTGGCCAAATTCGCCATAGCGCAGTGGCAGGTCGCGGTAGCTCTTGATGCCCTGCTTGAAGATCAGGATGTGACCCGGGCAGTTCATCGGCTTGAGCGCGTAGTCGCGCTTCTCGCTCTCGGTGATGAACATGTTTTCGCGGTACTTGTCCCAGTGGCCGGTCTTCTCCCACAGCGTCTTGTCCAGGATCTGCGGGCCCTTGACCTCCTGGTAGCCGTTGTCCTGGTAGACGCGGCGCATGTACTGCTCGACCTGCTGCCACAGCGTCCAGCCCTTGGGATGCCAGAACACGGTGCCGGGCGAATGCTCGTCGATGTGGAACAGATCGAGCTCGCGGCCGAGCTTGCGGTGGTCTCGCTTCTCGGCTTCCTCCAGCATGTGCAGGTAGTGCTTGAGCTCGTCCTTGGTCGCCCAGGCCGTTCCGTAGATGCGCTGCAGCATCTCGTTGCGGTGGTCGCCGCGCCAGTAGGCGCCGGCCACCTTCATCAGCTTGAAGAACTTCAGCTTGCCGGTGCTGGGCACGTGCGGGCCGCGGCACAGGTCTTCGAAGCCGCCCTCGCGGTACAGGCTGACATCCTCGTTGCTCGGGATGCTGGCGATGATCTCGGCCTTGTAGTGCTCGCCCATGCCCTTGAAATACTGCACCGCCTCGTCGCGCGGCAGTACGCGGCGCACCACGGGCTCGTCCTTGGCGGCAAGTTCCGTCATGCGTTTTTCAATCGCAGCCAGATCCTCGGGCGTGAACGGGCGCTTGTAGGCGAAGTCGTAGTAAAAGCCGTTGTCGATCACCGGGCCGATGGTGACCTGCGCGTCCGGGAACAGCTCCTTGACCGCATAGGCCAGCAGGTGGGCCGTGGAATGGCGGATGACCTCCAGCCCCTCGGCGTCCTTCACCGTGATGATGGACAGCGGCGTGTCGGAGGTGATCCGGTAGCTGGTGTCAACCAGCTTGTCTCCCACTTTGCCGGCCAGCGCCGCCTTGGCCAGGCCGGGGCTGATGGCGGCGGCCACCTCGGCCACCGTCACCGGGGCTGGAAATTCGCGCTGCGAGCCATCGGCAAGCGTAATGTGAAGCATTTGTGCAGTTCCTCGTGAATCGTTGTCGTTGGAAGCGCCGCGATAAAACAAAAAGCGCGGAGCCATGTCCGCGCTTGGGTGTGAAAAGCAGGAAATGCTGTACAGGCGCGAACTGCAGGCCTCAAAGGCCCGGGACGGTTTGGGTGTCCGTTCGCGGTGTCATAACCAGCAATGCCTTTCTCGTCCTTGTTGCTTGCAAAGCGGCCATTTTAACTGAAGCACGGATTCAGGCCGCAGCAAACCGCAGCGCTCATGCGGGCAAGCCGGCCATTTGCGCCATGCAGGCGTCGCGCCACTGCGCCACGCCGCTGTCGCATTCGCCCGATGGTTCGGCAAGTTCGGGCCAGCGGCTGTTGACCGTGTCGATGATCGACTGCAGTTGCCACAGCGCCTCGCGCCCTACCAGCGCCAGCTCGGCCAGCCCCTCGGCATCACCCACCAGATAAGGCAGGGCCTCGGCCAGCTGGCGCGGGTGCGACCCGGCTTCGAGCAGGTTTTTTTGCAGCGCATCCAGGCGCTGCGCCACCAGCAGGCTGGCGGAGCCACCCTCCTCATCGAAGCAGGCGGCAGGCAGTTGCTGGCGCTGCGCGCTCCAGGCGTCGAAAGCCTGCGAGAGCACGCCGATGATGGCCTGCACCTGCTCCTGGCTGACCTCGATGTGCGACTGCACTGCCTTGATTTGCAGCGCCGGCAGCAGGTGCGCCACCAGCCGCGGCGGGTATTTGCGGTGGTGCAGCCGCAGCGCCAACGACAGGCGCTGCGCGGGCACGTCGTCCGCGTATTTCTCGAAAAAGGCGGACACCACCTCGGCAACGATCAGGATCTGCCCCATGGGCGAGATCTCCGAGCCCGGCACGCCGCGCGGATAGCCGCTGCCATCCATGGCTTCGTGGTGCTCCAAAATGGCCTGCCCGACCGATTTGGGATAAATCTTCTGCTCGCGCGCCATCAGCATGGCGGTGATCGGGTGCACCAACAGCTGCTTGCGCCCCACACCGGTGATCTTGTTGGCCGGGTCGTGCCAGGCCGGATCCATGTGCATCACGCCCAGGTCGTGCAACAGCGCCGCGGTGGCCAGCAGCATGCACTGCTGGTCGTCCCAGCCGCTCTTGAGCCCCAGATAGATCGACACCAGCGTCATCAACACGCTGTGCGTGAAGTATGCCGGCAGCTGCTCGCGCATCACGGTGAGCTTGAACCCCAGCTGCTGGGTCAGCCGCACGCGCCCCAGCGGCGCCACCAGGCGGTCGGTGCCGTCGCCCGCCTCGTCGAGCGTATGCACCAGCAGATAGGCCAGGGTGTCGTGCTGGCACAGCTCGCGCGCCACCTGCATCAGCGTGTGCACAGTCACCGCGTCGTCCACGGTCAGTCGGTCTTCAATGTTGCCACGCAGCTTGTGGCGCACCAGCCGGTCGTACAGCGACGCGTCCACGCGCATACCCTTGTCCAGCAGCTTGATGCCCTTGTCGTTGTAGACGGCGTCGTGCGTGACGACCTTGCCGCCTGCTGCCATGTCGGTGATGGCGCGCAGATAGTTCCGGTTGTCGTCAAGCGCCGCCTGCACGGCGGGGGGCTTCAATTCAGGTTCATTCATGCAGGGGCGGGGTCACAAACAAAACGGGCCAAGCATACGCCATGGCCCGTGGTGGTTACGCCGCCGCGCAGCGGCGTGCCTGCAGAAAACTGTCAGCGCAGCAGCGTCACGCCGGTCCTGGACTGGATTTCGTCGAATTCCACTCCCGGCGCCAGCTCGACAAGCTTGAGCCCCTCGGGCGTGACGTCCATCACGCCCAGGTCGGTGATGATGCGATCGACCACGCCGACGCCGGTCAGCGGCAGCGTGCATTCGGGCAGGATCTTGAGGTCGATGCCGCCGTCCTTCTTGCGCGCCACATGCTCCATCAGCACGATGACGCGCGGAACGCCCGCGACCAGATCCATCGCGCCGCCCATTCCCTTGACCATCTTGCCGGGAATCATCCAGTTGGCCAGATCGCCCTTCTGGCTGACCTGCATCGCGCCCAGGATGGACAGGTTGATCTTGCCGCCGCGGATCATCGCGAACGACTGATCCGAGCCGAAGATGGCCGAGCCCGCCAGCGTAGTGACGGTCTGCTTGCCGGCGTTGATCAGATCGGCGTCGACCTGCTCCTCGGTCGGGAACGGGCCGATGCCGAGCATGCCGTTCTCCGACTGCAGCCAGACTTCCTTGTCGCCGGTGTAGTTGGCCACCAGCGTCGGGATGCCGATGCCCAGATTGACGTAGAAGCCGTCCTGCAGCTCTTGCGCCGCGCGCGCGGCCATTTGTTCCTTGTTCCAGGGCATGGCTTCAATCTCCTGTCTTCTCGGTGAGGGTGCGCTTCTCGATGCGCTTCTCGGGGTTCGGGTTGTGCACGATGCGGTGCACGTAGATGCCGGGCAGGTGCACCTCGTCGGGGGCAATCGCGCCCTTCTCGACCACTTCCTCGACTTCGACGATGCAGATCCTGCCGGCGGTGGCCGCCGCCGGGTTGAAGTTGCGCGCCGTCAGGCGGAACTGCAGGTTGCCGCTGGTGTCGGCGCGGTAGGCCTTGACCAGCGAAACGTCGGGCACCAGCGAGCGCTCCATCACATAGGTCTGGCCGTCGAACTCGCGCAGCTCCTTGCCCTCGGCGACCATGGTGCCCACGCCCGTCTTGGTGAAGAAGGCCGGAATGCCGGCGCCGCCGGCGCGCAGCTTCTCGGCCAGCGTGCCCTGGGGCGTGAACTCCAGCTCCAACTCGCCGGCCAGGTACTGGCGCTCGAACTCCTTGTTCTCACCGACATAGGAGCTGATCATCTTCCTGATCTGGCGCGTGTTGAGCAGCTTGCCCAGGCCAAAGCCATCGACGCCGGCGTTGTTGGAGATCACCGTCAGGTCTTTCACACCGCTGGCGCACAGCGCCTCGATCAGCGCTTCGGGAATGCCGCACAGACCAAAGCCGCCGACGGCCATCAACTGGCCGTCGCGCACCACGCCTTCGAGCGCCGCGGCCGCCGAGGGATAAATCTTGTTCACTGCAATGCCTCCTGGTTGAAAAATGGCTGCGTTACGATACTACGTATTGCACTACGTAGTAGCCCCTAAATACTTCCCCTCCTGCCCATGGATTCTGCCGATTACCGACTCGCCTTCGAGATGGCCCCCGTGGGGCTGGTGCTCTCGCGCAACCGCGCCATGCTCGACTGCAACCGCCATGTGTGCGAGATGTTCGGCGCCTCGCGCGAGGTGCTGATCGGCCAGTCCTTCCAGATTCTCTATCCCAGCGCCGACGAATACGAGCGCCTGGGCGCGCACATGGCGCCGATTCTGAACGCGCGCGGCCACTACAGCGACAACCGCATCATGAAGCGCGCCTGCGGCGAGCTGTTCTGGTGCCACGTCACCGGCCGGCCGCTGCGCCGCGAGGATCCGCACGCCGCCGGCATCTGGAGCTTCGAGGACCTGAGCGCACAGCGTCCGGTCAAGGCCGAGCTGACCGGGCGCGAGCGCGAGGTGGCCGCGCGCCTGCTCGAAGGCATGACCTCCAAGGAGATTGGCAAGGCGCTGGCCATCAGCCACCGCACCGTGGAGATCTACCGCGCCCGCCTGATGCGCAAATACGGCGCCAGCACCGCCGCCGACCTGGTGCACAAGCTGATCGCCGGATGACGGCTATGCGCTGACGGCCGCGCCATGCAAGACCCTGCGCCAACCAACGCAAGGCGCGCGCAATGCCCGCGCTGCCTGCGCGCGGCCAGCGCCTGCATCTGCAGCGCGGTGCAGCCGGTAGCGCACAGCGTGCAGGTGCTGATCCTGCTGCACCCGCAGGAGCTGCACCAGGCCAAGGGCACCGGGTGGCTGGCTCATTTGTGCCTGGCGCGCAGCCGCGTGCTGGTGGGCGAGGCGTTCGACCCGCCGCTGCTGGCCGATGCGCTCACCGGTGCCTGGGATGCAGCCGACGCCACCACCGCCCGGCGCACCGCCCTGCTCTATCCCGAGGACGCCCAGGGCGCAGCGCCCACACTGCTGGCAACTCCCACGATTGCGCCGCATTGGCTGGCCACGCCCGGGCGGCTGCGCCTGGTCGTGCTGGACGCCACCTGGCGCAAAAGCCGCAAGATGCTGCACGCCAACCCCGCGCTGCAACGCCTGCCGCGCCTGGCGCTGTCGGCGCCGCACGCCTCGCGCTACGCCATCCGCAAGGCCCATGCGCCGCACCAGCGCAGCACGCTGGAGGCGCTGCACCAGGCGCTGGCGCTGCTGGAGCCAGCCAACCTGCAGCTGGCAGGGCTGGGCCGGGCGATGGACGCGTTCATCGCGCGCCAGCACCAGCTGCGTGAGGCACACTGTGCGCTGCAACATCCACCCGATACCGACAAGGAGACGACATGAGCGAGCGTTACCCCGCCCCTGAACTCAAGGACCTGCCCGAAGACATCCGCGAGCGCATCCTGGCGGTACAGGAAAAATCGGGCTTCGTGCCCAACGTCTTCCTGGCGTTTGCGCGTCGCCCGGCCGAGTGGCGCGCCTTCTTCGACTACCACGACGCACTGATGGTGCCCGAGAGCTGCGGACGCACCAGCGGCCTGACCAAGGGCGAGCGCGAGATGATCGTCACCACCACCAGCAGCGCCAACCACTGCCTGTACTGCGTCGTCGCGCACGGCGCCATCCTGCGCATCTACGAGAAAAAGCCGATGGTGGCCGACCAGGTGGCCACCAACTGGCGCAAGGCCGACATCAGCGAGCGGCAAAAAGCCATCCTGGCGTTTGCGATGAAGGTGTGCGAGCGTGCGCATGAAGTGGGCGACGAAGACTTCGCCCCGCTGCACGCCCACGGCCTGGACGATGAGGACATCTGGGACATTGCCGCAATCACCGCGTTCTTCGGCCTGTCCAACCGCATGGCCAACTTCGCCGGCATGATGCCCAACCCCGAGTTCTACCTGATGGGGCGCGTGCCGCGCGAGAAAAAGGCCTGACGTGCAGCACACGCCCGCCCGGCCAGAACACCGTCAGGACGCCGGCGCCAGCGACACGCCCCGGCAGGGTGCCAGCATGTCCAGCGCCTTGTCGTAGGTGGGCGTCGCCACGTCCAGCAGGCCCAGCACGCCGTGGTAGAGGTTGTCGTGGGTCAGCGGCGCATCGGCGCCGCGGCGCACACAACCCACGTCCAGCGCCTGGCGCTGCTGCAGCCCGACGCTGAACCAGGCCACCATGGGCACGTGCTTTTGCGCGTCCGGTGCAATGCGATACGGCATGCCGTGCAGGAACAGGCCGTACTCCCCCAGCGACTCGCCGTGGTCGCTGAGATAGAGCAGCCCGGTGTCGTACTGCGCCGCCAGCCCCTGCAACCAGGCCACAGCGTCGCCCAGCAGCGCATCGGTGGCGGCGATGGAGTTGTCATAGGCATTGACCAGCTGCGCATGCCCGCACTGCGACAGCACCTCGTTGCGGCACTCCGGCGCAAAGCGCTTTTGCTGCGCCAGAGAACGTTTGTAATACGCCGGCCCATGGCTGCCCATCTGGTGCAGCACCAGCAGCACGCCGTTCTGGCGCTGCTCTTGCGGCAATGCGGCCAGGCGCGCATCCAGCCCTTGCAGCAGCACCTGGTCGTTGCACTCGCCGCCATCGCACCAGGCGGCGCGCGCCTGCGCGCCCAAGCCCTCGCTGGCCAGAGCATGCGGCACTCGGTCGCACACGCCCTTGCAGCCCGACTGGTTGTCCAGCCACAGCACCGCCATACCCGCGGCCTGCGCCACGTCCAGCAGGGTTTCGGTGTCGGCGCTGCGCGCCTCGAACGCCTCCTTGCCCAGCGGCGAGAACATGCATGGCAGCGACGCCAGCGTGCTCGTGCCGCACGAGCGCACGTCGCCCCAGCTCACCACCGGCAGCTGCGCCAGCCGCGGCGTGGTGTCCCGTGCATAGCCGTTGATGCCGAAGTGGTCGGCGCGCGCGGTCTCGCCGACGACGAGCAGCAACAGCGTCGGGCGCGCCTGCGCCGCGTGGCTGGGGCCCAGCCGGGCGCCAGCGATCATCGGCAGCAAGGCCTGGCTGCGCGCCAGCGCCGGACGCACGGCCGCCACCGCGCCGGAGTACAGGCTCGCCAACGGATTCATCATGTAGCGCAGCTGGGGGTGGTTGCGCATCAGCGGCGCCAGGTCGCGCGACGCGCCCCACACCGTGGCGGCGGCCAGCGCCAGGGCCAGGGCCACCATCGCCAGGTTGCGCGCCAGCTGGCGCAGCAGCGGCTGCGGCGCAATGCGCACGCGCAGCAGCCACCAGGTGGGCAGCAGCATCACCGCCGCCACCGCGGCGAACAGGCGAGGGCTGAGCAGGTCGGCCACTTCATGGGCATCGGTCTGCAGCACATTGGCAGCCATACCCGGATCCATCACCACGCTGTAGGTGAACATGTAGTACTGCGCCAGCGCCGCCACCAGCGCCACCAGCCACCACAGCAGGCGCATGCCGCGCGTCCAAGCGACGAAGGCCAGCAGCGCCACCATGCCGCAGACCATCAGCACCACCATCTCCAGGGCCGAGCGCAAATACAGGCTGGGAGCCCCCCCGATGCGCGCCAGCTGCAACCACAGCGGCCCGTTGGCCACCAGCGTCAGGTACAGCGTCAGATACAGCACGATGCGCTGCGGCGTCATCGGGGTTGCCAGGCATGCGTCGAGACGCTGCCATGCGGTGCGCGGCGCCGATGCGCCCTCTGCCGCGACTGCGACTGCGTGTGGCGGGCGCTGTCCCCGCTTCATGGTGAAAAAATCCATGGCGCCATCGTCGCCACGGCGGCTGAAAACAGCCTGAAGGCCGCGCTCAGCTTCGGTTCAGCTTTGTAGCGGCCGCGGCGCTGGCGCGGCTGCATGCGCCGCGCTGCGCGATCGCCTCCCATGCCAACCCCACGCACCAGCACACCCAGGCGCTCCACAGCGTGTGGCTCATGAAATGTGCGCCGCGCAGCTGCTGCGCCAGGCCCAGCACCAACCCCAGGGCCATTGCCGCGGCCAGCCAGGGCGCAGCCAGGCGCGGCACGCGGCGGCGCAGCACGAACCAGCCCGCCACATAACCGAAGGCCGCGCTGGCGTGGCCGGCCGGAAAGCAATGGCCCGCGCCGCCGTCGCGCACGCCCCAGACCCAGTGCGATACGTATTGCGCCACGCCGCCGAACTCGGCCATGTCCCAGGGGCAGCTGCTGGCGCTCAGGCGCTTGATCACGGTGACCGACACCATGGCCAGCGCGATGGCGCCCACCAGCTGCCAGCGGTCACGCGCCGGCCAGCCGCGCTGCCAGTCCCAGGGGCGCAGCGCCCCCGCAAAAAGCGCCAGCAGGCCCGCGCTGCTGATCCAGCGCGGCACCGCGTGCAGCCAGAAAACCAGGGCGGCGCTGTCGCGCCAGGCAAAACCCTGGGCTGATCCGGCCAGCCGCGCCAGCGGCAGGTCGAGGCCGCCGCCATCCCAGGCCAGCAGCAGCACCAGCCCCAACAACACCGGCACAACGCCTGCCGGCCAGCCAATCCACCCACGCTTCATGTCGATGCACACCACAAATGCGCGACGGTAGCTGCGCAGCCTGAACCGCAGATGAACGCGCCACGCCCTACACTTTCACGTCCATGCACTTTGCCCCGAACGACCATGCGCGTGCTGCTGGTGGAAGATGACCTGGCCCTGTCGGACGCCGTCTGCAGCTACCTGCGGGCCAAGGCGTTCGTCGTCGACGCCGTACCCAGCATGGCGCAGGCGGGCGCGGCGCTGCACGCGGCGCAGTACGCCGCCGTGCTGCTGGACCTGCACCTGAGCGACGGCGACGGGCTGGCGCTGCTGCCCCAGCTGCGCGCGCAGGCCGAGCGTCCCATCGTCATCGTGCTGACCGCACGCGACCAGGTCAGCGACCGCATCCGCGGGCTGGATGCCGGCGCCGACGACTACCTGGTCAAGCCCTACGACCCCGGCGAACTGCTGGCGCGCCTGCGCGCCGTGGGGCGCAGGCGCAGCGCCAGCCAGGCGGGCGTGCTGCAGCTGGGCGCGGTGCACATCGACCTGGCGCAGGAGCAGGTGCGCCGCAACGGCATTCCGATCAGCCTCACCGCCAAGGAATGGGCGCTCCTGCGCATGCTGGCCAGCAGCCCCGGGCGCATCCACACGCGCCAGGCGCTGCAGGACGCGCTGTACGGCCTGGACGACGACACCGACAGCAACACGCTGGAGGTCTTCATCAGCCGCCTGCGGCGCAAGCTCGGGCGCGCCCACATCGAGACCCTGCGCGGCCTGGGCTACCGCCTGGTGCAGGTCCAGCCGGCCCCTGCGGCAACGTGCCCATGACCGCCCCCAGCACCCCACCCACCGCCGCGCCCGACGCCGGCGACGCCACCCGCCCCGGCAGCCTGGCGCGGCGCCTGGCGCGCACGCTCATCCTGTGGGTGGGCTGCGTGTGGCTGCTGTGCGTGCTGGGCGTGACCTGGTATGTGGACCAGGAGATCAGCGCCAATTTCGACAGCGAGCTGGTCGAGGTCTCGCACCGCATGTTCGACATTGCGCTGGAGCACCTGGACGACGCACCGGCGCAGCCTGCCAACGGCGCGCCGCTGACCATCCCCTCGCCCGGCTCATTTGCCGACGCCGACGTGCTC
This sequence comes from Comamonadaceae bacterium CD01, assembly GCA_002894305.1. GTDB lineage: Bacteria > Pseudomonadota > Gammaproteobacteria > Burkholderiales > Burkholderiaceae_C > Comamonas_C > Comamonas_C faecalis. The sequence goes on from PGEI01000006.1 coordinate 31,049, forward strand.
TACCAGCTCGTCACCCCCGGCGCCCGCGTACTGGCGCATTCGGCCAAGGCGGTGGCCCTGCAGGTGTCGTTCGACGTACCGCTGGCCACCGGCTTTGCCAACACCGGCGACTGGCGCATCTACACCATCAAGCATCCCAGCCGCCCCATCTACCTGCAGGTGGCCGACCCGCTGTCGGAGCGGCGCGCAGCACTCAACCGCACGCTGGGCGGGCTGATCGCCACGCTGTGCGCCGCCCTGCCCCTGCTGGCCTGGCTGCTGGCACGCATTGCCCGGCGCGAGCTGCGCGTGCTCTACCGCCTGGCGCACGCCATCGGCCAGCGCGACGGCCAGCAGCTCGCCCCCATCGCGCTGGCCGGCCTGCCGCGCGAGCTGCAGCACATGCAGGCACACATCAATCGCCTGCTGGAGCGCCTGCGCCAGGCACTGGACGTGGAGCGCTCGCTGGCGGCCAACGCTGCGCACGAGCTGCGCACGCCGCTGGCCGCTGCGCGCCTGCGCCTGCAGACCGCGCTGGACCACGGGCTCGACCGCGGCGAAGTGCAGGCCGCCGTCGCGTCGCTGGACACGCTGGCGCAGCGCACCGACAAGCTGCTGCAGCTCTCGCGCGCGCAGTCCAGCGCGCCGCTGGCGCGCGAGCGCGTGCCGCTGGTGCAGCTGGCCACCACGGTGGCGCAGGAATTCTGGCGCGACGAGACCCACGCCGACCGGCTGGAGCTGGTGAGCGGCACGGACGAGCCGCCCCCCGTGACCCTGGGCGACTTCGACGCGTTGGCCATTGCGCTGCGCAACCTGGTCGAGAACGCGCTGCGCTATGCGGCGGGCGCCAGCGTGGAAATCCTCGTCGGCCCCGGTTGCACGCTCACGGTGCGCGACCACGGCCCCGGTGTGCCCCCCGCACAGTTGCAAACACTGCAGCAGCGCCACGTGCGCCACCATAGCGACCACGCGGGCTATGGCCTGGGCCTGTCCATCGTGGCCACCATCGTGCACAAGCACGGCGGCCAGCTGCGGCTGGATTCGCCCCTGCCTGGCGGCAGCCCCGGCCTGCAGGCAAGCATGCAGCTGCTGGACACAAGCGGGCGCCCATCGGCACCCCCCGCACCGCCGTCCGTGCCGGCGGCGTAGCCACCCATCGCCACCAACGCCCGCAGGCCTCGCCAAAGGCGTTCACCAATACGGGTTGACCGCAGCCGGCGCACGCGCCAATCGCATACAACAAGCCGCATGACCGCCCCATCCACCACCTCCCGCTGGTACTACGGCTGGAACATCGTCGCCGGCGCCACGCTGGTCACGCTGCTGACCGTCGGGCTGCGCCTGGGCATAGGCCCGCTGTTCCTGCCGATGGCGCACGACCTGGGCTTCTCGCGCAGCCTGCTGGCCTCCATCGTCGCCGTCGGCATGCTGTGCTACGGCCTGGCCATGCCGGTGGCCGGCTGGCTGGTGGCGCGCCGGGGCACGCGCGACGTGCTGCTGGCGGGCACGGCCATCCTGGTGCTGGCCACGCTGTGGGCGGTCAACACGCGCTCGGCCTGGGGGCTGTTGATGAGTTTTGGCGTGCTGATGTCGGTGGGCTCCGCTCTGACCAGCCCGGTGGCGATGACGCCGGTCATCACCCGCTGGTTCCAGCGTCGGCGCGGCATGGCACTGTTTTTTCTCTCGACCGGCTCGATGGCCGGCATCGCCATCATGACGCCGGTGCTGGGCACCGCGCTGCAGTACGCCAGCTGGCAGGCCACGCTGCTGGGCTATGTGGCGCTGTTCATGCTGCTCACCGTGCCGGTCGCTCTGTGGGTGGTGCGCGACGCGGCGCCCGAGGGCGGCGATAGCGCACCCGCAGGCCACGCGGGCAGCGCGGGCCATGCGGCGGCAGCCCAGCCCGCGCCGCTGGCGCACTACAGCCTGGGCCAGGCCATGCGCACCTCCACCTTCTTGAAGATCTCGCTGGGCCTGTTCACCTGCGGATTCAGCATGAACCTGCTGGGCACGCACGGCATGCCCATGCTGATGGACCATGGCTTCGATGCCACGACCAGCAGCCTGGGCATCGGCCTGATCGGGCTGGTCGCCATTCCCGGCACGATGGCGCTGGGCCGCCTGGCCGACGTGATGCAGCGGCGCACGCTGCTGGCGGCCATCTACCTGGTGCGCGGTTTCGGCTTCATCGGCCTGCTGCTGGCGGGCAACGCGCTGCAGCTGTACGGCACCTCGGTCATCGGCGGGCTGGCCTGGGCCGGCACCATCGCGCTGTCCTCGGCCATCCTGGCCGACGTCTACGGCGTGCGCCTGGTCGGCGTGCTCTACGGCTGGGCTTACCTGAGCCACCAGGTGGGCGCAATGATCAGCTCCTGGCTGGGCGGCTGGGGCTACGAGCACCTGGGCACACACTGGGTGGCATTTGGCATGGCGGCGGCGCTCTTGATGCTGGCCGCCGGCGTGTCGCTGCTGCTGCCCACGCGCCACCTGCCGGCGCCCGCAGAGCCTCAGGCCCAGCCCGGCTGACTAGCCGGCCTCTTGCCGGCCAGCCTTCAACCCGCCTTCTTGATCACGCCACAGGCAATCGGCAGCGTCACCTGCGCCGGAATCGGCCCCAGCGACTGCACGCTGGCCGGCAGCCTAGTGCTGGCCGGCACGCCGTGGATGAACACCACGCGGCGATCCAGGTCGAGCTTTTGCCCCGGGAACTGCTTGGCAAACGCCGCCTGCAGCTCGGCCACCGGCACGGTCACGCGGTAGTGGTAGGCGCCGCTGGCGTCGGCCACCGGGTAGGTTCCATGCGGAATGTCCATGCTGGCCGGGTGCTGGATGAACGGCACCATCGTCGTGCCGGCGCTGGGGCCGGTCTCGATCAGGTCGACGATGCCGTCGCGGTTGGTATCCGCGCCAGCTGCCGGACAGGTGGCCGGCTGCCCGTTTTTGAAGCCGTGGAAATGCTGCCAGTGCTCGATGTTGGCCGGCGCGCCCCTGACCTGCACGTCCATCACCAGCTGGCCGCCCCGCTCTGTAAACGTCGCCTGGCCGGTGGTGGCGCTGCCGGTTACCGCGGTATTCATCGGCTGCAGCTGCGCGACGTAGGTGGTCGTCCCCCAGGGGGTGCTGGCACAGCCGGCCAGCAGTGCCAGTGCGCCCGCGGCAAATGCCACGGCCAGGAGTTTCATGGGCTTGTTCATGGTAGGCCTCTCGTTGATGGTGAAAGTGAAACCACTGTAGGCAGTCCCCGCCGCAGGCACAGCGGAACTTCCACAAGGCCCTACTCGCTTCGCAGACGTGTCGCGGCGCCTGTAGGTGGCCTGGACAAAATCCACGACGTTGCGTGCCGTCTTTTGCTGCCTTACCCGAAGGGTTGGCCCGCAAAGGTCGCGTCTGCGGCGCAAGCAAATGCTCGCTGGGCCGCCAGAGCGGCTGCGCTTTGCGCCTTGCAGCCACCGCCTTTATGGATCAGCGAACATCGTGGTGAGGTCGTAAACACGCCCTAAAACACCCCCAGCGCCAGCCCCGTGGCCAGCGCTTCGCCCAGCGCACGGCAGCGCTCGCGCTCGTCAGCGGCAATCGTCTTGGGCGCCAAAATGGCCTCGGGCGTCTGCGCGTGGGTGCAGACGATGATGGGATCGGCCACGGGCTTGAGGCGCCAGCCCAGCGCGATGCGCGCGATCTGGCGCGCCGCCCCCTCGCCGTCGCTGCCGGCGCAGATCAGCGCGGCGTAGGGGCGGCCTTCGATGCGCTCCAGCGCGCCGTAATAGGTGCGGTCGAAGAAGTCCTTGAGCATGCCGCTCATGCTGGCCAGGTTTTCGGGCGTGGCGAACACGTAGCCGTCGGCCGCCAGCACGTCCGGCACGCCGGCCTGCGCGGCGTGCAGCAGGCGCACTTGCACCGCGGGCTCGGCAGCCGCGCCGGCCTGCACGGCCTGCGCCATCTGCAGCGTGCCGCCGGTGAGCGAGTGGTAGACGATCAGCAGGGTCTTGGTCATGACATCGCCCGCCCCGGGTTCATGCGCGCCGGGTCGACGCCCTGCTCGGCCAGCGCCGGCGGCAGCGGATCGCCGCGCAGCAGCGCACAGGCCAGCAGCGACACGCCGGCGGCGGTCTGGATACCGTAGCCGCCCTGACCGGCCAGCCAGAAAAAGCCCGGCTGGCGCGCATCCCAGCCGATGACCAGGTCGCCGTCGGGCGCAAAGCTGCGCAGACCGGCCCAGGTATGGCGCGGACGGTGGATCTGCAGACTCGTCCACTCCTGGATGTGGTGGATGCCGGTGGCCACGTCCAGCTCCTCGGCCACCACGTCGTGCGCGGGCACCGGGTCGGCGTTGGCGGGCGATCCCAGCAACTGGCCGGCATCGGGCTTGAAGTAAAAGCTCTCGTCCACGGCGATCACCGCCGGCCAGGCACGCACGTCCACGCCCGCCGGCGGGTCAAAGGTGAACGCGGTGCGCCTGCGCGGCTCTATGCCCAGCGGCTGCGCGCCGCAGCAGCCGGCCACCGCATCGGCCCAGGCGCCCGCGGCGTTGACCACGGCGCGCGCCTGCAGCGCCTGGCCGCTGCCCAACTGCAGTTGCCATGCGGCCTGATTGCCGGAGCCCGGCCGGCCCCGCACCAGCTCGGCCCCGCAGCGCAGCTGCGCGCCCGCCTGCGCCATACCGCGCAGAAAGCCCTGGTGCAGTTCGGCCACGTCGATGTCCATTGCGTCGCGGTCAAGCACCGCGCCCAGCAGTTGCTCGCCCTTGAGGCTGGGCACCAGCGCCCGTGCCTGGGCGGCATCGAGCAGGTCGGCCTGCAGCCCCTCGGCGCGGTAGGCGGCCAGCGCCTCGTCCAGCAGCGCCTGCTGGCCAGTGCGCGCCACATGCAGCACGCCGCGCGGGTGCAGCAGCGGGTGGCTGCAAAACCCGGCCGGCGGGTGGGTGTAGAAGGCACGACTGGCGCGCGTGAGCGCGCGCACCTGCGGCGTACCGTAGCTCTCCATGAACAGCGCCGCCGAGCGGCCTGTGCTGTGGTAGCCAGGCTGCGATTCGCGTTCGAGCACCAGCACCGCGGCGCCTGCGCGCGCCAGCCGCCAGGCCAGCGATGCGCCGGCCATGCCCGCGCCCACGACGACGACGTCCCAAACCTGCTGTGCCATCTTCCATCCTTTGAAGTGTGTGCTGCACCTGAGTATCACCCCGAGCGCACCATGCGCAAGCGGCGCTTGCAGCGCTGTCTTACCATCGGCGGCCATGTCTGCCACCTCCACTTCCAACGACGCCCTGCTGCTGCGCCAGGCCGTGAACCTGGCCCACGCCAACCGCCTGCAGGGCGGACGCCCCTTCGGCGCCGTCATTGCGCGGCGCGGTGTGCTGCTGGCCAGCGGGGTCAATGAGATCCACACCCACAACGACCCCAGCGCCCATGCCGAAATGCAGGCGCTGCGCACCGCCACCACCGCAAGGCAGAACCCAAGCCTTGCCGGCTGCACCGTCTACGCCAGCGGCCACCCCTGCCCGATGTGCCTGGCCGCGCTGGTCATGGCCGGCGCCGAGCGCGTCGTCTTCGCCTTCGACAACCAGGACGCCGAGCCCTACGGCCTGTCCAGCGAAGCCAGCTACCAGCGCCTGCGCCTGTCTTTGGCGCCGCCGCCGCTGCCCATCGAGCGCGTGGATACCGGCATCGCAGCCGCCCAGCTGTACGGCGACGCCCCCTGGCCGGACGCCCCGCGTGTCTGAACGCGCACGCATCGCGCTGCCGTGGCTCGCCACGGTGGTGTTGGTCACGCTCAACCTGCGCCCGTTCCTCACCGCCATCGGGCCGCTGACGCCCACCATTGCCGCGCACACCGGGCTGGGCCTGCAGGCGCTGGCCTGGCTGACGCTGCTGCCCATGGTGCTGATGGGCGCGGGCACCTGGCCGGCGCCGGCCGTGCTGCGCCGCCTGGGTGCGCGCCCCACGCTGGCCTTGGCCCTGGTGCTGCTGGCGGCGGGCTGCGCGCTGCGGCTGCTGCCTGCCTGGCTGATTGCCACGGCCGCGTTGTGCGGCGTGGGCGTGGCGCTGGTGCAGGGCATGCTGCCCGGGCTGATCAAGCTGCACACACCCGGCCACGTGGCGGCCATGATGGGCGTGTACTCGGCCGCGCTGATGGGCGGCGGCGCGCTGGGCGCTCAGCTGTCGCCGCTGGCACTGCAGGTGGGCCTTGATTGGACGCAGTCGCTGGCGCTGTGGGCGCTGCCGGTGCTGGCGGCGCTGCTGCTGGCTTGGTGGCAACTGGGCCGCATGGCCACGCCGGCGGCAGCGGCCGGCGGGCGCGGCGCGGCCACTGGCTGGCTGCTGCGCCGCCCGCGCACCTGGTATCTGATGCTGGCCTTTGGCCTGATGAACGGCGGCTACGCCAGCATGGTGGCCTGGATGGCGCCGCACTACCAGGCGCTGGGCATGAGTGCATCGCGCAGCGGCACGCTGGTGGCGCTGCTGAGCGTGGCGCAGGCATGTGCGGCGCTGCTGCTGCCGCTGCTGGCCACCCGCGGCGGATCAGATCGGCGGCCCTGGCTGTGGTTCACGCTGGCCTGCCAGGCGCTGGGCTTTGCGCTGCTGGCCTGGGCGCCAATGGCCATGCCACTGGCGGCCTGCGCGCTGCTGGGCGTAGGCCTGGGCGGGTGTTTTGCCTTCTTCATGCTGGTGGCGCTGGATCACCTGCACGCGCCGCTGCAGGCCGGCGCGCTCAATGCGCTGATGCAGGGCGGCGGCTTTCTGCTGTCGGCCCTGCCGCCGTGGCTGATGGCGCGGCTGCACCAGGGCAGCGGCAGCTTTGCGCCGGGCTGGTGGATGCAGTGCGCACTGGCGCTGCTGGTGGCGGCGCTGGTCGCGCGCCTGGCGCCGTCAGGTTTTGAGCGGGCGATGCGGGCACCGGTGGCGTAGCACCTCCAGGCAATTCCTTTGAGGGCGTCGCTCCGTGTTCGAGGCACGTTCTCTGACTCAGTGCACCTGCGCCCTACTCCCTCCCCCTTTGGGGGAGGGCTGGGGTGGGGGCCAGCGACGTAGGCGCACATCAAGCGCCAGTCATGCGCCAGCAGCCCCATCCCTCCTTCCCCCACAGGGGGAAGGAGTCTGAAACATGACGCTAATCAGGCAAGTGTTCAAGGTGCTGCGTTTCAGCACCCCGGCCACACTCAGAACGCTTCGCTCGCCATATCCGCGCAGGTGCTGTCGCAGCGGCGCACCACGGCCAGCCAGGCGTCGATCTTTGGCAGCTCGTAATGAAAGAAGTAGCGCGCCGCGCCCAGGCGGCCGGCGCTGGCGGGCTGCGCCAGCTGCGCGTCGCTGCGCAGCGTTGCCAGCGCCAGATCAAGCCAAACCCAGGCCAATACCACGTGGCCAAAGGCCTGTAGATAGGGCACCGCGTTGGCCAGCACCTGCTGCGCGTCGCCGCCGGCCCAGGCCTCTTGCGTGACGTCCAGCAGTTGCTGCAGCGCGTCGCCCAACTGCGCGGCATGGAGCGCCAGCGGCGGCACGGCGGCGGCCGCCTGCGCCGTCGCGCGCACGCGCCGGGCCAGCAGGGCCAGCGTTGCGCCGCCCTGCATCAGCACCTTGCGGCCCAGCAGATCCATGGCCTGGATGCCGTGCGTGCCCTCGTGGATCATGTTCAGGCGGTTGTCGCGCCAGTACTGCTCGACGGAGAAGTCGCGCGTGTAGCCGTAGCCGCCGTGGATCTGGATGGCCAGCGAGTTGGCCTCCAGGCAATTCTCGCTGGGCCAGCTCTTGGCAATCGGGGTGAGCAGCTCCAGCAGCAGGCGGGCGTCCTGCGCCTGCTGCGCGTCGCCGGTGCGGCCGTCGTCGACCAGGCGGGCGCAGTACAGATTCAGCGCCAGCGCGCCCTCGCAATAGCTTTTTTGCGCCAGCAGCATGCGCTTGATGTCGGCGTGCGCTATCAGCGCCACCTGCGGCGCGCCGGCGTCCTTGCCGCCGGCGCCCATCGGGCGGCCCTGCAGGCGCTGGCGCGCGTAGTCCAGGCTGGCGTAGTAGCCGGCAAGGCCCAGCGCGGTCGCCGCCATGCCGATGGCGATGCGTGCCTCGTTCATCATGTGGAACATGCATTTGAGGCCCTCGCCCGGCGCGCCGACCCGGTAGCCGATGGCACCCGCACCTGCGCCGTCCAGCCCACCACCCTGCTCCGCGCGCACCGGGTATTTGCCCTCGCCAAAGTTGAGCAGCGTGTTGGTCGTGCCGCGCCAGCCCAGCTTGTGGTTCAAGCCGGCGAGCGCGATGTCGTTGCGCTCGCCGGTCAGCTGCCCTTCGGCATCAACCAACTGCTTGGGCACGATGAACAGCGAAATGCCCTTGACGCCGGGCACCAGTTTGCCGTCCGGCCCTGGAATCTTGGCCAGCACCAAGTGGACGATGTTCTCGGTCAGCTCATGCTCGCCCGCGCTGATCCACATCTTGTTGCCGCGCAGCCGATAGCGCGGACCCAACGGGTCGGCGTCGAAGCCCTCGCCGTCGGGTTCGGCGCGCGTGGCGATATCCGACAGCGACGAGCCTGCCTGCGGCTCGCTCAAACACATCGTGCCGGCCCAGCGGCCGTTGAACTCGTTGGCCGCAAACACCTGCTGCTGCGCCGGCGTGCCGTGCGCCAGGATGGCGTTGGCGTTGCCCGTGGTCAGCAGGTTGGAGCCGATGCTGATGCTGGCGCAGCCAAAGAACACGTTGGCCGCCGCGTCCACCAGATAGGGCAGCTGCATGCCGCCCTGTTCGTAGTCCTGCGCCGCGGCCAGCATGCCGCTGTCGGCATAGGCGCGCCGCGCGTCATGCGTGCAGGCGGGCAGCACCACGCGCAGGCCGCCGGCGCCATCGGGCTCGGTGCGCGGCTCCTCGGTGTCCACGATGCGGTTGAACGGCGCGTATTTCCCGCGCGCGATGCGCTCACAGGTATCGAGCACCGCATCAAAGGTCTCGCGCGAATGGTCGGCAAAGCGCGGACGTGCGGTAAGCGATTCGGCCTGCAGCCAGTCGTGCAGCAGAAAGTCAAGGGTGGAGCGCAGTGGTGAAGTCATGCGATGGATTCTGACCGGCCGCCGCGCGCGCGCCTGTCTGCTAAGCGACGATTTGCGCGGATCACGCAGCACGCTTCAACCCGCCGGGCATCGCCCACGAAAAACCCCGCGCACCGTTGTTGCCGGCCTGCGCGGGGTTTGCGGAATCTGCCGGGCAGCGCTTACAGCACCTCGAACACTCCCGCCGCGCCCATGCCGCCGCCGATGCACATGGTCACACACACTTTCTTGGCGCCGCGGCGCTTGCCTTCGATCAGGGCGTGGCCGGTCAGGCGCTGGCCGGTGACGCCGTAGGGATGACCCACGGCAATCGCGCCGCCGTTGACGTTCAGGCGGTCGGCCGGAATGCCCAGCTTGTCGCGGCAGTAGATGACCTGCACGGCAAAGGCTTCGTTGAGCTCCCACAGGTCGATGTCCTGGATGGACAGGCCCAGCCTTTTGAGCACCTTGGGGATGGCGAACACCGGGCCGATGCCCATCTCGTCGGGCTCGCAGCCGGCCACCGCAAAGCCCAGGAAACGGCCCAGCGGCTGCAGGTTGTTGCGGCTGGCGAAGTCTTCGCTGACCACAACGCAGGCGCCGGCGCCGTCGCTGAACTGGCTGGCGTTGCCCGCGGCAATCACGCCGCCGGGCAAGGCGGGTTTTATGCCGCTGATGCCTTCGACGGTCGTGCCCTCGCGCAGGCCTTCGTCCTTGCTGACGGTGACTTCCTTGGTGACCAGGCCGCGCACCTTGTCGACCACGCCGGCGGTGACGGTGATTGGCGCGATCTCGGCCTCGAACCGGCCGGCTGCCTGGGCGGCGCAGGCCTTTTGCTGGCTGGCGGCGCCGTATTCATCCATCACGTCGCGGGCAATGCCGTAGCGCTTGGCGACCTGCTCGGCGGTCTGCAGCATGCTCCAGTAGATCTCGGGCTTTTTCTTGAGCAGCACCGGGTCGGTGGCCATGTGATGGTTCATCTCGTTTTGCACGCAAGAGATGGACTCGACGCCGCCAGCCACGTAGACCTCGCCCTCGCCGGCGATGATGCGCTGGCTGGCCAGCGCAATGGTCTGCAGGCCTGACGAGCAAAAGCGGTTGACCGTCATGCCGCTGGTGGTCACGGGCAGGTCGGCCATCAACGCGATCTGGCGCGCGATGTTGAAGCCATCGGCGCCCTCGGGGTTGGCGCAGCCCATGAGGACGTCTTCGACCAGCTCGGGCGCAATGCCGGCGCGCTGCACGGCGGCCCGCACGGCGTGGCCGCCCAGCGTGGCGCCGTGGGTCATGTTGAAAGCGCCCTTCCAGCTCTTGGCAAGCGGCGTGCGGGCGGTGGAAACAATCACTGCGGATGTCATATGCCTATTCCTTGAATTCGTTGCACTCAGAACTGCTTGCCTTCGGCGACCAGGCGCTGCAAGAGCGGCGCGGGCTGCCAGAACGCGGCATCGTCCAGCGGGTTTTGCGCAAAGCGCTTCATTGCCGCAGCGACGTTGAACAGGCCGACCTCGTTGGCGTAGTTCAGCGGGCCGCCGCGGTGCACCGGGAAGCCGTAGCCAAAGATGTAGACCACGTCGATATCGCTGGCCTTGTTGGCAATGCCTTCTTCAAGGATGTGGGCGGCCTCGTTGACCAGCGAGAACACCAGGCGCTGCACGATTTCCTCGTCGCTGATCTTGCGCGGCGTTAGCCCCAAGCTCTTGCGGTGCTCCTCGAGCATCTGCTCGACCTCGGCGTTCGGGATGGGCGTGCGCTTGCCCGGCGCGTAGTCGTACCAGCCCTTGCCCACCTTCTGGCCAAAGCGCCCCTTCTCGCACAGCAGGTCGGCGGTCTTGCTGTATTTCATGTCGGGCTTCTCGACGTAACGGCGCTTCCTGATCGCCCAGCCGATGTCGTTGCCGGCCAGGTCGCCCATGCGGAACGGCCCCATGGCAAAGCCGAATTTTTCGATAGCCTTGTCGACCTGCTGCGGCGTGCAGCCTTCGTCCAGCAGAAAGCCGCCCTGGCGGCCGTACTGCTCGATCATGCGGTTGCCGATGAAGCCATCGCACACGCCCGAGACCACGGCCACTTTCTTGATCTTCTTGGCCACGGCCATGACGGTGGCCATCACGTCCTTGGCGGTCTTGTCGCCGCGCACCACTTCCAGCAGTTTCATCACGTTGGCTGGGCTGAAGAAGTGCAGGCCGACGACGTCTTGCGGGCGGGCGGTGAAGGCGGCAATCTTGTTGACGTCCAGCGTCGAGGTGTTGGACGCCAGAATGGCGCCGGGCTTCATCACCGCGTCCAGCTGCTTGAACACCTGCTCTTTGACGCCCAGATCCTCGAACACCGCCTCGATCACCAGGTCGGCGTCGGCCAGGGCGGCGTAGTCCAGCGTGGTCGACAGCAGGGCCATGCGTTGCTCGTATTTCTCCTGCTTGAGCTTGCCCTTTTTGACCTGGGCCTCGTAGTTGCGGCTCATCACCTCGACGCCGCGGTTGATCGCCTCCTGCTTCATCTCCAGGATGGTCACCGGCAGGCCGGCGTTCAGGAAGTTCATCGCAATGCCGCCGCCCATGGTGCCGGCGCCGATGACGGCGACTTTCTTGATCTCGCGCAGCGGCGTGCCGGCCGGAACGTCGGGGATCTTGCTGGCCGCACGCTCGGCAAAGAACAGATGGCGCAGCGCGCGCGACTCGGGCGACCACATCAGCTGGATGAACAGCTCGCGTTCGACCTTCAGGCCGTCATCGAATTTCTTGTGCGTGGCGGCCGCCTCGACGGCGTCCAGGCACTTGAGCGGCGCGGGGAAGTTCTTGGCCATTCCCTTGACCATGTTGCGCGCGAACTGGAAGTAGGCGTCGCCCTGCGGATGCTTGCACGGCAGGTTGCGCACCAGCGGCAGCGGTCGCACGTCGGCGACGCTGCGCGCAAACGCCAGCGCCTCGTCGGCCAGCGACTCGGGCGACGCGGCCAGCTTGTCGAACAGCTTCTGCCCGGGCACGCTGGCGATCAGCTCGCTCTTGACCGGCTCGCCGCTGACGATCATGTTGAGCGCGGCCTCCACGCCGACCACGCGCGGCAGGCGCTGCGTGCCGCCGGCGCCGGGCAGCAGGCCCAGCTTGACCTCGGGCAGCGCCACGCTGCAGCCGGGCGCGGCGATGCGGTAATGGCAGCCCAGCGCCAGCTCAAGACCGCCGCCCATGCACACGGTGTGGATGGCCGCGACGACGGGCTTGCTGCAGTTTTCGACAGCTGAAATCACGCTGTGCAGATTGGGCTCGGCCAGGGCCTTGTCGGTGCCGAACTCGGTGATGTCGGCGCCGCCGGAGAACGCCTTGCCCGCGCCGGTGATGACGATGGCCTTGACGGCTGCATCCGCCTGCGCCTGCTCCAGCCCCGCGGCAATGCCACGCCGCGTGGCCAGGCCCAGGCCGTTGACCGGCGGGTTGTCGAGTGTGATCACGGCCACGTCTGCGTGGACCTGGTAATGCGCCGTCATGCGTGTCTTCCTTGGAAAGTGAAAAAGTACGATCGTGCAGTTTTCATTGTAGACAGCCGCCGGGCCATGACCAGAGGCACTTGTCCCGGTCGGGACAAGACGTCGCGCCACAGGCGCCCAGCGGCCGTTTTGCCACACCTTGGCCCACAATGAGGCGTCTTGCACGCCGATGACGCCGCGCCATGAAAGAACGCAACAACCACCACCGCAACACCCACCACAAGACCCTGGCGCGCCTGGTTGGGCTGCGCCGGCGCAACGACGCGTTCATGCAGTCGCCGGCCGGCGCTGCGCCCGGCGCACTGGTTCCCACGCCCGACCACGCGGGTCCGCCGGCGGCGCAGGCGACGCTGCTGCGCTATGGCCCGGACGGCGTGCAGCAAGAAGCCCAGGTGACGCTGGCGCAGCTGGCCCACCCGGCGCCGGCGGAGGGCGCGGTGCTGTGGCTGCACCTGCAGGGCATGCCCACGTCGGGGCAGCTCACCGCGCTGGGCCAGATGTTTGGCCTGCACGCGCTGGCGCTGGAGGACGTGCAGCACCGCGAGCGCCGCGCCAAGGTGGCGGACTATGAAACCCACCAGTGCGTCATCCTCAGCCTGGTGCACCGCGACGCCGAGGGAGTGTGCCGCGTCGACCAGGTCACGCTGTTTCTGGGCCGCTTCGGCCTGATCAGCATCAATGACGGCGATTGCGACGTGTTCGAGCCGGTGCGCCAGCGCATCCGCGGGCGCAGCGGCATCTGCAACCAGGGCGCGGACTACCTGCTCTACGCGCTGATCGACGCCATCGTCGACACCGGCTTTGCACTGCTGGAGCAGACCGGCGACGAGCTGGAGACGCTGGAGGACGAGATCCTGCTGGAGCCCGGCAGCGAGGCGCGCAACCGCATCCACCTGGTGCGCCGCGAGCTGATGCTGATGCGCCGCGCCTGGTGGCCCCAGCGCGAGGCCATCTCCACGCTGATGCGCGGCGACCAGCCCTGGATCAGCGCGCTCACCCGCGTCTACCTGCGCGACTGCTACGACCACGGTGTGGTGATCGTCGACTTCGTCGAGACCTACCGCGAAATGGCCGCCAGCCTGCTGGACATCTACCTGTCGGCCATCAGCCAGCGCATGAACAACATCATGAAGGCGCTCACCATTGCAGCGACCATTTTTCTGCCGCTGACCTTCATCACCGGGCTGTACGGCATGAACTTTGACACCGCCAGCCCCTGGAACCTGCCCGAGCTGCACTGGCGCTACGGCTACCCCTTCGCGCTGTCGCTGATGCTGGCCGTGGTCGTGATCATGCTGTGGTTCTTCAAGCGCAAGCGCTGGTGGTGAGCCGGCACATCACACCTCCAGCCACTCCTTGCGCACACGCTCGTTGGCGCGCAGCTCGGCCGGTGTGCCCGAGAACACGATGGAGCCGTGGCCCATGACGAGCACCCGGTCGGAGATGGACATCGCAATGGTGAGCTTCTGCTCGATCAGGAGCACCGACACGCCGCGCTCCTTGAGCTTGAGCAGGTACTGACCGACCAGTTCGACGATCTTGGGCGCCAGGCCCTCGGTGGGCTCGTCGATGATGATGAGGTCGGGGTCGCCCATCAGCGTGCGGCACAGCGTCAGCATCTGCTGCTCGCCACCGGACATCACGCCGGCCTCGATGTCGCGCCGCTCCTTCAGGCGCGGGAACATCTCGTACATGTCGTCAAAGCTCCAGCGGCTGCCGCGGCCGCTGCCCTTTTGCCCCAGCAACAGGTTCTGGTGCACCGTGAGGTTGGGGAACACGTCGCGGCTCTCGGGCACGTAGCCCAGCCCCAAGTGGGCGATTTCGTAGGCTTTCTTGCCCGCCAGGCTCTGGCCCTTCCAGGTGATCGCGCCCTCCCAGTCCACCAGGCCCATGATGGCCTTGGCCGCGGTCGAACGCCCCGAGCCATTGCGCCCCAGCAGCGCGACGATCTCGCCGGGCTGCACGTCGAAGGCCACACCGTGCAGCACGTGGCTTTTGCCATAGTAGGCATGCAGGTTGTCCATGTTCAGCATGTCGCGCCCTCCGCCTGCTGCGCCGCAACCACCGAGCCCAGATAGGCCTCCTGCACGCGCTCGTTGGCGCGCACCCGCTCGGGTGTGTCGAATGCAATCACCTCGCCGTAGACGACCACCGCGATCTTGTCGGCCAGGCCGAAGACCACGCCCATGTCGTGCTCCACGGTCAGCAGCGTGCGCCCCTCGGTCACCTCCTTGATCAGGCGGATGAAGCGCGCGGTCTCGCTCACGCTCATGCCGGCCGTCGGCTCGTCGAGCAGGATGACGCTTGCGCCGCCCGCAATCGTGATGCCGATCTCCAGCGCGCGCTGCTCGGCGTAGGTCAGGTTCATCGCCAGCGTATCGCGCTTTCTGTGCAGCTGGATCTGCTCCATCAGCTGCTCGGCGCGCTCGTTGGCGTCCTTGAGCCTGGACAGAAAACGCCAGAACGCGTAGCGGTAGCCCAGGCTCCACAGCACGCCGCAGCGCAGGTTCTCGAACACCGACAGCTTGGGAAAGATGTTGGTGATCTGGAAGCTGCGCGACAGCCCCATGCGGTTGATCTCGAACGGCGCCTTGCCGTCGATGCGCTGGCCGTGCAGCAGCACCTGGCCGCTGGTGGGCGCAAAGCGCCCGCTGATCAGGTTGAACAGCGTGCTCTTGCCCGCGCCGTTGGGGCCGATGATGGCCACGCGCTCGCCCGCACGCACCGCCAGGCTGGCGCCGCGGATGATCTCGGTCTTGCCAAAGCTCTTGTACAGATCGCGCAGCTCCAGCGCCACCGCGCCTGCGGCGTTGCCGCCGCCCTTGTTTTCCGCCGTGTTCACGCAGCCTCCCCCCGCTTGATTTCCCGCTCGATGTCTTCCTGGATCTGCCCCCACTGGCGCACGAACTGGCGCCGGCACAGCTCGAACAGCGCCAGCCCCGTCAGCATTACGAAGCCCGCGCCAAACCAGCTCGTCAGCGCCGTCGCGTCCAGGTGGGCGCCGAGGAACACAAGCTCGCTGCCCAGCGCCTCATTGAGCTGAAGGTGATAGGTCATCTCGATCATGGCCGCCGCGCCCAAGAGCGCCACCAGCGCGGTGCCGCCCAGGGCCAGATAAGCTGGAACGATGCGGCGCAGCCTGCCAAAGCGGGCCAGCCGCAGGTTCATCATGATCAGACTGGCCACGCCACCGGGCGCATACATGACCATGAACAGAAACACCAGGCCCAGGTACAGCAGCCAGGCCTTGGACAGCTCGGACAGCAGCACCGAGGCGAACACCAGCAGCACCGCGCCGATGATGGGGCCGAAGAAAAAGCCCGCCCCGCCCAGGAAGGTGAACAGCAGGTAGCCGCCCGAGCGCACCATGCTGACACTGTCGGCGCCGGTGACGATCTCGAAGTTGATCGCCGCCAGCGCCCCACCCACGCCGGCAAAAAAGCCCGAGACGATGAAGCCGAAGTAGCGCACTCGCTGCGTGTTGTAGCCGATGAACTCCACGCGCTCGGGGTTGTCGCGCACAGCGTTCAGGATGCGCCCCAGCGGCGTACCGGTGAAGGCGAACATCAGCGCGGTGCAGACGAAGCAGTAGAAGGCGATCAGGTAGTACACCTGCAGGTTGGAGCCGAAGGTGATACCCAGCCAGCCGCCGCCGTAGACGCGATCGGTGGTGATGCCGCCTTCGCCGCCGAAGAACTCGGGAAACATCAGCGCCATCGACGCCACCAGTTCGCCAATGCCCAGCGTGATCATGGCGAACGTGGTGCCCGACTTCTTGGTCGTCACGTAGCCCAGCAGCACGGCAAAGAACATGCCGGCCAGCCCGCCGACGATGGGCACGAAGATCAGCGGCAGCATGATCTGCCCGCCGCCGGCCATGTTCATCGCGTGCACCGCGATGAACGAGCCCAGGCCGGTGTAGACCGCATGGCCGAAGCTGAGCATGCCGCCCTGCCCCAGCAGGATGTTGTAGGACAGGCAGATGATGATGAGATAGCCGATCTGGCTGAGCATGGTCAGCGCCAGGCCGCTGGTGAACAGCAGCGGCGCGACGACCAGCGCCAGCGCAAACAGCGACCAGATGAGCCAGCGCCCCACGTTCAGGGGCTGGAAGCGGTAGGTGTTGGAATGGTTCATCGCATCAGTCCTCGCGGGTTCCCATCAGCCCACGCGGGCGAAAAATCAGCATCAGCACCAGGAACAGATACGGCAGGATGGGCGCGACCTGCGAGATCGTCAGGCGCAGCAGCGGCCAGCCGGGCGTGCCCTCGTCCACGCCCACGCCCAGCGACGCCAGCGCGCCGGCAAGCGAGTAATCCAGCGCCACGGCCAAGGTCTGCACCACGCCGATGATGAGCGACGCGAAGAACGCGCCGGCAAGCGACCCCATGCCGCCGACCACGACGACGACGAAGATGATCGAGCCCACCGACGCGGCCATCGCCGGCTCGGTGATATAGGTGTTGCCGCCAATCACGCCAGCCAGCCCCGCCAGCGCGCAGCCGCCGCCAAAGACCAGCATGAACACGCGCGGCACGTTGTGGCCCAGCGCCTCCACGGTCTGCGGGTGCGTGAGCGCCGCCTGGATGACCAGGCCGATGCGCGTGCGCGTGAGCACCAGCCACACCGCCAGCAGCATCAAAAGCGCCACCAGCATGATGAAGCCGCGCGAGCGCGGGAACTGCGTGCCGTACAGCGTGAACAGCGGCCCCTGCAGCAGCGTGGGCAGGTTGTAGGGCACGGTCGAGCGGCCCCAGATCAGCTGCACCACCTCCAGCACCAGGTAGGACAGGCCGAAGGTGACCAGCAGTTCGGGCACGTGGCCGAACTTGTGCACGCGCCGCAGGCTGTAGCGCTCGAACAGCGCGCCCATGGCGCCCACCAGCAGCGGCGCGAGCACCAGCGCGGGCCAGAAACCAATGGAGCCCGACAGCGTGTAGGCAAAGTAGGCGCCCAGCATGTAGAAGCTGGCGTGCGCGAAGTTGAGCACGCCCATCATGCTGAAGATCAGCGTCAGGCCCGAGCTGAGCATGAACAGCAGCAGCCCGTAGCTGACGCCGTTGAGCAGCGAAATGACGAAAAACTCTAGACCCATTGCAGCTCCGCAATGAAAAAACAGGGGTGGTGGGCAAAAAAAAGCCCGAGCGGACTCGGGCCCTGATACGCAGGTGCAGTCAGCCGATCACGAGGGGCGCTTCATCTGGCACGAGGTGGGCGTGCTCGCGACGTAGGGCTCGTAGTACTTGACCGGCACGAAGGTGTAGCCGGTGTTCTCCGCGTCGTTGGGATGCTTGGCATCGGTCTTCTCCCAGCGTGTGATGAACAGGCCCTGCTGCAACTGGTGGTCGGCCTTGCGCATCTTCACCTCGCCGTTGAAGCTGTTGAAGCTCATGTCTTCGAGCACCTTGGCCACCTTGGCCGGGTCGGTGCTCTTGGCCTGGGCAAAGGCGGTGTCGAGCATGGAGTAGCCGTGGTAGACGGCGTTGGCATACATGTCGTCGTTGAACTTTTTCTTGAAGTCGACCACCAGGCGGCCGATGTCGCCGGGCAGGTTGTTGTGCCCGTACGTGGCCATGTAGACCTTGCCCGCCGCGTTGGGGCCCAGCGCGGTCGGCGTGCCGGTCACACCACCGTAGTAGGTGTAGAAATTCACGTTGTTCAGGCCGGCGTCGTTGGCCGCCTTGATCAGCAGCGCCAGATCCGAGCCCCAGTTGCCGGTGATCACGGTGTCCGCGCCCGACTGCTTGATCTTGGCCACATAGGGCGCGAAGTCGCGCACCTGCGCCAGCGGCGCGAAGTCGTCGCCGACGACCTGCACGTCGGGGCGCTTCCTCTTGAGCATGTCCTTGGCGTATTTGCTGACCTGGTGGCCGTGCGAGTAGTTCTGGTTGATCAGGTAGACCTTCTGGACACTGGGCTCGTCCTTGATGTAGGTGGTGATCGCCTCCATCTTCATCGAGGTGTCGGCGTCAAGGCGGAAGTGCCAGTAGCTGCATTGGCTGTTGGTGAGATCCGGATCGACCGCGGCGTAGTTCAGGTAGAGCACCTCTTTGCCCGGGTTGCGCGCGTTGTACTTGTTCAACGCGTCGATGATGGCCAGCGCCGGGCCCGAGCCGTTGCCCTGCACCACGTAGCGCACGCCCTGGTCGATGGCCGAGCGCAGCGCGCTGCTGGTCTCCTGCGGGCTGAGCTTGTTGTCGATGCCGATGACCTCGAACTTCACGCCCGACTGGTTCTTCTTGCTGAATTCCTCACCCAGGAACTGCCAGGTCTTGAGCTGGTTGGTGCCAACGGCCGCCATCAGGCCCGACAGCGGATCCATCCAGGCGATCTTGACGGTCTCGCCCTGCTGCGCCAGCGCGGCGCCGGCAACGCTGACCAGCAGCGCCGCTGCACTGACCCTCTTCAAACCAAAACCCATGGTGTCTCTCCTTTGTCGGCTGTCGTGATGGATGGGTGTGCAGCGTACAGGTCACACGGGCATTGGCCTTCAGGGATAGTCCCGAGCACCTATCACCTAAGCGACGCGCGGCCCACAGGCCGCGCGTCGCTCAAGCTGCAATACGCTCAGGCGCCGGGCAGGCGGTAGTCCTTGAGCAGCTCGCGCAGGCGCGTCTTGAGCATCTTGCCGGTCGCGCCCAGCGGAATGGCGTCGACGAACACAACGTCGTCCGGGATCTGCCACTTGGCGGTCTTGCCCTCGTAGAAGGCCAGCAGTTCCTCGCGCGTGAGCTCGGCGCCGGGCTTCTTGACCACGGCGACGATGGGCCGCTCGTCCCACTTGGGGTGCGGCATGCCGATGCACGCGGCCATGGCCACGGCCGGGTGTGCCATCGCGATGTTCTCGATGTCGATCGAGCTGATCCACTCGCCGCCGGACTTGATCACGTCCTTGGTGCGGTCGGTGATGTGCATGAAGCCATCGGCGTCAATGGTCGCCACGTCGCCCGTGGGGAACCAGTCGTGGCCGGCGGCGTCCTTGACCGAGGGGTCGCTGCCCTTGAAATAGCTCTGCATGATCCAGGGCCCGCGCACCTGCAGGTCGCCAAAGGTCTTGCCGTCCCAGGGCTGCTCCTGGCCGTCGTCGCCGACGATGCGCATGTCCACGCCGAAGATGGCGCGCCCCTGCTTGAGGCGGATCTGCAGCTGCTCCTCGCGCGGCAATGCCAGATGCTTGTTCTTGAGCGTGCAGACCGTGCCCAGCGGGCTGGTCTCGGTCATGCCCCAGGCGTGCAGCACGTCGACGCCAAACTCCTCGCGGAAGGTGTCGATCATGGCCGGCGGGCAGGCCGAGCCGCCGATCACGGTGCGCGTGAGCGCAGAGAACTTGAGCTTGTTGCCCTGCACGTGGCTCAGCAGCATCTGCCAGATCGTCGGCACGCCTGCGGCCATGGTCACGCCTTCGGACTCCATCAGCTCGTAGATCGACTTGCCGTCCATCGCCGGGCCGGGAAAGACCACCTTGCAGCCGGTCAGCGTCGCGCCATAGGGCAGGCCCCAGGCGTTGACGTGGAACATCGGCACCACCGGCATCATCGAGTCGCGTGCCGACAGGCCCATGGCGTCGGGCAGCGCGCCGCCGTAGGCATGCAGCACAGTGGAGCGGTGGCTGTACAGCGCGCCCTTGGGATTGCCCGTGGTGCCGCTGGTGTAGCACAGGCCGGCGGCGGTGTTCTCGTCGAGCTGGGGCCAGATGTACTGGCTGGAATGCCCGCCGATCCACGCCTCGTAGCTGACCAGGCCGGGAATGCCGCTGTCCGCGGGCAGCTTGTCCGCGTCGCACAGCGCCACCCATTGCTTCACCGTCGGGCAATTGCCGTGCACCGCCTGGATCAGCGGCAAGAAGGTCATGTCGAAGCACAGCACGCGGTCTTCGGCGTGGTTGACGATCCAGGCCAGCTGTTCGGGATGCAGGCGCGGGTTGAGCGTATGCACGACCCGGCCCGAACCGGCCACGCCAAAGTACAGCTCCATGTGACGGTAGCCGTTCCAGGCCAGCGTCGCCACGCGGTCGCCCTGGGCCAGGCCCGCGCCGTCGAGCGCATGGGCCAGCTGCTTGGCGCGTCCGGCCAGGTCGCGGTAGGTATAGCGGTGGACGTCACCCTCCACCCGGCGCGAGACGATCTCGCCGTCGCCATGGTGGCGCTCGGCAAAATCCATCAGCATGGAAATCAGCAGGGGTTGGCTCTGCATCTGGCCCAACATAGAAGCTCCTTGGTTGTCATGGAATCAATCCGGCCATCGTAGCGGCCGCTCCCCGGTTTTTCAGAGAAAAAACCCGCAAGCACCCGCCCTGCCTGCCCCCGCATGTCACGCACATGACATGGCGGCGCAATCCCCTGCGTGCCGTGCAGCGCGGCGCTCTGCACCACAATCGTGCCCATGCCCGCCTCCGCACCATCCGCCGTTGCCGCTCCTGCTCTTGCCTGGCGCCACGACGGCGACTTCGCCAGTCTGGGCAGCGCCTTCTACACCCGGCTGGCCCCCACACCCCTGCCCGCGCCGCACTGGGTTGCGCGCTGCGACGACGTGGCCGCACTTCTGGAGCTGCCCGCCGGCTGGCTGGCCAGCGACGAGGCGCTGCAGATCTTCAGCGGCAACGCCACTGCCCCGGGCAGCCAGCCGCTGGCCAGCGTCTACAGCGGCCACCAGTTCGGCGTCTGGGCCGGGCAGCTGGGCGACGGCCGCGCACTGTGGCTGGGCGAGACGGTGCAGGATCAGGAAGTGCAGCTCAAGGGCAGCGGGCGCACGCCCTACTCGCGTGGTGCCGACGGGCGCGCCGTGCTGCGCTCGTCGATCCGCGAATACCTGGCCAGCCATGCGCTGCACGCACTGGGCATTCCCACCACGCGCGCGCTGTGCCTGGTGGGCTCGCCGCAGCCGGTGCAGCGCGAGACGCTGGAGACCGCCGCCGTCGTCACGCGCGTGGCGCCCAGCTTCATCCGCTTCGGGCATTTCGAGCATTTCGCTGCCCGCAGGCAGACCGATGAACTGCGCCGCCTGGCCGACCATGTGATCGAGCGCTATTACCCGCAGTGCCAGTCCGCAAACAACCCTTACCAAACGCTGCTGCAGACGGTCGGCGAGCGCACCGCGCAGATGCTGGCGCACTGGCAGGCGGCCGGGTTCTGCCACGGGGTGATGAATACCGACAACATGAGCATCCTTGGGCTGACGCTGGACTATGGCCCGTTCCAGTTCCTCGACGCCTTCGATCCCCACCACATCTGCAACCACAGCGACCGCCTGGGCCGCTATGCGTTCGACCGCCAGCCCGCCGTCGCCTACTGGAACCTGCTGTGCCTGGCGCGCGCGCTGCTGCCGCTGATCGGCACTGAGGATGACGCGCAGGATGCGCTGCAGACCTACGAAGCCAGCTTCGAGTCACATTACCAGGTGCTGATGTTCGCCAAGCTGGGACTGCAAGGCCCGCCCGAAGAAGGCGACGCTGCCCTGCTGTGGCAACTGCTGCACCTGCTTGCCGCCCAGCAGGTGGACTGGACGCTGTTCTGGCGCAGCCTGTCGCAAAGCGTCGCGGACGATGACTTCACCCATGCACGCGACCTGCTGGTCGACCGCGAGGGCTTTGACACCTGGCTGCCCGCCTACCGCGGCCGCATCGCGCGCAGCGAACAGGCGGGCGCCGCAGCGCGGATGCTGCGCACCAATCCGCGCTTTGCGCTGCGCAACTACATGGCCGAACAGGCCATCGACGCGGCACGGCAGGGCGACTTCAGCGTGGTGCACACCTTGCAAACCGTGCTGCAGCATCCATTTGAAGAACGCCCGGATCACGCCGACTGGGCCGGCCTGCCGCCCGACTGGGCCCACTCCATTGCCTTGAGCTGCTCGTCATGACCTATCCCATCCAGAAAACCGAAACGCAGTGGCAACAGGTGTTGCGAGACAAGAATGCCGAACCCGGCGCCTATGAAGTCACGCGACACGCCGCCACCGAACGCCCGTTCACCGGCCAATACAATCAGCACTGGAACAACGGCCGCTACCACTGCATCTGCTGCGGCGCACCGTTGTTCGTATCCGACACCAAGTTCGACGCCGGCTGCGGCTGGCCCAGCTTCTGGCAGGCGGTGCCGGGCGCGATCCGCGAAATCGAGGATCGCAGCCACGGCATGGTGCGCGTGGAGACAGTCTGTGCCCAATGCGGAGCCCACCTGGGCCATGTGTTTCCCGACGGCCCTGCACCCACCGGCCAGCGCTACTGCATGAACTCGGCCTCGCTGGAGTTTGAACCCACCCCGCCATGAAACTGCTGCTCGACTTTCTGCCCCTCCTGCTGTTCTTCGTCGCCTACAAGCTGCAGGGCATCTACGCCGGCACGGCAGTGCTGATGGCCGCCACCTGCGTGCAGATGGCCATCATCTACGCCATCGACAAGAAGCTGACGACGATGCACAAGGCGACGCTTGCGCTGATCCTGATCTTCGGCGCCCTCACGCTGGGCCTGCAGGACGACCGCTTCATCAAGTGGAAGCCCACCGTGCTCTACGCCGCCATGGCGCTGGCGCTGGCCGTGGCGCTGTGGGGCTACCGCAAGAACTTTCTGCGCGTCATGCTGGGCAGCCAGCTCGCCCTGCCCGACGCCGTGTGGCACAGGCTCAGCGTGGCCTGGGTGCTGTACTGCCTGTTCATGTCCACGCTCAACGGCTACGTGGCCGCCTTCTGGTCCACCGACGCCTGGGCCGACTTCAAGCTGTGGGGCTACGTGTTCCCGCTCGTCTTCATCGTCGGCCAGGCGCTTTACCTGACCCGCCACATCGAGCACGACGCGGCAGACACCCACCCCTCCAAGGACGCACAACCATGACCGACGCCTCTTTTGCCGTCACCGCCCAGGCCATGCAAAGTCATTTGCAGCAGACGCTGGTGCCCACCAGCCTGGAAGTGCTGGACGAAAGCTGGAAGCACGAAGGCCATGCCGGCGCCAACGGAACAGGTTTTGGCACGCATTTCCGGGTGCGCATTGCCAGCCCCGCGTTCGACGGAAAAAGCCGCGTTGCGCGCCATCGGCTTGTGTATGATGCGCTGCAGATTTTTATTGACCATGGCGCGCATGCCATCGCCATTGAAACTCTTTGACGACATCACGCTCAAAAGCGCTGCGGGTTCGTTGCCCGCGCCATCTCTCCCCCGTTCAGGATTTTTCATGAAGAAACAGCTCATGTCCGGCCTGGTGGCCGCTGCCATGCTGGGCAGCGTCGCCTTGCCTGTTGCCGCACAAAACCTCGCCATCGTCAACGGCAAGGCCATCCCCAAGGAGCGCGTCGAAGTGCTCAAGGATCAACTCGAGCGCTCGGGCCGCCCGGTCAACGCCGAGATGGAAGACCAGATCAAGGAAGAAGTGATCGCCCGCGAAATCTTCATGCAGGAGGCGACCAAGCGCGGCCTGGAGAACACGGCCGACTACAAGACCCAGATGGAGCTGGCGCGCCAGACCATCTTGATTCGTGAACTGTTTGCCGACTACCAGAACGCCCACCCGGTCACCGACGCCGACATCCAGGCCGAATACGACAAGTTCGTCGCCGCCAACGCCGGCAAGGAATACAAGGCCAGCCACATCCTGGTCGACAAGGAGGCCGACGCCAAGGCCATCATCGCCTCGATCAAGAAGGGCGCCAAGTTCGAGGACATCGCCAAGAAGCAATCCAAGGATCCCGGATCGGGCGCACGTGGCGGCGACCTGGACTGGGCCAGCCCGGCCAGCTATGTGCCCGAATTCACCGAGGCCATGGTCAAGCTGAACAAGGGCCAGATGACCGACACCCCGGTTCAGAGCCAGTTCGGCTGGCACGTCATCCGCCTGGACGACGTGCGCGACGCCGAGCTGCCCAAGCTCGATGACGTCAAGCCCCAGATCGCCCAGCAGCTGCAGCAGCAAAAACTCATGCAGTTCCAGCAGGAACTGCGCGAGAAGGCCAAGGTGGAATAAACGTCCGCACTCGCCTTGACCAGCGACCGAAAACCCAGCCCATGCGGCTGGGTTTTCTTTTGCCTGCGCCAACCCGAACTGCATACAAATGCGCGTAAACGCGGGCGGTCATTCCACAGGTACGCTAATGGAACAACCTCGCCATTAGCCAGGATGATCTATGCAGTCCAGCCTTGCATGCGGGCTGCCTCGGCACGCAGGAATTCAGGCCCGCCGAACAGTTGCCGGTTCACGCCGATGCGCTTGAACCATAGGTGCAAGCCGAGCGCGTCGGTGAAACCTATGCCTCCGTGGACCTCGGTCGCCGTACGGGCCACGAAACGCCCGACATCGGAAAGATGGCTTTTTGCAAGACATGCCATGGCAGGGCCTTCCGACATGCCGTTCGCGACGACGAAGGCCGCATGCCATAGCAGCGCCTTGCAAGGCTCGACTCTCGCGGCCATGTCGGCGCACATATGCTTCACCGCCTGGAACGAGGCGATAGGCACGCCAAACTGCTTCCTCTCAAGAGAGTATTCGACGGCGGCTTCGATCATCCGCTCTGCAGCACCCAGCGTGTCGGCGACCATGGCTCGTGCCACCTGGCGCGACTTCACAGGATCGGCGCCACCGGCCTTTTGCGCCTTGGCATCGTCGCGCGCCTGGCGTGCGGCTGGCAGCTTCACGGCCGGATAACTGCCAATCGCCAGGCACCCCTCTTTGCCGTTGACGCGGTACTTCCAGAACCAGCGCTTCGAGCCGCTGGGCGCAATCTCCAGATACAGACCGCCCGCATCGGCCAGGCGGGCGCGCTTCTTCTCTGGCGGCAGGTCGCGTTTCGGCATTCGGCATCGGTCAGCATTGGATACCTCGGTTTTGGTAGCCGGCTTGCCGGTGGATCACGACACCGGAAAAACCGGCAAACCCGCGCCACTGCTGGGTTTGCGCCATTCCCGGGGGAACAAACGCCGAAATTTTAGCCCCCGCCTGTTTTGTTCCCCGTTTGCCCCCCGTTTGCGCTGGCTGTCGGCGCACGTTAGCGGACACGTACGAACAATAATTTATTGATTTTCAATGGAAGAATAAAAAAATCCGGACACCTGCGGAGGTGCCCGGACTATGTATTGGTCGGAGCGGCGGGATTCGAACTCGCGACCCTCTGCTCCCAAAGCAGATGCGCTACCAGGCTGCGCTACGCTCCGACGGCGCGTATTCTAACCTGGCGCCGCTTCATTTCTGCGCAATTGCAACCCACTCGACGCGCATTTCAACGGTTGGAGTTGGGGCCGGGGCCTCGACCTGGAAGGTGGCGGAAGGTGATCCGCCCTTTGGACAAGTCATAAGGCGACATTTCCAGCGAAACCTTGTCGCCCGCCAGAATACGGATATGGTGCTTGCGCATTTTTCCGCCAGTGTAGGCAATCAGTTCGTGTCCGTTGTCTAACGTCACACGGAAGCGCGAATCGGGCAGCACTTCGGTAACGCTACCTTGCATTTCAATCAGTTCTTCCTTGGCCATGAGTCCTCTGTTTCAGTGTATCGGAGGTTATATCGCCAGTGCACGCCCATGACACCCTTGTCGATGCCGCCCTGCCCGAACTGGAATACCGCATCGTGCCGATGTTGAATTTCGCCACGACCGCAAAAGCGGATTACGTGCGAAATCCCACCATTTCGCCACGCCCTCGTACATCCAGGCGTGGCAAAAGCAGACGAAACCAGCGCTGCACTGAAGTAAAACTTACTGATTGTACAGCGTTGATGACACCAGCAAATACTCACTGACACTTGTCGCGCCTTCGGGCAGGCAGTTGGCACCAACAGTGCCTCTGCGGTCGCTGGCAAGTGCGTCGCTACAATCGCAAACCTTTCGCCCAGCCTCTTGCGTGGAACCATTACCCGTGTCTGAACGTTTTTCCGTGGCCCTGCAACATCTGCTTCCCAAACAAGCGTTGACCGCGCTTGCCGGCCGCATGGCCTGGTGGCAGGGCGGCGCCATGACCACCGCTTTCATTCGTTGGTTCGTCGCACGCTACCGCGTCGACATGAACGAGGCCGCCAACTCCGACGTCGCCAGCTACGCCAGCTTCAACGCATTTTTTACCCGCGCGCTGCGCCCAGGCACGCGCCCGCTGGCCGATAGTGCATTCATCAGCCCGGTCGATGGCGCCATCAGCCAGATCGGGCCGATTGCCGGCGATCAGATCTTCCAGGCCAAAGGGCACGCCTACTCCAGTACGGCGCTGCTGGGCGGAGACGCAGCGCTGGCCGCGCGCTTCAACGACGGCCTGTTCGCCACGATCTATCTCAGCCCGCGCGACTACCACCGCATCCACATGCCTTGCGACGGGCAACTGCAGCACATGACCCACGTACCCGGCTCACTGTATTCCGTGAATCCGACGACGGCACGAGGCGTGCCGGGCCTGTTTGCCCGCAATGAGCGGGTGGTGTGCATGTTCGATACGCCGCTAGGGGCGATGGCGCTGGTACTTGTTGGCGCAACCATTGTTGGCAGCATGGCAACCGTGTGGCACGGCCAGGTCAATCCGCCACGCTCGGGCCAGATCCGCAGTTGGGACTATCCGCAAGGCGCGACCAGCCTGAGCCAGGGCGACGAGATGGGCCGCTTCCAGCTGGGGTCGACCGTGGTGCTACTGCTGCAGCGCGGCGCGCTGCAGTGGAACCCGTCGCTGACCGCCACGATACCGGTACGCATGGGCCAGTCGTTGCTAGCGTGACCTGAGGCCCGGCTCAACGCCTGTTAGACACCAGGCTGCCAGCCGGATAAAGCACGTCCGGAACCCGAAGCGTGGTGAACACGGTGGGCTCCAGCTCCAATTCCAGCGGATCGACCGGATCGGCTTGCCCAGTCAGGTAGATCACCATGTCGTCACGTCGCAGCGCGACATGGCTGATCGTCTCCCACTGCCCCATTCTGCGCACGCGGGTGCCGGGCTTGTACAAGGGCATGCGAAAGCGCTCACTCCACCCCCATGCGGCAACATGCGTCCCGTCGTGCGCAGCCATCACAGGGGGCTGCAGGCTCACGTCCATCATCATTGCTCCCTCTTTTGCTCAGCCAACGTGAAACTTGCATCCACGTTACAATCCATGGATCGGACAAGGTCTTTAATGGCTTCTATCCCGTATTCGGCTCATCAGCGTGGTTCTTGAGTTTTTTCTGCCATGCAACGCAACGGCGCGACTGGTTCACCAACCATGCCAAAGCACACGCCCTCACCTAGCCGCGCAAATCTGTTGCCATTGCCCGCTTTCTCAACTGCGTCGCTGCCAGAAACAGCCCATTTCGTCGCATAACGGATAGGCAGGACATGGACAAAGATAAGAAATAGAAAGGCGCGCAGCAAATACTGCGGGAACTAGTTCGCAGCATCTCACACCAAATACCGTGTCGTGCAGGCTGGTTGCGCCACGCTGGCCAGCCGTTCGCCTGCACCAATTTTGAAGTCATAAACACAAGGATTTCACCATGCGCCTGACAACCCGAAGCAAGCTGGCCGTAACGGCCCTGACTGACCTGGCCCTGCATTCACACGGCCATCCAGTGGCCTTACCCGCGATCAGCACCCGCCAGGGCATTGCGCTGTCGCAGCTGGAAGAAATTTTCAGCGCCCTGCGTCGTGCCGAAATCGTACGCAGCATCCGTGGTCCGGGCGGTGGCTATGTGCTGCGCCAGGACGCGCAAACGCTGTCCACTGCCGATGTCATCACCGCTTGCGAGCGCTTCCTCAAACGCGGCAACGCCGATGCCGCGCAAGCCAATGCCGAGCAACCAGACATGACGGCAGAGTTGTGGTCCAACTTTCAGACGCGCGTCATGGACTATCTGCAGTCGATCACGATTGCCGACCTGGTTGCACAACACCGCCGCAACCATAAGCACAGTGCCGCCGCGCCCACGGGCAAGGCCGCCGCAGCCAACGCCCGTGCAGTCGTCAAACCGCGTGCGCGTACGCAATTCCCTGCCCAGGGTGTTCCCAATTCGGTATTCGCTCTGGCCGGCTCGGCCTTTGGCACCAAGCTGCGCGCCAGCTGACAGCGACGACAGCTATCCAATGCAAAAAAGCCAGTCGGCTATAAAACCGGCTGGCTTTTGCTTTTATATCGCCATGCCGCCCGTTCAGGTCGGCATGGCGATCAAGCTCAGTGGAACTGCTCTTCCTCAGTCGAGCCGCTCAGCGCCTTGACGCTGGACGAGCCGCCTTGGATCACGGTGGTCACATCGTCGAAGTAGCCCGCACCAACCTCCTGCTGGTGCGACACGAAGGTGTAGCCCTGCTCGCGCGCGGCGAACTCGGGCTCCTGGATCATTTCGACGTAGTGCCTCATGCCTTCGCCGCGCGCGTATTCGTGCGCGAACTTGAAGGTGTTGTACCAGTTGCTGTGAATGCCGGCCAGCGTGATGAACTGGAACTTGTAGCCCAGCGCTGACAGGTCTTCCTGGAACGAGGCGATCTGCTTGTCGTTGAGGTTCTTCTTCCAGTTGAACGATGGTGAGCAGTTGTAGGACAGCAGCTTGCCGGGGCAGGCAGCCAGCACGGCCTGGGCAAACTCGCGGGCAAAGCCGATGTCAGGCACGCCGGTCTCGCACCACACCAGGTCGGCATACGGAGCGTAGGCCACGCCCCGGCTGATGGCTTGCTCCAGTCCGTTCTTGACACGATAGAAGCCCTCTTGCGTACGCTCGCCAGTCAGGAAGGGTTTGTCGTTGGCGTCGTGGTCGCTGGTGATCAGGTTGGCGGCCTCGGCATCGGTGCGGGCCAGCACGATGGTGGGCACGCCCATCACGTCGGCGGCGAAGCGCGCGGCAATCAGCTTCTCGCAAGCTTCCTGCGTGGGCACCAGCACCTTGCCACCCATGTGGCCGCACTTCTTCACTGCAGCCAGTTGGTCTTCGAAGTGCACGCCGGCGGCACCCGCGCCGATCATGTTCTTCATCAGCTCGAAGGCATTGAGCACGCCGCCAAAGCCGGCCTCGGCGTCGGCCACGATGGGCAGGAAGTAGTCGATGAATTCCTTGTCGCCGGGGTTGACGCCACGGCTCCACTGGATCTCGTCGGCGCGCTTGAAAGTGTTGTTGATGCGGCGCACCATGGTCGGCACCGAGTCGTAGGCGTACAGCGACTGATCGGGGTACATGGTCTCGCTGGTGTTGCCGTCGGCAGCCACCTGCCAGCCCGACAGGTACACCGCCTCCAGCCCGGCCTTGGCCTGCTGCATGGCCTGGCCAGCGGTGATGGCGCCGAAGGCGTTGACATAGCCCTTCTTGGAGCCGCCGTTGATCTTCTCCCACAGCTTTTCTGCACCGCGCTGTGCCAGCGTGTACTCAGGCTGCAGGCTGCCACGCAGGCGCACCACGTCCGCCGCAGAGTAGCCACGCTTGACGCTCTTCCAACGTGGGTTACTGGCCCAGTCTTTCTCCAGGGCGGCGATTTGTTGCTCGCGGCTCAGTTGTGCATTCAAGGAATCAGGCATTTGCGCTCTCCAAAGGTTGAAAATTGCGGGATCCGGCTGGCTCCCTTGGGTTCAATTCTATGTCTTATAGAAGACTTAAAAAATTCTTATGTCTTATAGAAGACGTAAATTTATATCATATAAATCAATAAATTGCCATGTATTTTTCTGATTATGAAAATAACACCCTTCAGACGAAAAGCCGCACAAGAGTGCAATTGCGTTAAATCTCACAATGTGGAATAGCATTCCTGCAACCCGAAAATATCACCACCATCCTGCACTTCCTCTGCCTAGCAAAGCCGGACTGCCGCAGTCGCCGCAACACCGCCAATACGACAACCGCCGCGCACAACCCTTGCGATGGGCCGCAAAGCAGCGGATGCATCAAGACCGGCCAAGCACGCATGGCCGATCGCTGACCACGATGCCATCCGCGTCCGCATAGATCCAATCGCCCGGGCGCACCCACACGCCCTGTATTTGCACCGGCAGATCCGCCACGCCCTGCCCGCGCCGCTGCGTGGGCATGGGCATCGGCGCCAGCGCGCGAATGCCAATCGGCTCGGCTTCAAGTTCGGCCACATCGCGCACGCAGCCATTGATGAGCAAGCCCGCCCAGCCATTGCGCGCCGCAGCCGCGGCAATATTTCCACCTACCAGGGCGCGGCGCAGCGACGCGCCGCCGTCCACCACCAGCACATGACCGCCGCCGTCCTGCTCCACCGCGGCCTTGACCAGGGTGTTGTCCTCCAGACACTGCACCGTGCGGGCCGGGCCGCAAAAAGCTTGCAGGCCGCCAAACTGTAGAAAGACGGGCGGCAACACCCTGAAAACACCCTGGCTGCCGTCCTTGTGCTCATCGCACAAATCACAGGTACTGAAGTTCGCTGAAGTAGAAGTCACCATGTACGCATCCTCGTGGTTTGTATGTTTGCTGCAGCATTGTGTGGCGCAACCACCGGCAACAAAGGGCAGAGCGTGCAAAAAACGGCGCATCCGCGTGCGACGTATGGATTTTTGCCATTAGCATTGCCGTGCCAGCAACCCTGCGGGGTCTGCTGCTCTCCTACCCAAGCACAAGGATTCGATATGGTCACCGCCAAATCCGCTGCCAGCGGCACCCCCGCCAAGAAGCGCGCTCCCAACCCGGCTTTCATGAAGCCCCTGACGCCCAGCCCCGCACTGGCCGCCGTCGTCGGCGCGGCGCCGCTGCCGCGCACGGAAATCATCAGTAAGCTATGGGTCTACATCAAGGCGCACAACCTGCAGGACGCCGCCAACAAACGCATGATCAACGCAGACGCCAAACTCAAGGAAGTGTTCGGCAAGCCTCAGGTGTCCATGTTCGAACTGGCAAAACTGATCGGCAACCACGTCAAGTGATGCGCTGACGCCCCCCAAAGCCGGCTGCATGCCCAATGCCGATCAGTTAAGCCAGGGCGAGGCTGAATTGGTCTAAAAAGGG
>PGEI01000070.1 GCA_002894305.1 Comamonadaceae bacterium CD01
ACGCCGGCGGTGGATTGTCCGTTTACACAAAATTCTGCACACCCTCGGCCCAGAACCGAAGGCGGATACTGCAACCGGAGGAATCATGAACACGACCGTATTCATCGCATGGCGCGGCGGCTCGGCCGAACGGGGCGCGTGGTCGCCCGTGGCAAAGCTGGAACATGCTGATGGCGAATATCGCTTTGCCTACACGCACGGGGCGCTGACGCTGCCGGGATTTCATCCTTTCCCGGGCATGGACGATCTGCGCACGGTGTATCGCTCGCGCACCTTGTTTCCGCTGCTGGCCAATCGCCTGCTCTCGCGCTCTCGGCCCGAGTACGAGGCCTGGCTGACGTGGAGCGGCTTTGACCCGAAAAGCCCGCCGACGCCGCTGGCCGTACTGGGTGTGACTGAGGGCATTCGCCAGACCGACGCGCTCGAAGTATTTCCCCAGCCCGTGGCCGACGCGCAAGGCCGCTACAGCGACCGCTTTTTTTTGCACGGCTTGCGCCACGCTGGCGCGCCGGCGCATGAGCGGCTGGCGACGCTGCGTGCGCAAGACGTTTTGCGCCTGGAGCTGGAAGACGACAACGCGCATGACCCGCATGCCGTGGCCGTTCTGGACGATGGCGTGCAGCGGCTGCGCCTGGGCTATGTGCCGCGTTATCTGGCACGCGACGTGCGCGCCTTGGCGACGCGAGGCGGCGTGCAGTCCATCGACTTGCGCGTGGCCCGCGTGAACCATGGCGCGCCGTTGCAAATGCGGGTGCTGTGTTTGCTGCGGGCGCCCTGGCCACACGGTTTCGCGCCTTGCACCGGGGCCGAATTCCAGCCGCTTGCAGAGGTGGCGGAAGCACCGCAGCTTGCCCATGCCACGTGAGCAGGACGTCGAACTCGGGGCGCTCGGGCTGCTGCGCCAATCGGGATTCGATTTGCGCCACGGGCCCGAGCTGGGGCCCGATGCGCCGCAGCCGGAGCGCGCGTCGTTTGCCGACGTCGTGTTGTCCGGCCGCGTGGCATCCGCGCTGCAACGGCTGAACCCCGCGCTGTCGCGCGAGGCACTGGCGGGCGTGGCCCACACGCTTTTGCATCCGCCGCACCCCACGCTGATCCAGAACAACCGCTGGCTGCACGGCTTGCTGGTCGATGGCGTTCCGGTGGAATACCGCGACGCCAAAGGCGGCGAGATGCGTGGTGGCCGCGCCCGGCTGATCGACTTCGACAACCCGGCGGCCAACGACTGGCTGGCGGTGCGTCAGCTCACTGTTGCAGGCCCGTCGGGCAAGCATGTTCGACCGGATTTGCTGCTGTTTCTGAACGGCCTGCCGGTGGTGGTCATCGAGCTGAAAGATCCGGCCGATGAAAAGGCCGATCTGGGCGTGGCGATGGCTCAGCTCAAGCGCTACATGGCGACCACGCCGGACCTGTTTGCGCCCAACGTGCTGTGCGCGGTGTCCGATGGCCTGTTGACGCGCGTGGGCTCCCTCACCGCTGGCGCGAGCCGCTACATGCCGTGGCGGCCACTGGCTGATGGAGGCGGCGCGCCGACGCTGGATGCGTTGATTCATGGATTGCTGGAGCCGCGCGCGCTGCTGGATTACCTGCGTGCCTGCGTCACCTTCGAGGAAGACGAGCGCGGCGACGTCGTCAAGAAGATCGCCGGCTACCACCAGTTCCGTGCCGTGCGCAAGGCGCACGCCAGCGTGCTGGCGCGCTTGAAGCCGGAGGGTGACGGGCGTGGCGGCGTGGTCTGGCACACGCAGGGTTCGGGCAAGTCGCTCACCATGCTGATGTTGACAGGCAGCCTGATTCGCGAGCCGCGCCTGGCCAACCCGACGGTGGTGCTGATCACCGACCGCAACGATCTGGACGACCAGTTGTTCGACACCTTTGCCGCCGGCCGTGCTCTGCTGCGCCAGCCGCCGGTGCAGGCCGCGAGCCGCGAGCATCTGAAAGCGCTGCTTGACCGCGCCGCAGGCGGTGTGGTGTTCACCACCATCCAGAAATTCGCGGAAGGCGCAGGCGTGATTTCCGAGCGCCACAACGTGGTGGTGATGGCCGACGAAGCGCACCGCAGCCAGTACGGCTTTGTCGAGGGCGGCGCGCGCTGGATGCGCGAAGCCTTGCCGGGCGCCACCTTCATCGGCTTTACCGGCACGCCGCTGGAGGGCGACGACAAGAACACCATTCACGTATTCGGTGAATACGCCGACGTGTACGACATCCGGCAAGCGGTGGACGATGGCGCCACCAAGCCGCTGTATTACGAATCGCGCATCGTCAAGCTCAAGGTCGATGAAGCGGGCCTGCGGGTTGCGGAAGAAGAAGTCGAATATGTCGTCAACGCGGATCGCGACGGCGAGGTAGCGCCGGGCAGGTACCGGGTGCCGCTGGAGTCGCTGGTCGGCGCGCCGGAGCGCATCGAGCGCCTGGCGGCCTTCATCGTTGACCATTGGAACCAGCGCCGCGCGGCCATGGAAGGCAAGGCCATGGTGGTGACCATGAGCCGCGACATCGTCGCCCGGCTGTACGAGGCCATCCGCGCGCTGCGCCCCGACTGGCACGATGCCGACGACGAGCGCGGCGCCATGAAGGTGGTGGTGACCGGCAGCGATGGCGACCCCGAGCCGCTGCGCAGCCATGTGCGCACCAAGGCTGCGCGCAAGCGCCTGGCCGAACGCTTCAAGGATCCGGCCGATGATCTGCGGCTGGTCATCGTGTGCGACATGTGGCTGACCGGCTTTGACTGCCCGCCGGCGCACACGCTGTACCTGGACAAGCCGCTGGCCGGGCACAACCTGATGCAGGCCATCGCGCGGGTCAATCGGGTCTATGGCGACAAGCCCGGCGGGTTGATCGTGGACCTGCTCGGCCTGGCCGATCAACTGGCGGATGCGCTGGCCACCTATACCCAAGCCGGGGGCACGGGCGAAGCAGTGCGGCAGGTACAAGGCGAGGCCGTGCCGGCGATGCAGGCGGCGTTCGAGAAGCTGCGTGATTTCTTCCACGGCTGCGACTACGCGGCGGCGCTGGACGCCGAACCGCGCGACGTGCTGCCGCTGTACCTTCGCGCCATCGACCACGTGCTGGGTCAGGAAGACGGCTGGCAGCGCTTTCGTGCGCTGGTCAAGGAATTGGCGACGGCCTTCGCGCTGGCGGTGCCGCGACCGGAGACTGCGGCCATCACGTCACACCTGGCCTTTTTTCAGCGTTGCGCGGCCATGATCCGCAAGCGTCTGGCCGACGACGATGGGCGCCGCGCGGCCAACAGCCGACAGCGCGACGTGGATGCGGCCGTGCGCCAGGTCATCGGCGGCGCCGTGGATGCCGACGACGTGATCGACCTGTTTGCCGTGGCAGGGCTTGAGGAGGCGCGCCTGGACATCCTGGGCGATGACTTTCTGCAGCGTGTGGCCGCGTTGGAGCAGAAAAATCTGGCCCTGCAAACGCTGCGCAAGCTGCTGAACGACCAGATCCGCATCACCGAACGCAGCAATCTGGTGCAGAGCCGGAAATTCCGCGAGGCGTTGGAAGATGCGCTTTCGCGCTACACCAACAAGGCCATCTCGACCGCCGAGATGATCGCCCGCCTGATCGACCTGGCGAAAAGCCTGCGCGAGGCCCGGCGGCAGGGTGAGCACTTGGGCCTGAGCGCGGAAGAAACCGCGTTCTACGACGCCCTGGCCGACAACGAGTCAGCGCGCGACGCGATGCAAAGCGACACCCTGCGGCTGATGGCGCGCGAGTTGACCGAGATGGTCAAGAAAATGCCTAAGCTCGATTGGGTGCAGCGCGAATCGGTGCGCGCCAGCCTGCGTCGCAACGTGCGGCGCTTGCTGGCCCGCTACGGCTATCCGCCCGATCTGGCCGAAGGTGCGACGCAGCTGGTGCTACGGCAAGCCGAGCTGTCGACGGAAAACGGAGAATCGCCTGCAGAGAATCCTTGAAAACAAGCACGGCGTTGATTGGGGAAATGCGGCCCGATTCGAGATGGCTGGCGCTGGCCGACCATCCGGTTCGATGACGCACATCCGCTTGCTCCAGGACATATTCAGTGGCGCTTGTCCCAGGGCGTGACCTGCACCAGCTGAGCATCGTCGGCAAAGTCCACCAGCATGGCGCGCACGCGCTGCTGCCACAGCTGGCCGAAGCGGCGCAACTGCTCTTCGCTGGCGCGGCCGGCGATCGCGTAGGGCAGCACGCGCGGCATTTCCTCGTTCCAGGGCACCAGTGCGGCGTTCAGCTGCAGCGCGACGGCGGCGCCGGTGTCGGTGCGCTGCAGGCCGAAGACGCCGGGCACGTCGCTGCGGTCGAAGTGCAGCAGCTCGTTGCGGGCAAAACGGCCAGTCGGGCCGATGCCGTGAAAGCCCGTCTCGGGTGCGGCGCCGGTGAGCAATTGCACGACCGAGGCGGTGACGCCGGTGGTGCCGCTGTCGCGCGCGTCGTGCATGAAGGCCGCCACCTCGCCGCGCACCGGCAGCGCGTCGCCGTACAGCGCGCGCAGGCCGTGCAGCGTCATCAGGTAGGCGCCGGCAACCGTCGGGCATGAATGGCCGGCCAGGCGCACCGCGTCGGCATAGCCGTAACGCAGCACGCCGCCCTCGGCAGCGCCAAGAAACTCGGACAGCGGATCGCGCACCGTCAGGGTCGGTGCCTGGTCGAAGAAGTCGGGCAGCCGGGGCTGGAGATCGGTCGATGTGGAAAGTGGCATGGCGGGCAGGCGCGAACGCTTGAATGGATGAATGGGAATCATCCTAGCGATCGGGCAATCCCGTGGATGCTGCAAAGGTCACCGGCGGGAATGGACACTGGCGGGCGCATTTGCGCCGATCAAGAAACAGCTGAAGGCGGCCGTTTCCATGTGATCCATTCCAGTGAATCGAGTCGAAAGCACGGAGCAAACAGCCTGGGACTTATTCATGGATCCATGGCTCGCGCACGGGATGAGGTTGCTCAAGATGTTGCGATGGGTTACCGGCCGGTGAACGCTGTGCACGTGCTGGCAAAGCCCCGGTAAGCGCATGCAAATCTTCGGTAAAACCGCTGCGCGGCACCTGTTGCGCGGCGGCAAATCAGCGACCATGGGCGCACGTTTACTGCCACGAAAGGACGAGACATGAGCCCCACTACCCAGATCACCGCCCGCGCGCCGCGCCGTGCCTTCATTGCCTGGGCCGCAGGCGCCGCGCTGGCCCTGGGCCTGCCGGCCATGGCGCAAGCCCAGCCGCGCGACGGACGCCACGACGGCCGCGGCGGCCCGCAGCAGCCGCCCCGGCATCGCCCCGGCCAGACGCAGAGCCGCCCGGGCCACGCCCAGCAGCGCCCGCCACAGGCGCGTCCGCACTCCGGCCCGCCGCCGCACGCACAGGCCCGCCAGCGGCCCTGGCGTGGCAGTGGGCCGCAGCAGCGCTGGCACCGCGGCGACCGCGTGCCGGCCCGCTACCGCGGCCGCCAGTACGTTGTCAACAACTGGCGCGCGCACCACCTGAATGCGCCGCCGCGCGGCTACCACTGGGTGCAGTACGGCAGCGACTACCTGCTGGTGGCGATTGCCACCGGCGTGATTGCGCAGCTCATCCTGAGCCGTTGACCCGGGTCGCGGTGAGGACACCGCTTCTGCCAAATGTTGGGCACCGCCCCGCGAGATGCCGCTTCCGCCGTGGGAGCGGCGCCCTCGCCGCGATGGAGCCCAATGTTTTGGCAGGAGGGGCGCCCTCGCTCTGATGGGTGCGCAGAAGGCCTGCAACCAGGCTTCGCAGGACTATCCAAATACCCGAATCGGTATGAAGCCTGTCCGACAATGGCGGCCCCATTCATTGCACACCGACCATGGGCATCAGCCACTACATCAAGGAAATCGGCCGCGGCACGCGCGGCGCCAAGGCGTTGACGCGAGCGCAGGCTGCCGACCTCATGGGCCAGGTGCTCGACGGCGAGGTCAGCGACCTGGAGCTGGGCGCTTTCTGCGCGGCCATGCGCATCAAGGGCGAGACGGCCGAGGAGATGTGCGGCTTCGTTGATGCCGCACGCGAGCGTATCGCGTTGATCCCCGCAAACCCTGCCGACCTGCCGCTGGTGGTGCTGCCCAGCTACAACGGCGCGCGCCGCCTGCCGGTGCTCACGCCGCTGCTGGCACTGCTGCTGGCGCGCCGTGGCCTGCCGGTGCTGCTGCACGGCATGGCGACCGAGGACGGGCGCGTGCAGGCGTCCGAGGTGCTGCGGGCGCTGGGCACGCCCGCGCTGGCTGCGCCCGCGGCGATTGCTCCGGGCACGGTGGCGCACCTGCCCACGGCCGCGTTGCACCCGGGGCTGGTGCGGCTGCTGGAGGTGCGCCGGCACATCGGCCTGCGCAGCAGCGGCCACAGCCTGGTCAAGCTGCTGATGCCCACCCAGGGCGCAGCGCTGCTGGTCAGCAGCTACACCCATGCCGACTACTTTGCGCTGATGGGCGAGTGTTGCGCCGAGCTGGGGCTCAACGCCCTGCTGTCGCGCGGGCTGGAGGGCGAGAGCGCCGCCGACCCGCGCCGCCAGCCGCGCTACGACGCCTGGCTGCAGGGCCGCCACCAGTTGCTGGCCGAGCAGGTGCCCGGCACGGCGGATGGAGTGCCCGGCCTGCCCGCGGCCATCGACGCCGCCAGCACCGCCGCCTACACCCGGCAGGTGCTGGACGGCCAGCTCCCCGTACCTGCTGCGCTGGCGCAGCAGGTGGAACACATCACCGGGCTGTGCCGGAGGCTGAGGCAGCAACTGCAAACCGAGGACATCCAATGAAACAAGGCCATTGCACATTGGTGGGCGCCGGCCCGGGCGACCCCGAACTGCTGACCCTCAAGGCGCTGCGCGCCATCGAGGCGGCCAGCCTGCTGCTGGTCGACGACCTGGTCAGCGACGAGATCGTCGCGTTGGCGCCGCCCGGCGCGCGCGTGGTGCGCGTGGGCAAGCGCGGCGGCTGCAAAAGCACGCCGCAGGCCTTCATCGAGCGGCTGATGGTCAGCGCCGCTCAGGATGGCGAGCGCGTGGTGCGCCTGAAGGGGGGCGACCCCTTCATCTTCGGGCGCGGCGGCGAGGAGGCCGAGCACCTGCGCGCGGCGGGAGTCACGGTCGACGTCGTCAACGGCATCACCGCGGGCCTTGCCGGCCCCACGGCGCTGGGCGTGGCGCTGACGCACCGCGACCACGCGCAGGGCGTGGTGTTCATCACTGGCCACAACCGCCCGGGCAGCGACCCCGCCGACTGGCGCCAGCTGGCCGCAACCGCCCACCAGGCGCGCCTGACGCTGGTGATCTACATGGGCATGGCCAGTGCGCAGCGGCTGCAGCAGGATCTGCTGGCCGGTCTGCCGGCGCACACGCAGGTGGCCATCGTGCAAAACGCCAGCCGCCCCGACCAGCGCCACGCGGTCACCACGCTCGGACGGTTGCATGACACCATCGTGGGCCATGGTCTGGCCAGCCCGTCGGTCATCGTCGTGGGCGACGTGGTGTCAGGTATTGCGGCGCTGCCTGCGGATAGCGGCCAGATGCCGGATACGCCTATTGCACCGCAGGCGCGCTCGGCCTGATTCAGCCTGATGGAAATCCATCACCCCAGGCGCAAGCCGGGGTTCCTGGATTCCGGCTTTCGCCGGAATGACGGGTATTGCACCCAGCCTCAGCCTAAATCCGGATTTAGGCTCAGTAACTGCGCCCGCCCTTGTACATCGCGTGCTGGCGGCGCGTCAGTTGCGCAACTTCGCCCACGCGCGCCATGGCCGCGCCGGCGTGGGCGTGGGTGACGGCCAGGCCCAGGGCGTCGGCGGCGTCGGTGCCGGGCAGTCCGGGCAGGTGCAGCAGGCGGCGCACCATCTCCTGCACCTGGGCTTTGGCCGCGCGGCCGTGGCCGACGACGGCTTTCTTCATCTGCAGCGCGGTGTATTCGGCCACCGGCAGCCGGGCGTTGACCAGCGCGGTGAGCGCCGCGCCGCGCGCCTGGCCCAGCAGCAGTGTCGATTGCGGATTGACGTTGACGAAGACGATCTCGACCGCGGCCGTGTCGGGCTGGTAGCGCTGCGCCACCTCGCTGATGCCGTCGAACAGAATCTTCAGCCGCGCCGGCAGGTCGCCCAGCGCGACGCCGGCGCCCGTGGTGCGGATGGTGCCGCTGGCCACGTAGGCCAGCGCGTGGCCATCGACGTCGATGACGCCGAAGCCGGTGGTCTGCAGGCCGGGGTCGATGCCGAGGATGCGCATGGTCAAGGGCGCCTCAGGGCAGCTGCGCGGCGGGCATGCGCGCGGCGATGGTGCGCGCGCGCGCGGCCAGGTAGGTGGACTGGGGCATTTTCTCGAAGCGCTTGGGCGCGGGCAGCATCACGGCCAGGCGGGCGGCCTCGATGGCGCTGAGCTGGCGCGCGCTTTTGCGAAAGTAGTGGCGCGCAGCAGCCTCGGCGCCGTAGACGCCGTTGCCCCATTCGACGCTGTTGAGGTAGATCTCCAGGATGCGCTGCTTGGGCAGCAGCGCTTCGAGCGCCAGTGCCAGCACCAGCTCCTGGCCCTTGCGCAGCAGCGTGCGCTCGCCCGACAGCAGCAGGTTTTTGGCCAACTGCTGGGTGATGGTGGAGCCGCCGCGGATGCGCGCGGGGCGGCGTGCGCTGGCGCGCTGCTGGCTGCGCTCGTTGTGCGCCCATGCGCGCTCGATGGCCTGCCACTCGACGCCGTGATGGCGGGCGAAGCCGTCGTCCTCGGACGCGATGACCGCGCGCTTGAGCTGGTCGGAAATTTGCGCGTAGTCCACCCACTGCTGGCGCCAGTGCAGCGCGCTCGGGCCGCGCAGCTGCGCGATGGCGGCCGAGCGCTGCATGGCGGTGGATTCGGGGTTCACGCCGGCCATGGCCGCAATGCGCAGCACGAAGAAAAGCTGCAGCCCCGCCAGCGCGCACAGCGCCAGGGCCAGCCAGCGCAGCAGGGCGTTCATGGCTGGCGCAGTGCGGCCAGCACGCCGGCCGTGGGCGGGCGCACGCCGCGCCACAGCGCAAAGGCCTCGGCGGCCTGCTCGACCAGCATGCCCAGGCCGTCGCGGCCCTGCGCGCCGTGCCGGTGCGCCCACTGGAGGAAACCCTGGGCCGCGGGGCCGTACATCATGTCGTAGGCCAGGCTGCCGGGGCGCAGCACGCAGTCGGGCACGGGCGCGGCGTCGCCGGCCAGGCTGCTGGCGCTGGCGTTGATGACGATGTCGAAGCTGTCACTGAGCGTGGCGGGCGCGGCCGCCAGTAGCGGCACCTGGTGGGTGGCCGCCAGCGCGGCATGGCGCTCGACCAGCGCCTGCGCGCGCTCCAGCGTGCGGTTGGCGACGGTGATCAGCGTGGGCCGCTGCTCGAGCAGCGGAGCCAGCGCGCCGGCAGCGGCGCCGCCGGCGCCGATCAGGAGCACGCTGGCGCCGGCAATCGCGCGGCCCGCGCCCTGGGTGATGTCGGCCACCAGGCCCAGGCCGTCGGTGTTGTCGGCATGGATGCGGCCCTCGCCGTCCCAGGCCAGCGTGTTGGCGGCGCCGGCCAGCTGCACGCGCTCGCTGCGCGTGTGCGCCAGCTCGGCCGCCTGCAGCTTGAAGGGCACGGTGATGTTGCAGCCGCGCCCGCCGGCGGCGGCAAAGTCGGTCAGCGCCTGGGCCAGGCCGTCCAGCGGAACAAGGCGTGCTTCATAGCGCAGCGCCTGTTGTGTGAGCTGGGCAAAGCGCGCGTGGATCCAGGGCGAGCGGCTGTGGGCAATCGGGTTGCCCATCACGCAGTACAGGTCGGTGGTCGTGTCGGCGGTCATCAGCGCATCTCGGTCTGCAGCGTGGCGTCGTGGGTGAAGTGAAAGCGCGAGACGATGGCGATCTGGTCGGCGCGCGCGCGCATGGCCTTGGTAAAGCTGCCATAGGGGCCGGCGGCGCGGGCGATGGCCTCGGCGCGGCGGTCGAGCAGCCGGTTGCCCGAGCTTTGCGCGATCTCGGTGGCCAGCACGCGCCCGTCGTGGTTGACGGTCATCACCATGATGAGCTCGCCATAGAGCTTGCGCCCGCCCTGCTCGGGGAAGTTCTGCGTGCCCTTGTCCTCGATCTTGCGGCGCAGCGCGTCGTAGTAGATGGCGTAGGCCTCCTCGCGCGTGGCCGGGCTGATGTAGCGCTTGCGCGGGCGGGCGTTTTCTTCGTTGATGCGCTTTTCGATCTCGGCCAGCAGCTTGACGAGCTGACGGCGTTTTTCCTCCTGGCGCTGGTCTTGCTCGCCGCTGGCGCTGGTGCGCTGCGCGTCGGGTGGCAGCAGGTGGGCCAGCTGCTGGCGCACCTGGGCCAGCAGCATGTTCTGCTGCTCCATCAGCTCGTCCATGCGCCGCTGCGCATCTTCCAGGTCGTTGCCCACGGTGGTGAGCGCCGCCGAGGGCAGCGGGCTGGTGGCGCGGCCCTGGGCGGCCTCGCCGCCGCCGGCCAGCGACGCCTGGGCGATGGCCTGCGCCTTGTCCGGGCGCTCGTCGGTACGCGCGTTGACCAGGATGACCTCCAGCGGCGTGTCCTGGAACACGCGGTTGAAGCCTTCGGGATTGACGAAGCGCACGGTGAGCAGCGCGGCGTGCACCGCGACCGAGATGGCCAGCGCAAGCTGCAGCGTGCTCAGGCGGGCGAGCAGGGCTGGGAGTTTCACGGGGCGGGGCTGGATCCGGGCACGGATGCGGGCGTGGCGGCGGCGTCGCCGGCGGGTTCGTCCACGTCCAGCGCAATCGCCAGCGCGCCGGCGCCGGCTTCTTCGCCGTCGTCGCCCTCGTCGTCCAGCGCCGCGTCGTCGCCGGGGTCGAGCGGGTCGTCCAGGCGCGCCAGAACGGTGCCATGCACGTCCAGCGCAATCGGGTCGATGTCGCCCAGGCGCACGCGCACCCGCGCGCCGCGCTGCAGGTTTTGCGCGCCCAGCACCGAGAAGACCAGCGGCAGCGTGTCGGCGCGCACCAGGGAGTCGCCGCCCATGCCTTCGCGGATCACCGCGGCGTCCAGTTCGGTGACGCCGTTTTGCTGCAGCCAGACCAGCGTCCAGTAGCGTTCCATCGCGCTCTGGTAGCCGTTGTAGGCGCTGTAGGCGGCGTCAAAGCTGCTGATGATGGCGAACAGCTCGGCGTCGCGCGGCTTGAACGGCGCGGCCAGCGCGGCAGTGGCGCCGTGGCGCACGCAGGCAATGATTTGCCACTGGTTGACCAGGTCGACGTAGCGGCGCAGCGGCGAGGTGGCCCAGGCGTAGCTCTTGACGCCGATGCCCGCGTGCGGCAGCGCCTTGACGCCCATGCGCACCTTGATGCCGGACGCAAGGCTTGCCTGGCTGCGGTAGATGCCGGGCACGCCCTGGGCGGCCAGCATCTGGCCCCAGGTGCTGTTGGCGACGATGGCCGCCTCGGCGACGATCAGGTCCAGCGGCGCGCCGCGCCGGCGCGTGGTGATCTGCACCGTCTCGCTGCCGTCGGGCGCGTCGCCTTTTTTGTCCAGCAGGTGAAAGCTGTAGTCGGGGCGGTTGAAGGTCTCGGGCTTGCCGCGCACTTGTTCGCGCCCGGCCTTCAGGTGCTGCGCCAGGCGGTGCAAAAAGGCGAGTTCCTCGCGCCGCGCGGCCAGTTCTTGCGGTGTGTCGGCGGGCGAGTCGCCGCCGGCCAGCCAGTCGGCAGTGACGATGTGGTCGAGCTTGTCGTGGCGAAAGTTCACGTCGACCGGCACGCGGTCCAGGCGCGTTTCGCTGGAGATTTCTTGCAGCGTTGCCTCGTCATAGGTGACGTACAGCGAGACTGCAGGGTTGGCGCGGCCGGCGTCCAGCGTGTAGGTCTGCACCACGGCGTCGGGCAGCATGGTGATCTTGTTGCCCGGCATGTAGACCGTGGACAGGCGGGCGCGCCCGAGCTGGTCGAGCGCGTCGCCCGGCGCGATCGCCAGGCCCGGCGCGGCAATGTGGATGCCCAGCGTGACCTGGCCGCTGCCCAGGCCTTGCAGCGACAGCGCGTCGTCGATCTCGGTGGTGTGCGAGTCGTCGATGGAGTAGGCGCTCACCTGCGCCAGAGGCAGGTCGGCGGGCGGCTCGGGCGCGGTGACGGGCGCAAAGCCGGTGCCGCGCGGGAAGAACTCGAACAGGAAGCGCCGGTAGTGGAACTCGTAGGGCGAGTCGATGGCGCCGGCCGCCTGCAGCAGCGCCAGCGGCGCCTGGTGGGTGCTGCGGCTGGCCTCGACGACGGCCTTGTATTCGGGCGCGTTCTTGTCGGGCTTGAACAGGATTTTGTACAGCTGGTCGCGGATCGCCTGCGGGCACTGGCCGGCGGCCAGCTCCTGCGCCCAGGCGTCGATCTGCGCCTGGATCTGCTGCTTTTTCTCGATGGCGGCCAGCGCCTGGGCGACGATGTCGGCCGGAGCCTTCTTGAAGCGGCCCTTGCCCGCGCGGCGAAAGTAATGCGGCGCCTCGAACAGCGCGATCAGCATGGCCGCCTGCTCCACCGGCGGGGCGCTGGCGCTGAAATAGTCGCGCGCCAGCTCGGCAAAGCCGAACTCGCCCTCGGGGGCGAATTCCCAGGCCAGCGCCGGGTCGATGGTGGCGGCCGTCTCGCGCGCACGCGTCAATAGGTCGGCGGGCGCGGGCTGGTCGAATTTCAGCAGAATGTGCGCGGTCTTGGCCTTGACGCGCTTGCCACTGTCGAGCTCGATCTGGGCCGAACTGTCGGTTTCGGAGAGGATGCGGCCGGCCAGAAATTTG
The DNA here is from genome assembly GCA_002894305.1 of Comamonadaceae bacterium CD01. Classification (GTDB taxonomy): domain Bacteria; phylum Pseudomonadota; class Gammaproteobacteria; order Burkholderiales; family Burkholderiaceae_C; genus Comamonas_C; species Comamonas_C faecalis. Next base: position 12,708 of record PGEI01000070.1, read on the forward strand.
CCGGCGTCGTCGAACAATGCATGCATGGCGGCAATTGTCCCATGCGCCGCGGCGCCTGCGCCGGGCGGTCTCACACAGGTCTGGTGGTTTCAGGCCAGGTCGAGGAAGGCGAAAACCGGCGCCAGCACCTGCTCGAAGTCGCTCAGAGCATGGTCGCCGCCGGGCAGCACGATGTGCTGCGCCTGTGGGTAGCGCGCCACCATTTCGCGCCAGTCCAGCAGCTCGTCGCCCCGGGCGGCCACCAGCAGCTCGGGCGCGGCCTGGGGCTGGCCGCGCACGTCGAGTGCGCGCAGCTCGTCGATGTATTCGGCGCGAAAGAAAAAGCGCTCCTCGGGCGTGTGCCAGCTGCTTTGCTCGCCGATGTAGTGCGCAAGATCGCGCGCCGGGTCGACCGCGGGGTTGAGCATCACGCTCTTGCAGTGCATGCGCTGCGCCACCGCACTGGCGTAGTAGCCGCCCAGCGACGAGCCGACGACGGCCATGCGCGCGCTCGGCCAGCCGGCAATGCCGTCCTCGATCAGCGCCATGGCCTCGCGCGGCGAGGGTGGCAGTTGCGGGCACCACAGCTGCACCCGTGGGTGGTTTTGCTCTACGTAACGGGCCATCCGTTGCGCCTTGGCCGACTGGGGAGAAGAGCGAAAGCCGTGCAGATAAAGCATGTGGGTGGTGGTCATGGCCTGCGATTGTGCCTACCCGCATGCCCACTTGTGCCAGTGCCTCGGCCGTGTTTGCGCGCGCGGGAGCCGCCCGCGGTTGCGATAATCAGCGCCCCATGGCCGCCGCAATCGACTCTCCCACGCTGCCCGAGCGCATCGCGCCGCTGTTTCGCGGCTTCGACTGGCCGACGCTGCTGCTGCTGCTGGCACTGTCAGGCCTGGGGCTGGTGGCCATGTATTCGTCGGGTTTCGACCACGGCACGCGCTTTGTCGACCACGGCCGCAACATGCTGCTGGGTGCGGCCATTCTGTTCATCGTCGCCCAGGTGCCGCCGCAGCAGCTGATGCGCCTGGCCGTGCCGGCCTATGCGCTGGGCGTGGCGCTGCTGGTGGGCGTGGCGCTGTTCGGCATCACGCGCAAGGGGGCCACGCGCTGGATCAACGTCGGCATCGTGATCCAGCCCAGCGAGCTGCTCAAGATTGCCACGCCGCTGATGCTGGCCTGGTGGTTCCAGAAACGCGAGGGCCAGCTGCGCGCCTTCGACTTCGTCGTCGCCCTGGTGCTGCTGATGCTGCCGGTGGGCCTGATCATGAAGCAGCCCGACCTGGGCACCTCCCTGCTGGTGCTGGCCGCCGGCCTGTCGGTGGTCTTTTTTGCCGGCCTGTCCTGGAAGCTGGTGCTGCCGCCGGTGCTGCTGGGCGCGGTGGGCATTGCGGTGCTGGTGGTGATGGGCGGCAGCTGGTGCGCCGACGGCGTGGACTGGCCGGTTTTGCATGGTTACCAGCAGCAGCGCGTGTGCACGCTGCTTGACCCCACGCGCGACCCGCTGGGCAAGGGCTTTCACATCATCCAGGGCATGATCGCCATCGGCTCGGGCGGCGTCTGGGGCAAGGGCTTCATGGCCGGCACGCAGACGCACCTGGAGTTCATCCCCGAGCGCACCACTGACTTCATCTTCGCCGCCTTCTCCGAGGAGTTCGGCCTGGCGGGCAACCTCACGCTGATCGCCTGCTTCTTGCTGCTGGTGTGGCGCGCGCTGGCCATTGCCTCGCGCGGCACGACGCTGTTTGCCCGCCTGGCGGCGGCGGCGGTGGCGGTGATTTTTTTCACCTACGCCTTCGTCAACATGGGCATGGTCAGCGGCATCCTGCCCGTGGTCGGCGTGCCGCTGCCGTTCATCAGCTATGGCGGCACGGCCATGGTCACGATGGGGCTGGCGCTGGGGGTGCTGATGTCGGTGGCGCGCGCCCAGCAGCCGCAGGACAGCGACCTGCTGCCAGGGCGCTGAACCGGCCCGTCCGCCCCACGGGGCAAGGGGCGCCTGCCTACAATATGGGGATGATTTCCCGCGAACCGACCATCGAGCGCCTGGCCACGGCCCGCGCGCTGCTGCTGGAGCCCTTCGGGCTCGACGAAACCCACCTGGCGCGCGCGCTGGCCGCGATCCGCGCGCACCGCGTCGACGACGCCGACCTGTACTTCCAGACCACGCGCACCGAGGGTTGGAGCCTGGAGGAGGGCATCGTCAAGACGGGCGCCTTCTCCATCGACCAGGGAGTGGGCGTGCGCGCGGTGAGCGGCGAGAAGACGGCGTTTGCCTATTCCGACGACATCTCCGAGGCATCGCTGCTGGACGCGGCGCACACGGTGCGCTCGATCGCCGCGGCGGGCCAGTCGGCGCGCGTGCGCGCGGCCAAGGTGGCGCGCAGCCATGCGCTGTATCCGCAGCTCGACCCGATCGCCACGCTGGACAGCACGGCCAAGGTGCAGCTGCTGGAGAAGGTGGAGCAACTGGCGCGCGCGCGCGATCCGCGCGTGGCGCAGGTCATGGCCGGCCTGGCCAGCGAGTACGACGTGGTGCTGATTGCCCGCGCCGACGGCACGCTGGCGGCCGATGTGCGCCCGCTGGTGCGGCTGTCGGTGACGGTGATCGCCCAGCAGGGCCCGCGCCGCGAGATGGGCGCGGCCGGTGGTGGCGGGCGCTTTGGCCTGGCGTATTTCGACGATGCGCAGATCAAGCGCTACGTGGACGAGGCCGTGGACGCGGCGCTGGTCAACCTGCAGGCGCGCCCGGCGCCCGCCGGCGAGATGACCGTGGTGCTGGGCCCGGGCTGGCCCGGCGTGCTGCTGCACGAGGCCGTCGGCCACGGGTTGGAGGGCGACTTCAACCGCAAGGGCTCCAGCGCGTTCAGCGGCCGCATCGGCGAGCGCGTGGCCGCGCGGGGCGTGACGGTGCTCGACGACGGCACGATTGCCGACCGGCGCGGCTCGCTGAACGTGGACGACGAGGGCCATCCGACGCAGCGCAACGTGCTGATCGAGGATGGCATCCTGAAGGGCTATCTGCAGGATTCACTCAACGCCCGCCTGATGGGTGCGTCCGCCACCGGCAACGGCCGGCGCGAGAGCTACGCCCACATTCCGATGCCGCGCATGACCAACACCTACATGCTGGCGGGCGACAAGGATCCGCAGGAGATCGTCGCCAGCATCAAGCGCGGCCTGTACGCGACCAATTTCGGCGGCGGCCAGGTCGACATCACCAGCGGCAAGTTCGTCTTCTCGGCCAGCCAGGCCTGGTGGGTGGAAAACGGCAAGATCGTCTACCCGGTCAAGGGCGCGACGCTGGTGGGCAGCGGCCCCGAGTCGCTCAAGAAGGTCGGCATGATCGGCAACGACCTGCAGCTCGACAGCGGCGTGGGCACTTGCGGCAAGGAAGGCCAGAGCGTGCCGGTGGGCGTGGGCCAGCCGACGCTGCGCATCGACGGCCTGACCGTGGGCGGCACCGCCTGAACCCGGCCGGGCGCAGGCGGGCATTGTCGCAACGCCATGGCCCGGCGCCCGTCACCCACCACACTGCGCACCACCTCGGGCGCCACGCTGGCCGATCTGGCGCGCCAGTTGCGCCTTGATGCGGGCGGCGATGCGCAGGCGCGCGAGCTGCGCGATGCGCTGGGCGCGCTGTCGGCGCAAATCGAGGCGCTGGCCCGCGCGCGCCACCAGGCTCGCCGGGCGCAGGATCTGTTGGCGCAGGTCGACGCGCTGGCGCAGGCGCTGCGCCGCCACAGCCATCAGCTCACCGCACTCGATCCGCATTGGCACGCGCTGCCCGAATGCGATGCCTACGCGCATGGCGTGGCGCAGCTGCAGGACACGCTGCAGGCCTGGCAGGACGCGCTGCACCAGGGCGGCGCGCAAGAGCCGCGCGTGTTCAGCGCCTTCGAGGTTCAAGCCTGGCGCGCGCTGGGCCAGGCGCTGGTGCTGCTGGATTTCCATGACGACGACCCATTGCCCGCGCCGGTGCAGCCCCGGGGCGATGTACCGCCAAGAAGGGTGGGCAGTGCCCTGGCGCGATTGCGCCGCTGGTGGCGCATGTAGCCAAACGGCAACAGGGCAGGGATGTTGCAATGCACCAAATCGTGCTACATTGACAGCCATGCGCGTTCAAGCCCCGTTCTACTTTTACTTTTGGTTCTCTGTCCAAGGCGGATGAGAGGTAAGAGCGCACCTGAAATACTGAGCACCCAAACCCCAAGAAACCGCCGAAGCTGTACAGCCCGGCGGTTTTTTTTGGCCCGCAATGAACACAACCCACCTTGAGGACGACAAATGACTGCCAACGCCCCTGCATCCGATACCTGGTATTCCCGCGGTGACTCGACCAGCCAGACCGACGACCAACGCATCCAGGACATCACCGTGCTTCCCCCACCAGACCATTTGATTCGTTTCTTCCCCATCCGCGGCTCGGCCGTCGAGCGCCTGATCGCCGACACCCGCCGCGGCATCCAGCGCCTGATGCGCGGTGAAGACGACCGCCTGCTGGTCATCATCGGGCCTTGCTCCATCCACAATCCCGACGCGGCGCTGGACTACGCGCGCAAACTGCAGAAGGTGCGCGCGCAGTACAAGGACGACCTGGAGATCGTGATGCGCGTGTACTTCGAGAAGCCGCGCACCACGGTGGGCTGGAAGGGGTTGATCAACGACCCCTACCTGGATGGCAGCTACCGCATCGACGAAGGCCTGCGCATTGCGCGCGAGCTGCTGATCGACATCAACCGCCTGGGCGTGCCGGCGGGCAGCGAGTTTCTGGACGTGATCAGCCCGCAGTACATCGCCGACTTGATCAGCTGGGGCGCCATTGGCGCGCGCACCACCGAGAGCCAGGTGCACCGCGAGCTGGCCTCGGGCATCTCGGCGCCGATCGGCTTCAAGAACGGCACCGACGGCAACATCCGCATTGCCACCGACGCCATCCAGTCCGCCAGCCGCGGCCACCACTTCCTGTCGGTGCACAAGAACGGCCAGGTGGCCATCGTGCACACCGCGGGCAACCAGGACTGCCACGTGATTTTGCGCGGCGGCAAGGCGCCCAACTACGACGCGGCCAGCGTGGCCATCGCCTGCGCCGATCTGGAGAAGGCCGGCCTGCCGCCGCGGCTGATGGTGGACTGCAGCCACGCCAACAGCAGCAAGCAGCACGAGCGCCAGCGCGACGTGGCGCGCGACATCGCCGCGCAGATCGCCAGTGGCTCGCAAAGCATCTTCGGCGTAATGGTTGAGAGCCACCTGGCAGCCGGCGCGCAGAAGTTCACGCCGGGCAAGGACGATCCGAATGCGCTCGCCTACGGCCAGAGCATTACCGACGCCTGCCTGGGCTGGGACGACTCCGAAGCCCTGCTGGCCGACCTGGCCGAGGCCGTGCGCCACCGTCGCGCTGCGGCGGCACAGGCACAGGCGCCGGCCGTGGCCGCCGTGTGATGCGGGTTCGCCGCCAAACACGCGGCCGCGTTGGATGGTCTTGGCGTGTGCCGGCGCTGTAAGCTTGCCGCCGTGGCGCGGCCCGGCGGCGGGCCGCGCAATCCCAACCGTCAATACGCTTTCAGGATGACACCATGCGCAGTGAAGTATTTGTGAATCTGGCGCCCGGCGAGGAATATCACATCGACTTGCGCGGCAGCGAGCCCATGGCCGCCGATCATGCACGCCGCTGGCTGGACGATGAGTTCGTGCGCCTGGACTGCGAGCCGCTGCGCGCCACCGGCAAGGTGCTGCTGGCCGACAAGGTGCTGGTCGTCGCGCAGGCGGCCGGCGCGCGCCTGTTCAAGGACGATGCCTGGGCGCAGCAGTTTGCCCGCGCGGCCGTTGGCGCGCTGTCGCAGCCGCTGGTGCGGGTGGACGTGGCGGCCATGGCCGTCAGTTTCTGAGCGACTGTCCGGGGTTGTTACCGTAGGCCTGTCTTGACGCGCTGGGCCAGAGCGTCGAGCAGCCTGGCATGGATGCCGCCAAAGCTGCCGTTGCTCATGCACACGACGTGATCGCCCGGCTGCGCGGCCTGCAGCACCTGCGCCAGCAGCGTGTCCAGGTCGCCCGCCACCTGGGCGCGCGCGCCCATGGGAGCCAGCGCCTGGGCGGCGTCCCAGTCCAGCCCGGCGGTGTGGCAGAACGCCAGGTCGGCCGCCTCCAGCGACCAGGGCAGCTGGGCGGCCATCGTTCCCAGTTTCATCGTATTGCTGCGCGGCTCGAACAGCGCCAGGATGCGCGCGCCGTTGCCTACGCTGCGCCGCAGCCCGTCCAGCGTGGTGCGGATTGCCGTCGGGTGGTGGGCAAAGTCGTCGTACACGGTGATGCCGGCCACGCAGCCGCGCAGCTCCATGCGCCGGCGCACGTTCTGAAAGCTGGCCAGTGCCTGCGCCGCTTGATCCACCGGCACGCCCACGTGCTCTGCCGCGGCGATGGCGGCCAGCGCGTTGAGCTGGTTGTGCCGCCCGGTCAGCGCCCATTGCACATGGCCGGTGGCGCCGCTGGCGCGGTGCAGCACGCGAAAGTCGTGCGCCTCGCCATCGGCGTGAAAGTCGCTCACCGTGCTGCCAAAGCTGGCCACGGCGCTCCAGCAGCCCTGGTACAGCACGCGCGTCAGGCTTTCTTCCAGGTCGTTGACGACGACGCGCCCCTGCGCCGGCACGGTGCGCACCAGGTGGTGGAACTGGCGCTCGATCTGCGCCAGGTCGTCGAAGATGTCGGCGTGGTCGAACTCCAGGTTGTTGAGCACTGCGGTGCGCGGGCGGTAGTGCACGAACTTGCTGCGCTTGTCGAAGAACGCGGTGTCGTACTCGTCGGCCTCGATCACGAACAGCGGCCGCTGCTGCCCTGCGGCCTGCGCGCCCAGGCGCGCCGAGACGCCAAAGTTCAGCGGCACGCCACCGACCAGAAAGCCGGGAGTGAGGCCGGCGCATTCCAGGATCCAGGCCAGCATCGAGGTCGTCGTCGTCTTGCCGTGCGTGCCGGCTATGGCCAGCACGTGGCGCCCCGCCAGCACCTGCTCGGCCAGCCACTGCGGGCCGCTGGTGTAGGGGAGACCGGCGTCCAGGATGGCTTCCATCAGCGGAAATTTGGGGCTGCCGTCGGCCAGCCGCGCGCGGCTGACGACGTTGCCAACAACGAAGACATCGGGCTTGAGTTGCAGTTGGTCGGCGCCGTAGCCCTCGATCAGCTCGATGCCGAGCGCGCGCAACTGATCGCTCATCGGCGGATAGACGCCTGCGTCGCAGCCGGTGACGCGGTGGCCGGCCTCGCGCGCCAGCGCCGCCAGTCCGCCCATGAAGGTTCCGCAAATGCCCAGGATATGAATATGCATGGGCCGCGATTCTAGGAGGCTGTCGGGCTTGGAGCGCCGAAAGCGAGAATCGGCCCCAGCGAGCACAGTTTTTGCCGGATTTGCAG
>PGEI01000071.1 GCA_002894305.1 Comamonadaceae bacterium CD01
GGCGGGCCGGCGCGCGCCGCGCCAGGCGCGGTACAGCGGCGGGAAGACGATCATGAACGCCACGCCGACCCACAGCCCAATGGAGATCGAGCTCTCGAACAGGATGCCGACCTCGCCGTTGGTGATCGACAGCGCGCGGCGCAGGTTCTGCTCCATCATGTCGCCCAGCACGAAACCCAGGATCAGCGGCGCCATCGGCACGCCCTGCTTGCGCAGCAGGTAGCCGACGACGCCGGCCACGGCCATCAGCATCAGGTCGAAGGTGGTGGCGTGCACCGAGTACACGCCAATCGTGCTCACCGCCAAAATGGCCGGCACCAGCAGCCAGTTGGGCGTGCGCAGCATGCTGGCAAACACGCCGACCAGCGGAATGTTGATGAGCAGCAGCAAAAAATTGGCGATGAAGAACGAGGCGATCAGGCCCCAGACCAGCTCGGGGTTTTGCGTGAACAGCGCCGGGCCGGGCGTGATGTTGTAGAGCGCAAGCGCGCCCATCATCACCGCCGTCGTGCCCGAGCCGGGAACGCCCAGCGTCAGCATCGGCACGAAGGAGCCGGCGGCCGAGGCGTTGTTGGCCGCCTCGGGCGCGGCCACGCCACGGATGTCGCCCTCGCCGAACTTCGCCTCGGGCCCGGCGATGCGCTTTTCCATCGTGTAAGTCATGGCGCTGGCAATGGTGGCACCGGCGCCGGGCAGTACGCCGACGACGAAGCCAATCAGGCCCGAGCGAATCGTCGTCCACCAGGTGTGCGCCAGCTCCTTGAGGTTGAACAGCGTGCGCCCGGTCACCTTGACCATGCCGCCAGAACCCACATGCTGCTCGAGCATCAGCAAAATCTCGCTGATCGAGAACAGGCCGATCACCAGCACGATGAACTGGATGCCGTCCGACAGGTGCACGTTGTCGCCGGTGAAGCGGTAGACGCCCGAGTTGGAGTCCAGCCCCACGGTCGCCAGCGACAGGCCGATGATGGCCGCCAGCGCCGCCTTGACCGGCGCGTCGCCCATCAGCCCGGTGATGCAGGCAAAGGCAAAGCACATCAGCGCGAAGTATTCGGCCGGGCCGAACGCCAGCGCCCAGCGTGCCAGCAGCGGCGCGAACAGCACGATGCCGCAGGTGGCGATGAAGGAGCCGACGAACGAGCTCCAGGCCGAGATCGACAGCGCCACGCCGCCCAGGCCCTTCCTGGCCATGGGGTAGCCGTCGAGCGTGGTCATGATGGCGCCGGCGTCGCCCGGCACGTTGATCAGGATGGCCGAGATGCGCCCGCCGAACTCGCAGCCCATGTAGACCGCGGCCAGCAGGATGAGGGCTGTCTCGGCCGGCAGCTTGAGCGCGAAGGCCAGCGGCATCAGGATGGCGACGCCGTTGATCGGCCCCAGGCCCGGCAGCATGCCGACGATGGTGCCCACGAGCGCGCCGAGCGCGGCGATCATCAGGTTGTTGGCGGTCAGCGCGACACCAAAGCCGGTCGCAAGGTATTGCAACGTTTCCATGGCTCAGCGCCCTCCCAGAATGAACGCCAGCAGGCCGGTGGGCAGCACCACGTCGAGCAGCTTGTCAAAGAGCAGAAACAGCACCAGGCCCAGGCCCAGGCCGCCGGCGAGCGACTGCTTCCAGGTGCCGCCAAACGCCATGCCCACGGGCACGGCCATCAACACGGTGGCGAGCGTGAAACCCAGAGTCTGGAACAGAAAAGCGTAGGCAAACACCGCCGCGAGCGCAAACGCCAGCGCCCGCAGCGGCACGCGGCGCAGCCAGTTGTCACGCAGCGTGGGCTTGAACACCAGCCACAGGCCGCCCAGCGCCATCAGGCCAGCCAGCAGCAGCGGAAACGCGCGCGGGCCCACGGGTTCGTACGAAATGGGGGCGGCGTAGTCCTGCGCGGCCCAGGCCATGCCTGCGGCCACGGCCACGCAGGCGACGCCAAGAATGCGGTCACTCATGGGAAGACTCCAGTGAAAAAGCTGCGTGCCGCGCCGGTGCCATCAAAAGCACATGGCGCGGCGGCGCGGCAGGTTTACTTGGCGACGTTCAGGCCGAAATCGGCCGCTTCCTTGGCGTACTCGGCCACGCGCTGCTTGACGTAGGCATCGAGCTTGGCGCCCGTCAGCGCGAAGGGAAACAGGCCGCGCTCGGCCTGCAGCTTGGCGAACTCGGGCGTGGCCATCATCTTGTCGAAGGTGTCGACCCAGACCTGATAGTCGGCGTCGCTCACCTTGGGGCCGACGTAGAAGCCGCGGATGATGGGCCACTCCACGTCCAGGCCCTGCTCCTTGGCCGTCGGCACGTCGGCCAGGCTGCCCTGCAGGCGCTTGTCGCTCATCACCGCCAGCACGCGCATCTTGGCTCCGGCCTTGATCTGCTCCTCGGCCTCCGAGGCGTCGCCCGAATACACCTGCACATGGCCGCCCTGCAGCGCGGTCGAGGCCTCGCCGCCGCCCTCGAACGCGACAAAGCGCATCTTGCGCGGATCCAGCCCCGCGGCCTTGGCGGTGAGCGCCGCCTTCATCCAGTCCTGACTGCCGACGGTGCCGCCAGCGCCGAACACGATCTTGGACGGGTTGGCCTTGATGGCCGCAACCAGGTCACCCAGCGTCTTGTAGGGCGAGTTTTCGGCCACGATGATGGCGCCGTAGTCGGTGCCGACGGCCGCCACCCAGCGCACGTCGTTCACGTTGTAGCGGCCAAACTTGCCCTGCGCCAGGTTCAGGAGCGAGCCGCCGGAGAAGGCGACGATGGTGTTGTTCTCGGCCGGGCGCTGGGCCACGATGGCGTTGTAGGCGACGGCGCCGATGCCGCCGGGCATGTAGGTCACGCGCATCGGGTCGCTGATGTAGTTGCCCCCCATCAGGCCCGACTGCGCCAGCTTGCAGGTCAGGTCGAAGCCGCCGCCAGGCTTGGCCGGAGCGATGCATTCGGTCTTGTCCAGCGGGCCGGCAAAGGCCGTGGCGGCGGCAAGCGCCAGCGCGGCGCCGAAGACGGAAGCAGTGGTGCGCAATTGCATGGGGTCTCCTTCAGGTAGAAATTCAGGATTGCGGCAGCGGGCGCGCAACACGCCCAGTCTGCATGCATGCACTGTAGGAAATGGCAGCTTTCGTTCTACTTTCAGAACCCACCCCCAAATTCTGGGGTTTACCCGGAAGCCTCCGCCACGCTTGGGGACGCGGACAACGGCCAGGCCAGCACCACCGCCAGCCCCGGCGAGGCAGCGCCGGGCGTCGCATCATCGAGCTGCAGGTAGCCGCCGTGGCGCTGCACGATGGCCTGCGCAATCGACAGCCCCAGGCCGCTGCCCTGCGTGTTGTCCGTGCCCAGGCGCACGAAGCGCTGGCCGGCGCAAGCGCGGTCGGCGGCGGACAGGCCCGGCCCGTCGTCGCGCACGCACAGCAGCGCCATGCCGCCCCGCACGCCCGCCTGCACTGTTACCTGGCCGCCGCGCGGCACATGTTGCAGCGCGTTGTGCACCAGGTTGGCCAGCGCCTGCTCCAGCAAGCCTGCGTCGCCCCAGGCGCGCACGGGGCCGCCTTCGGCCAGCGGCTCCAGCCCCAGGTCCAGCCCCTGCTGGCGCGCCAGCGGCCACAGGCGGCGCGCCACGGTCTCGGCCAGCGCCATCAAGTCAAGCGGGCCCGCGTGCAGCTCCTGCGCGTCGGCGCGCGCCAGCGCCAGCATCTGGTTGGTCTGGCGGATCGCCGCGTCCAGCTCGGTCTTGATGGCCGCCAGCGTGTGCGTGGCGTCGTCGTGCACGCGCAGCGCATAGCCCACCTGCGTGGCCAGCGTGGTCAGCGGTGTGCGCAGCTGGTGCGAGGCGTCGTCGATGAATTGGCGCTGCTGCGCCATCGCCCGTCCATAGCGCTGCATGTGCAGGTTGATCGCCTCGACCAGCGGCGCCACGTCCTTGGGCACCCGGTCGGTGGCGATCGGCGTCAGGTCGTCGCTGGCGCGCCGCGCCACCTCGGCGCGCAGGCGCGACAGCGGGCGCAGCGCGCCATAGACGGCCAGCGCCACCAGCGCCAGCGCGGTGGCCAGCAGCAGAGTATCGCGCGCCACGCTCTCCCAGACCAGGCGGCGCGTGAAGTCCTGGCGGCTCTCCAGCGTCTCGGCCACCTGCACGATCACGCGGTCGGAGTGCGATCCCTGCGACAGCTCCCGATCCAGGGGCCGCTGCCAGGCGCCCACGCGCACCGGCACGCCGAAGTAGTTGGCGTCGTAGAACTGCGGCGCGCGGTCGGCCAGCGCGTGCGGCGGGCCGGGCAGGCCGGCGTTGCCGATCTCCACCAGGCCATCGCCACTGGCCACGCGGTAGAACACCTGGCCACTGGCGGTCAGCTCGAAGAACTCCAGCATCTGGTAGGGCAGCTCGACTGCCAGGCCACCGCCGGTGGTCGAGATGTTGGCGTCCATGGACTTGATCGCACCCAGCAGCGAGCGATCGAACGCGGTGTTGGCCGCCGCCAGCGCGTTGCGCCAGCCCGCCGCCAGTTCCAGCCCCATGACCAGCAACAGCCCCGGCAGCAACACCGCCAGCAGCGTGCGCCGCAGGCTCCAGTGCGACCAGCGGCTCATGCGGCGCCGTCCCCTGCGCTCGGCTCCAGAACATAGCCCAGGCCGCGCAGCGTGCTGATGCGCACGCCGCTGCCCTCCAGGCGCTTTCTCAGCCGATGCACCAGCACCTCGATGGCCTCGGGCTGCACGTCGATCTCGTCGCTGAACAGGCGCTCCAGCAGGTCGCGCTTGCCCATGGGCTCGCCGCTGTGCTGCACCAGGGTACGCAAGAGCGCGTGCTCGCGCGGCGTGAGCTTGAGCGGCTGGTGGCGCAGCAGCAACTGCTGCGCCACCGGATCCCACACCAGCGGGCCGCAGGCAAAGCGCGGGTGGCCGGCGCCGCGCGCGCGGCGCGTCAGCGCCAGCAGGCGCGCTTCCAGCTCGGCCAGCTCGAAGGGCTTGGCCAGAAAGTCGTCGGCGCCGGCGCGCAAGGTGTGCACACGCTCCATCAGCGAGTCGCGCGCGGTGAGGATCAGCACCGGCAGCTGGTGGCCGGCATCGCGCAAGTCTTCCAGCACGTCGTGGCCGTCGCGCCCGGGCAGGCCCAGGTCGAGCACCAGCGCGTCGTAGCGCGACTGGCGCAGGCTGGGCGTCACCAGCCGCCCGTCGTTGACCCAGTCGACCTGCAGGCCAGACTGCTGCAGCGCCTGCACCAGCCAGTGCGCCAGCGCGGGTTCGTCTTCGGCAAGCAGGATGCGCATGCGGTCGCGGCAGTCCGGTCAGGGCATGCGTGCGATCACCTCGGCCACCGACGCGGTCAGCCGCTTGGCGTAGGGCACGTGCAGGAATTCGTTGGGACCGTGGGCGTTGCTCCTGGGGCCGAGCACGCCGCAGACCATCATCTGCGCCGTGGGAAAGCCCTGGCTGAGCATGTTCATCAGCGGAATCGTGCCGCCCTGGCCGATGTAGCCCACGCCCGCGCCAAAGTGCGCGCGGCTGGCGTCGTCCAGCGCCCGCTCGAACCAGGGCGTGATGGCCGGCGCGTTCCAGCCGCTGGCGGTGCCTGCGCCTTCGAACGTCACCCTGGCCTGGTAGGGCGCGTTGTCCTCCAGCAGCGCTTTGAGCTGCTGCACGCTGGCGGCGGCGTCCACCAGCGGCGGCAGGCGCAGGCTGAGCTTGAACGCGGTATAGGGGCGCAGCACGTTGCCCGCGTCCTGCAGCGCCGGAAAGCCCTCGGCACCGGTGACCGACAGCGTCGGCTCCCAGGTGCGGCGGATCAGCGCCTGCACCGGATCCTGCGTGGTCGGCAGCGCAAACGCGGTGGAGCCGCCGCAGTCGGCGTGCGCCCAGGGAAAGCGCTTGTAGACCTCGTCGCCCAGGATGGCGGCGGTGGCGCGCGCCTGCGCCAGGCGATCGGGCGGCACCTCGCAGTGAAAGCTGGCCGGCAGCAGGCGCCCGGTGGCCGAGTCTTCGAGCCGGTCGAGCACCATGCGCATGATGCGAAAGCTCGACGGCACCAGGCCCGAGGCATCGCCCGAGTGCACGCCTTCGGTGAGGATCTCGACCTTGAGCGTGCCGCTGGCCATGCCGCGCAGGCTGGTGGTGAGCCACAGCTGATCGTAGTTGCCGGCGCCGCTGTCCAGGCAGATCACCAGGCCGACGTCGCCCAGGCGGGGCTTGAGCGCGTCGATGTAGGGCAACAGGTCGACCGAGCCGCTCTCCTCGCTGGTCTCGATCAGGCCGATGATGCGCGGATGGGCCACGCCCTGGCGCTTGAGCTCCTGCACCGCGGCAATGCTGGCGTAGACCGCGTAGCCGTCGTCGGCGCCGCCACGGCCATAGAGCTTGCCATCCTCGTATTTGGGCGTCCACGGCCCCAGGTCGGCGCGCCAGCCGTCGAACTCGGGCTGCTTGTCCAGGTGGCCATACATCAGCACCGTCTGGCTGCCCGCGTGCTCATGCGCCGGTACCTCGAAGAACAGCACCGGCGTGCGCCCGGGCAGGCGAACGATCTCCAGCGTCAGGCCGGCAATCTTCTGCGCCTGCACCCAGTCGGCGGCGTTGCGCACCACGGTCTCCAGCAAGCCCTGCTGCTGCCAGTCGGGTGCGAACATCGGCGACTTGGCCGGAATGCGGATGTACTCGGTCAGCTGCGGCAGGATGCGCTCGTCCCAGGTACGGCCGAGGTGCTCCAGCGCCTGGGCGCTTTGCAGGACATGGGGGTGGGCAGGGGCGTTCATGGCGGGCCTCGTTGGTGAAGGGGCGGTATGCAGTATCGGCGCCGCGGCAAGTGCGCGGCAGTACCGGGATTGTCCAGCGCTGCGGGCCGCAGTGCCAGCGCGGGCGAAGAGGGCGCGATTGCGGTGCGGCTTCGGGCGGCCAAGCCGCGCGCGCGTCAGGTCGCAGGCACGTCCTGCTGCACGTCCACGCGGTTGCGCCCGCCCGCCTTGGCGCGATACAACGCGCCGTCGGCTGCGCCGATCAGTGCCTCCCACCCCTGGCCGGCGCGCGGGCAGCCGGCATAGACGCCGATGCTCGCAGTAACCGTAAGCGGCCGGCCCTGCCACTCGCACGGCGTTTGCTCCACCTGCCGGCGCAAGGTTCGCGCCAGCGCCAGTGCGCCATCGGAGTCGGTGCCGGGCAGCAGCACCAGCAACTCCTCTCCGCCATAGCGGCCAACCAGATCCTGCGCGCGTACGCGCGCCGCCAACAACTGCGCGATGTGGCGCAGCACGGCGTCGCCCGCCAGATGGCCGTGCGCATCGTTGAAGGCCTTGAAGTGGTCGACGTCGATCAGCAGCAATGCATAGGGCCGCCGCTGGCGCACGGCGCACGCCAGGTCGCGTTCGAGGGTAGCGATCAGGGCCCGCCGATTGGCCACGCCGGTCAGCGCATCGTGCGTCGCCTGGTAGTGGTTGAGCGCGTCGGCCCGGTCCTTGGCCATCAGGATGAACCCCAGCGACGACAGTACGACGACAACGAACACCAGCAGGAACACCGCCGCCTGCATGCCGCCGGGCTGTATGGCCGCGCCCTCGGGCGCTCCCAGCAGCAGCACGGCCACGGCGCGCACCAGCAGCAGCGCCGCCTGCAGCCCCTGCGCCAGCGTCAACAGCACCGCGCCACGCAGCGCGGGCGGCCTGTCCGGGTGCCACAGCGCCCTGATTGCCATGCCCATCTGTACCGCCAGCACCACGCCGGCCAGCACCACGCGCAGCCGCACATCGTGCAACCACAGGGCAAACCCAAGCGCGGTGACCAGCACCGGAACGCCCATGCCCAGCCAGGGAAGCGCGCGGGCATGGAACCGCGCGATGGCCGCCAGCACCAGGGCCAGCGACGCGCTCAGCAGGATGTTGGCCAGCCAGACGCTGGCCCAGTCGCTGACCTGTCCGCGCAGCGCGAGCAGCACATAGGCGACGGTGTGCAGCACCAGGCCCACGGCCCATAGCCCCAGACCCTCGCGGCGGCGCGTCAGCGTCGCGAACAATGCCAGCGCCATCGTCAGCGGCCGCGGCGATGGCGACCAGAAGGGTGAAGACGTCCAGCGAAGGGCGCATCAGGGGCCGCCGGAAACAACAGTAGCTGCGCACATGGCGCAGGCCGGCGGCATGGCTGGGGCGCCCGGACGTTCAGACATTCTCAGTCGCGCTCGAAGCGAAACACCGCGGTGCCGGCCAGCGCATTGGGCAGCCAGCGCACCTCGCGCCCGTCCTCCAGGCCAAAGGCGTCCAGGATGCGCAGCTGGTTTTTGCCCGCCAGCACCTCGAAATCCTTGTACGTGCCGACGCGGATGTTGGGCGTGTCGTACCACTGGTAGGGCAGGCGACGCGTGACCGGCATCCGCCCGCGCAGTACCGACAGGCGGTTGGGCCAGTGCGCGAAGTTGGGGAAGGCGACGATGCCGCTTCTGCCCACGCGCGCGGTCTCGCGCAGCATGACCTCGGCGTTGCGCAGGTGCGGCAGCGTGTCGATCTGCAGTACCACGTCAAAGCTGTTGTCGGCAAACATCGCCAGCCCTTCGTCCAGGTTGAGCTGAATGACGTTGACGCCGCGGCGCACGCAGGCGAGCACGTTGGCGTCGTCGATCTCGATGCCGTAGCCGCTGCAGCCGCGCTGGCGGATCAGGTGGTCGAGCAGCGCGCCGTCGCCGCAGCCCAGGTCGAGCACGCGGCTGCCCTCGGGCACTAGGCGGGCAATGGCGTGCATGGTGGCGTGATCGCTCATTGCTGCTGCTCCTTGGTCGATTCGTCGGCAATGCCGTCGAAGTAGGCGCCCACCACGCCCAGGTAGCGCGGGTCGTCGAGCAAAAAGGCGTCGTGCCCGTGCGGCGCGTCGATCTCGGCGTAGCTCACGTCGCGGCGGTTCTCCAGCAGCGCGTGCACGATCTCGCGCGAGCGCCGCGGCGAGAAGCGCCAGTCGGTCGAGAAGCTGACCAGCAAAAACTTGGCGCGCGCCACGGCAAGCGCCCGCGTCAGGTCGCCGCCGTGCGCACGCGCCGGGTCGAAGTAGTCGAGCGCGCGCGTGATCAGGAGGTAGGTATTGGCGTCGAAATACTCGCTGAACTTGTCGCCCTGGTAGCGCAGATAGCTCTCGATCTGGAACTCGATGTCCTGCGTGCTGTAGTGGTAGCCCTCGCGCGCAATGCCGTCGACCGCGCTGCGCAGCTCGCGGCCGAATTTCTCGTTCATCACGTCGTCAGAGAGGTAGGTGATGTGGCCGATCATCCGGGCGATGCGCAGCCCGCGCTTCGGAATCACGCCGTGGCGGTAGAAATGCCCACCGTGAAAGTCCGGGTCGGTCACGATGGCGCGGCGCGCCACCTCGTTGAACGCAATGTTCTCGGCCGACAGATTGGGCGCGCTGGCCACGACGACCGCGTGGCGCACCCGCTCGGGGTATTGCAGCGTCCAGCTCAATGCCTGCATGCCGCCCAGGCTGCCGCCCATCACGGCCGCCAACTGCACGATGCCCAGGCCGTCGAGCAGCCGCGCCTGCGCGCTCACCCAGTCCTCCACCGTCATCACCGGAAAGTCGGCGCCATAGACCTCGCCGGTGTCGGGGTTGGCGTCCATCGGGCCGGTCGAGCCAAAGCACGAACCCGGGTTGTTGATGCCGATCACGAAAAACCGGTTGGTGTCCACGGACTTGCCCGGGCCGATCATGTTGTTCCACCAGCCCTCACTCCTGGGCTGGCCCTCATAGACGCCGGCGACATGGTGCGACGCATTGAGCGCATGGCACACCAGCACGGCGTTGCTCTTGTCGGCGTTGAGCTGGCCGTAGGTCTCGTAGCTGAGCTGGTAATCGCGCAACTGGGCGCCGGACTGCAGCGGCAGCGCCCCGGCGAAGTGCATGGTCTGGGGGGTGGCGATGAACGACATGGAAAACCCGGCTTCGTCCTAGAACTGGTTCTAAAAACGGGGCCGGGCCGGTCAATTTGCGTGTCGCTCGGTCACGTCTTTAGCAGGATTTGTAAAGCGCCCGCAAGCGGTGCAAATCGGCGCATTCGTTGCGGCGATTATGCCAAAGCCGGCGCCAGCAGCACGGCGGCGCCCAGCAGCAGGAAAATCACCGCCGACACCGCATGCACCGCGCGGATCGGCACACGCCGCGTGATGCGATCGCCCAGCCAGACCACCGGCGCATTGGCCAGCATCATGCCCAGCGTAGTGCCAGCCACGACCGCCAGCCATGCGTCGTAGCGCGCCGCCAGCGCCACCGTGGCAATCTGCGTCTTGTCGCCCATCTCGGCCAGGAAGAACGCCACCAGCGTCGTTCCGAACACGCCCCAGTGCGCCGTGGCGTTGGCCTCGTCCTCATCGAGCTTGTCGGGCACCAGCATCCACAGCGCCATGGCGATGAAGGACAGGCCCAGCACCCAGCGCAGCCACACCGGCCCCAGCCAGGCGGTCACCCAGGTGCCGACGGCGCCGGCCAGCGCATGGTTGGCCAGCGTGGCCACGAAAATGCCCAGCACGATGGGCCAGGGTTTGCGAAAGCGCGCCGCCAGCACCAGCGACAGCAACTGGGTCTTGTCACCCATCTCGGCCAGCGCGACGACTGCCGTGGAAATCAAAAATGCCTGCATTCCATTCGGGCGGCGGAACCCCTCGGCCTAACCATTGCCCCTCGTAAAAAGGCTGCGAATTGTATCGGCGCCGGTATTTACCCGCAGAATTGTTGTTCCTGTGCCTCAACCACGGCCATCGCGCCCAGGCACGCCGCATTCGGCAACGATAATCTCCCGCTGCCTTGCAGCCCCGGCCGCAAGGCGCTTTCTGCGGTGTCTGGTCGGTTTCGCGTCTTTGGTTTTTTGCACGGGTTGCGTCGGGCTCCATCGCTTTTCTTTGTTTTTGCTGGAGTCCCTCATGGACACAAGACTGTACGTGGGCAACCTGCCCTATTCCTTCCGCGACAACGACCTGGAGCAAACCTTCAGCGCCTTTGGCTCGGTCACCAGCGCCAAGGTCATGATGGAGCGCGACAGCGGCCGCTCCAAGGGCTTTGGCTTCGTCGAGATGGGCGACGCCGCCCAGGCCCAGGCCGCCATCGAAGGCACGCACGGCCAGAGCTTCGGCGGCCGCAACCTGGTGGTCAACGTCGCCCGCCCGATGGAGCCTCGCGCCCCGCGCAGCGGCGGCTACGGCGGTGGTTTTGGCGGCGGCGGCCGTGGCGGATATTGATCCTTGATCAACTTTCGCGCCACTTTGTGACGAAAAAGCCCCAATGGGGCTTTTTTTCATTCCATACGCCCCCTGAACCGTGAAAAATCTGGTGTCTGCGAAAAACTTCTCGCACATAATTCGCCGGGTGGGTTGACAAACCCACTGAGGTTGCGGTGATCCGTCAGTTTTCGCGTACAAGGCGTCCTTGTTGATGAGCTGTCTGCGGTTCGGGACTCTCCGTTGCTCTATCCATTTGTTTTTTGAGGAGTCCCACAACAATGGGCAACAAGCTGTACGTCGGCAATCTGCCGTACTCGGTGCGCGACATTGACCTGGAACAAGCGTTCTCGGCCTATGGCACCGTCAACAGTGCCAAGGTCATGATGGAGCGCGACACCGGCCGTTCCAAAGGCTTTGGTTTCGTCGAAATGGGCGACGACGCCCAGGCGCAAGCCGCCGTCCAGGGCCTGAACGGCCAGCCGCTGGGCGGTCGCAGCCTGGTGGTCAATGAAGCACGCCCGATGGAGCCCCGTCCCCCGCGCAGCGGCGGCGGTGGATTTGGTGGCGGCGGTGGCTACGGTGGTGGCGGCGGCCGTGGTGGCTACGGCGGCGGCCGTGAAGGCGGCGGCGGTGGCCGTGGCGACGGCGGCTTTCGCAGCCCCTACGGCACGGGCGCACGCCACGGCGGCGGTGGCGGCAACGGCGGTGGCCGTGGCGGCTACGGTGGCGGCGGTGGACGCGACTACTGATCCGGATTGATTCCGGTCTGAGAACAAAAGGCCTTCTTGCGAAGGCCTTTTTCATTGGCGTACCGCCGCCCAGGGCGGCAAATCAGAAGCCGCTGCCCGGCTGTTGCAAAAAGGCCTGCTCCTCTGCGCTGCTGATACGCCCCAGCGCCGCGTTGCGGTGCGGGTAGCGGCCAAAGCGGGCAACGATGACCTCGTGGCGGCGGGCAAAGTCCAGGTTGCCGGGCTGGCCCAGTGCCTCGAACAGGCGCAGCGACTGCTGCTGCACCACTAGCGACTCGCTGTGCATGTATGGCATGTAGGCAAAGGCGCGCTCGCGCGGCGTCAGTTGCGCGTCCAGCCCCTGGGCTACCAGCTCCTGCGCCAGGGCCAGCGCCAGCGGGTCGCTGGCGAACGCCTGCGGCTGGCCGCGCAGCAGATTGCGCGAGAACTGGTCGAGCACGATGATCTCCGCCAGCCGCCCGCGCGCACTGGCGCGCCAATGCCACAGCTCGCAGCGCGCCGCCTGGGCGTGCAGCGCGCCAAAGCGCTCGTGCAGGCGCGCGTCGAACGCGTCGTCCTTGGCAAACCACAGGCGCTCGGGCGTCTCTTCGAACCAGAAATGCAGCACCGCTTCGGGGCCGATGGGCGCGGCGTCGTTGTCAACAGTCATGGTCGGCTCTTTCATTCATCGGCTTCGCGCACGAAGCTGCCTGACTTGCCGCCATGCTTTTCCAGCAATTGCACGCCGGTGATGACCATGGCGCGATCCACCGCCTTGCACATGTCGTAGACCGTGAGCAGCGCCACTTGCACCGCGGTCAGCGCCTCCATCTCGACGCCGGTAGGGCCGGTCGTCTCCGCGGTGACGGTGCAGGCCACGCCGGGCAGCTCGTGCAGCAGCTGCCAGTCCAGCGCCACGCGGGTGAGCGCCAGCGGGTGGCACAGCGGAATCAGCTCGCTGGTCTTCTTGGATGCCATGATGCCGGCGATGCGCGCCACGCCCAGCACGTCGCCTTTTTTGGCGCTGCCGCTGGCGATCAGCTGCAGCGTTGCAGGCTGCATGCGGATGCGGCCGGTGGCCACGGCGACGCGCCGTGTGGCGGGCTTGGCGCCGACGTCGACCATATGGGCCTGGCCCTGGGCGTCAAAATGCGTAAGAGAGAGGGCGTCAGCAGACATGGAACCGCCAGGGAAATGGAACGTTGACACGAACCGGGCATCATACGGCCTGGCCACAAACCAGCTTGGAACCAACCAGGCGCTGCCACTTGATCGTCTTGACTGCAAAACTCGTGCCCTCAGCCCCGTCCCATCCCAAGCCCCTGATGCGCCGCGCGCTGGCGGTGCTGGTCAGCGCCGCGCTGCTCTTGAGTGGCGTGCCGCCGCTGCACGCGCAAAGCGCGCTGCCGTCGATGGGTGACGGCGCCGAGATGACGCTGGCCGCCGAGCGCCGCCTGGGCGACGAGATCATTGCCTCGCTGTACCGCGACCCGGACTACATAGACGACGCGCCGCTGCAGGAATACGTGCAAGGCATCTTCCAGTCGCTGGTGGACGCCGCCAGCGCACGCGGCGAGCTGCTGCCCGACCTGCACGAGCGCTTTGCCTGGCAGGTGCTGCTCGGGCGCGACCGCCAGGTCAACGCTTTTGCGCTGCCCGGCGGCTACCTGGGCGTCTACCTGGGGCTGATCGCGGTCGTCTCCACGCCCGACGAGCTGGCCTCGGTGATGGCGCACGAACTGAGCCACGTCACGCAGCGCCACATCGCCCGCTTGATCGCGCAGCAAGGGCGCCAGACGCCGCTGATGATCGGCGCGCTGATCCTGGGCGCGCTGGCCGCCAGCAAGAGCCCGGACGCGGCGCAGGCGCTGATGATCGGCGGCCAGGCCGCCGCCGTGCAGAACCAGCTCAACTTCTCGCGCGACATGGAGCGCGAGGCCGACCGCGTCGGCTACGGCCTGATGGCGCCGGCCGGTTTCTCGCCGCAAGGCTTTGTCGCGATGTTCGACAAGCTGCAGCAGGCCAACCGCATCAACGACAACGGCAGCTGGCCCTATCTGCGCAGCCACCCGCTGACCACGCAGCGCATTGCCGACATGCAAAGCCGCCACGCGCTGGCGGGCAGCGCCCAACCGCCCGCGCCGCTGCAGCACGTGATGATGGTGGCGCGCGCGCGCGTACTGATGCGACCGGGCGTCGACGCCTGGCGCCAATGGGCCGCAGCGCCGCAGGACGCCGGCTTTGCCCAGCTGGGGCGCGCCGCGCGCGTGCAGGCCTGGTATGCGGCGGCGCTCAGCAGCCTGCAGCTCAAGAACATGGCCGACGCACGCAAGGCGCTGGCCGGCCTGATACAGGACGTGGACGGAGACGCTGCCGCGCAGCGCCAGGCGCATCTGCTGGCCGCCGAGCTGGAGCTGCAGGACGGCCGACCCGCCGAGGCGCTGGCACAGCTGCAGGGTCTGCCCGACAACCGCCGCCCCGAGCTGCTGCTGCGCACCCAGGCACTGCTGCGCCAGGGTGACACGGCCAGCATCGCCGGCGCGCTGCAAACCTGGGTGGCCAACCACCCCGAAGACGCCGGCGCCTGGCAGGCACTGGCGCAGGCCTGGCAGCAGCAGGGCCAGCTGCTGCGCGCGGTGCGCGCCGAGGCCGAGGCGCAAGTGGCGCACCACGACTACGCGGCGGCCATCGACCGTTTCAAGGCGGGGCAGGATCTGGCGCGCCGCGGCGGCGCGCAGGACTACATCGAGGCGTCGATCATCGACACGCGGCTGCGCGCGGTCGAGTCACTTCTGCGCGAACAGGCCGCCCAGCGCTGACTCGATCAACATGCCCAGCACCGAGTAGATCAGCGAGCCCAGCAGCGCCGCGCCAAAGCCGTGAACCTGAAAGCCGTCGCCCAGCACGCTGGCCGCGGCCCAGAACATCCACGCGTTGATGACAAACAGGAACAGCCCGACGGTGACGATGGTCACCGGCAGCGTCAGCACGACCAGGATGGGGCGCACGATGGTGTTGAGCAGCCCGATGACGAAGGCCGCGCCCAGCGCCGCGCCGAAGCTGTGCACCTCGACGCCGCTGTACAGATAGGCCACGCACAGCAGTGCGACTGCATGCAATATCCACTTGAGCAGGATTCTCATGCGATCAGGATAACAGTGGTTGCGGTGCGCGGGGCGGCTTGGCGCCCGCCCGCACACCGCGACCGGTCAGTGCAATTCGGTCTGCGCGGCCGGGCGGCGCGCAGCCAGCCACTTACCCAGCCCCAGCACCAGCAGCGCGCCGGCCAGGTGCGACGGCCAGTACAGGAGCGGCGGCAGAATCGCCTGGCCCTCGTCGTCCAGCCATGCCAGCTTGGGTGCCCACAGCCACTTCTCGTGGTTGACGAACAGCGGGTCGCTCACCAGCATGCCGCCGGCAATCCAGCCCAGCAGCATGCCGCCCACCAGAATCACCCAGGGGAAGCGCTCCATCAGCTTGATGACCAGCTGCGAGCCCCAGACGATGATCGGCACCGAGATCAGCAGGCCCAGCACGACGAGCAGCACCTGGTGCTCGCCCGAGTTCTTGGCCGCCGCGGCAATCGCGATCACGTTGTCGATCGACATCACCAAGTCGGCGATGATGATGGTCTTGATCGCCGCCAGCAGCTTGTCGCTGCTCGCCACGTTTTCGTGGCCCTCCTCCTCGGGGGCGATCAGCTTGACACCAATCCACACCAGCAGCAGCGCGCCGATGATCTTGAGCGCCGGCAGGTTGAGCAGCGTCATGGCAAAGACGATGAGCACCACCCGCAGCCCGATGGCGCCGGCCGTGCCCCAGATGATGCCCTTGGTGCGCTGGTGCGCCGGCAGCTTGCGGCAGGCCAGCGCAATCACGACCGCGTTGTCGCCGCCCAGCAGGATGTCGATGATGATGATCTGACCCAGCGCAATCCAGAACGGAATGTGGGTGAGAAAGTCCAAATCCATGGTTGTCTACCTCGTTCGTACTTCAAATGACATTGTGCCGCCGGCATACGCCGACGGTCTGCAAGCACGACAGGGTCACCGAGTTCGTCAGAGCACCAACTGCACGCCGCCCGGATGGGACGCGCAGACGGCAGGGGGCACTTTGAGCCGACCATGGCAACTACCTGTCGTAACCCAAAGGTCTTGCTCGGCGGCAATTGCTTGCGCGTCTGGCGGGCCGGAAGCGTCGTGATGCCTTGGCGCCTGCCAACGCCTGCAAGCCATGCCTGCTGTGCGCTGCGACCACCTTGGCCTCCCGGGCTTCGTCTTGACGACCGAACCACCGTGGGCCTTGCGCCCACGGGGAGCTACTCCCCTTTGAAGACCGCCATTGGAACACAGATCCGGGCGCCCGGCCTGTGGTCATTACCTATCCCCAGGCCCGGCTTTACGCCGGCGTGGGCGCCGGCTATCGTCACCGTCATGCTGCGCCTGACCCACGCCCCCAACATTGCCATCGCCACGCTGTGGAGCGATCTGCTGTGCGAGGCCGGCATGCCCGCCAGCGTGCAGCGCCAGTACCTGAGCAGCGTGGCCGGGGAGCTGCCGCCCAGCGAATGCCTGCCCGAGATCTGGTTGCGCTACGCCGAGCACGAGGAGCGCGCCCGCGCGCTCTTGCACGAGCTGCAGCACCTGCCCCAGCGCCACTGGCGCTGCCAGCGTTGCGGCGAGCAGATCGAAGGCGGCTTCGAGCAGTGCTGGAACTGCGGCGCGCTGATGCCGCGCTGACCCGGCCTGCACCGCGCTCCACCTCCGCGCTATTTCCAGCACAGCGGCTCCAGGTCGATGCTGGCGCGGTCGCTGCTCAGCGTGATCGCGCCATCCTGAATCGTCGCCTGCAGCTGCATGCTGCGCTCGGCCAGCTGCGCCAGTGCCTGCACGCCCGCGTAGGGCAGGCGCCACACCTGCAGCCTGTCCAGGCGCGTGAGCTTGGCCTCGATGCCCTTCCACCACACCTCGGCCGCATGGCCAAAGGCGTAGACCAGCACCTGGTCGGCGCGCGCGCAGGCCTTGGCCAGCGGCTTGTCGTCGGGCTGGCCCACTTCGATCCACAAGCGCCGCGCGCCGGTAAAGTCGGTCAGCAGCACATCGGGGTCGTCCGGGTCGGACAGGCCGGCGCCAAACCCGAGCGTGCCGTCGCCGCGGCACAAGTCCTGCAGCTGGTGCGCCTGCAGCGCCAGCGCCACCAGGCGCGCCAGCATGCGCTCGTCGGTCTCGCTGGGGTGGCGCGCCAGAGTCAGCGCGTGGTCGGCGTAGTAGCCGTGGTCGATGTCGGCGATCGACAGATGCGCCTTGAAGATCGTGGACTTGAGCGCCATTACACCCGGCGCGCCAGCTCGGCCGCCTTGCCCACGTAGCTGGCCGGCGTCATCGCCAGCAACCGCTGTTTGTCGGCGGCGGGAATCTCCAGGCTTTCGATCAGCGCGTGCAGGTCGGCGGCCAGCACGCTCTTGCCACGCGTGACCTCCTTGAGCTTTTCATAGGCACCGGCCACGCCATAGCGGCGCATCACTGTCTGGATGGGCTCGGCCAGCACCTCCCAGGCGGCGTCCAGGTCGGCGGCCAGGCGCTCCTCGTTCAATTCCAGCTTGTTCAGGCCGGTCATCAGCGAGCTGTAGGCCAACGCCGCATAACCCAGCGCCACGCCGATGTTGCGCAGCACCGTGGAGTCGGTCAGGTCGCGCTGCCAGCGGCTGATCGGCAGCTTCTCGGACAGGTGGCGCAGCAGCGCGTTGGCCAGGCCCAGGTTGCCCTCGGCGTTCTCGAAGTCGATCGGGTTGACCTTGTGCGGCATGGTCGACGAGCCGATTTCACCTTCTTTCAGCTTTTGCTTGAAGTAACCCAAACTGACGTAACCCCACACGTCGCGCGCCAGGTCGATCAGGATGGTGTTGGCGCGCGCCAGCGCGTCAAAGAACTCGGCCATGTAGTCGTGTGGCTCGATCTGGATCGAGTAGGGCTGAAAACCCAGGCCCAGGCCTTGCGGCTCGGCGCTTTCCACCACGCGGCGGGCAAACGCTTCCCAGTCGAAGTCGGGCCAGGCGGCCAGGTGGGCGTTGTAGTTGCCCACGGCGCCGTTCATCTTGCCGCGCATCGTCACGCCGGCGATTTTCTCCAGCGTCCCCTCCAGGCGCACGACGACGTTGGCCAGCTCCTTGCCCACGGTCGTCGGGCTGGCCGTCTGGCCGTGGGTGCGGCTGAGCATGGGCGTGGCCGCGTACTGGTGCGCCATGGCGCGCAGCTTGTCGATGATGGCCTGCAGCCCCGGCACGATGGCTGCGTCGCGCCCGCTGCGCATCTGCAGCGCATGGCTGGTGTTGTTGATGTCCTCGCTGGTGCAGGCAAAGTGCACGAACTCGGCGGCCTTCTGCAGCTCGGGGCGGCCGTCGAACCTGGACTTGATCCAGTACTCGACCGCCTTCACGTCGTGGTTGGTGGTCTTCTCGATGTCCTTGATCGCCTGGGCGTCGGCCTCGGAAAATTGCGCCACCAGGCCGTGCAAGTAAGTACGCGCTTCTGCGGACAGCGGCGAAAATTCAGCAAAACCAGCGTCCGACAACGCGATGAACCAGGTGATTTCGACCTGCACGCGGCGGTGCATGTAGCCGTATTCGCTCATCAGGGGGCGCAGGGCGGACAGCTTGGCGGCGTAGCGGCCGTCCAGCGGAGAGAGGGCGGTGAGGGCAGACAGTTGCATGGGGCCCGATTGTAGGATCCCTGCAACGGCCACCCCGCAGGCCGTCGATAGAATCGTTTTTCCACCACTGACCGCCTGCCGCCATGAAACTCATCGGATCACTCACCAGCCCCTATGTGCGCAAAGTGCGCGTGGTGCTGGCCGAGAAAAAACTGGACTACCGCCTGCAGGTGGACGACGTCTGGTCCAAGGCATCCGAAGTCGGCGCCGCCAACCCGCTGGGCAAGGTGCCCTGCCTGGTGCTCGAAGGCGGCGATGCGGTCTACGACTCGCGCGTCATCGTCGAGCACCTGGACCAGCTCTCGCCGCTGGGGCGGCTGATTCCGCCGCCGGGGCGCGAGCGTCTGCAGGTCAAGACCTGGGAAGCGCTGGCCGACGGCCTGCTGGACGCGGCCGTGCTGGCGCGGCAGGAGGCTACCTGGCCCGGTCGCAGCGACGCGCAGCGCTGTCCCGCCTGGATCGAGCGCCAGCTGGGCAAGGTGAGCGCCGGCCTGAAAGCAATGGAGACCGACCTGGGCGACAAGCCTTTTTGCTGTGGCAACCACCTGAGCCTGGCCGATATCGCCGTCGGCTGCGCGCTGGCCTGGCTGGAGTTCCGCTTTCCCGACCTCGCATGGCGCGCTGACCACCCGCAGCTGGCGCGCCTGCTCGACAAGCTGGCCCAGCGCCCGAGCTTCGTCGACACCCAGCCGCCGCAAGGCTGATTCGCCCGACCTCCCGATCCCAAAACACCACGGCGCGCCAGTTCTTGCAGAGCTGGCGCGCCGTGGTGGGAATAAAAGGGTTGCGAAGCGCCCTGAAACGAAACAAGAGAGGGAGGGAGGAGAAGCGCCCCAGGGAGGTCACTCGGCACATGAGTGCCGAAGAGGCTTCGCAACGTCAAAACTCTGCGCTGCACCGGCGGCTTTCTACCCGCTACCCGTGGTGAGCGCCAAGGGTGGAGTCCCCAGTCTGAGGGGAAGTTCCGGGCGGCTTGTAAAAAATCTTTGCCCGTGCCTGAGTCCATTTCTATATCGATCGAGTACGCGAAGGTGAAGCGCAGACAGTGCT
>PGEI01000072.1 GCA_002894305.1 Comamonadaceae bacterium CD01
GGCGGCCGTACCGTCGGCGCCGGCGTGGTGGCAAAGATCATCGAGTAATTCTTCGGGATAACTGGGAATTATTCATGTCCAAGCAAAAAATCCGCATCCGCCTGAAGGCGTTCGACTACAAGTTGATCGACCAGTCCGCTGCCGAGATCGTCGATACCGCCAAGCGCACCGGTGCCATCGTCAAGGGCCCCGTGCCCCTGCCCACGCGCATGAAGCGTTTCGACGTGCTGCGCTCGCCCCACGTCAACAAGACGAGCCGCGACCAGCTGGAGATCCGCACGCACCAGCGCCTGATGGACATCGTCGACCCGACCGACAAGACCGTTGACGCGCTGATGAAGCTCGACCTGCCCGCCGGCGTGGACGTCGAGATCAAGCTGCAGTAATTGCACCAGGGTGTTGCGCGGCGGCATGCTGCCGCGCCGCTATTCAACGCGGCCTTGCCAAATCGGCAAGGCCGCGTTATACTTTGCGGCTTCGCGTTTTTGCGTCCAGAGGTGGGCGTTGGCGCGGAGTTTTATCAACCGCCTTTCATGCGCCCGTGCATGGCCCGCAAAGCCTGCCGAGGGTGCAAACGCCGGGGCCAATTGCAGTCCGGGCGGTGAAAGTTTTGGAGAAAACCAATGAGTCTGAGCAACTCCCTGGGGTTGCTGGGCCGCAAGGTGGGCATGATGCGTGTGTTCACCGATGACGGAGAAGCGATTCCCGTCACGGTGCTCGATGTGTCGGACAACCGCGTGACCCAGGTGAAAACCCAAGAGAACGATGGCTATGTGGCCCTGCAGGTCACCTATGGCTCGCGCAAAGCGTCGCGCGTGACCAAGCCCATCGCCGGCCACCTGGCCAAGGCCGGTGTGCAAGCCGGTGAAATCATCCGTGAATTCCACGTGACCGAAGAAGTTGCCGGCAAGTACCCCGCCGGCAAGAACGTCCCGGTGACCGAAGTGTTCGCCGTGGGCCAGAAGGTCGACGTGCAAGGCACCTCGATCGGCAAGGGCTATGCCGGCACGATCAAGCGCCACAACTTCGGTTCGCAGCGTGCCTCGCACGGCAACAGCCGTTCGCACAACGTCCCTGGATCCATCGGCATGGCCCAGGATCCCGGCCGCGTGTTCCCCGGCAAGAAAATGACGGGCCACATGGGCGACGTCACCGTTACCACGCAGAACCTGGACGTGATTCGCATCGACGAGGCGCGCCAGCTGCTGCTGATCAAGGGTGCGGTTCCGGGCTCCAAGGGCGGTTTCGTCACCGTGCGTCCCGCCATCAAGGCACAAGCTGACAAAGGAGCGAACTAATGCAGCTCGAACTCCTGAATGAACAAGGCCAGGCCGCGTCCAAGATCGACGTGCCCGAGACCGTGTTCGATCGCCAGTACAACGAAGACCTGATCCACCAGATCGTGGTCGCTTACCGCGCCAACGGCCGCCAGGGCACCCGTGCCCAGAAGGACCGCCAGCAGGTTCGTCACTCGACCAAGAAGCCGTTCCGTCAAAAGGGTACGGGCAATGCCCGCGCCGGTATGACCTCGTCGCCGCTGTGGCGTGGGGGCGGACGCATCTTCCCGAACCTGCCTGAAGAAAACTTCACGCAGAAGATCAACAAGAAGATGTACCGCGCCGGCATGGCCTCCATCCTGTCGCAGCTGGCCCGTGAAGGCCGTCTGGCCGTCGTCGACTCGCTCACCGTCGAAAGCCCCAAGACCAAGGCCTTGGCCAGCAAGTTCAAGGCCATGAACCTGGAATCGGTGATGGTGATCGCCGACGAGGTGGACGAGAACCTGTACCTGGCTTCGCGCAACCTGAAGAACGTGTTCGTCGTCGAGCCGCGCTATGCCGACCCCGTGTCGCTGGTGCACTACAAGAAGGTGCTGGTCACCAAGGCTGCGATCGACCAACTCAAGGAGATGTTCGCATGAGCCGCATCAATCCTACCGCTGCCGAACGTACGTTCGATGAAGGCCGTCTGATGCAGGTGCTGGTCGCTCCCATCGTGTCCGAGAAGGCCACCATGGTTGCCGAGCACGCCAATGCCGTGACGTTCAAGGTGCTGCAAAACGCCACCAAGCCCGAGATCAAGGCCGCCGTCGAGCTGCTGTTCAAGGTCGAGGTCAAGGGTGTTTCCGTGGTGAATACCAAAGGCAAGACCAAGCGCTTTGGCAAGTCCATGGGCCGCCGTGACAACGTGCGCAAAGCCTATGTGCTGCTCAAGGAAGGTCAAGAGCTGAACCTGTCCGGGGAGGCTGCGTAAACCATGGCCATTATCAAAATCAAACCGACCTCCGCCGGCCGCCGCGGCGCGGTGAAGATCTCGCGCGACCACCTGTACAAGGGCGAGGCCTATGCCCCGCTGCTGGAGCCCCAGTTCCAGAAGTCGGGCCGCAACAACAACGGCCACATCACCGTGCGCCACAAGGGCGGTGGCCACAAGCACCACTACCGCGTGGTCGACTTCCGTCGCAACAAGGACGGCATTCCCGCCAAGATCGAGCGCGTCGAGTACGACCCCAACCGCACGGCCCACATCGCCCTGGTGTGCTATGCCGACGGCGAGCGTCGCTACATCATCGCTCCGCGCAACCTGGAAGTGGGCGCCACCATCATCAGTGGCTCCGAAGCGCCGATCCGTGTGGGCAACACGCTGCCGATCCGCAACATCCCGGTGGGTTCGACCATCCACTGCATCGAGCTCAAGCCCGGTGCCGGTGCGCAGATCGCCCGCTCGGCCGGCACGTCCGCCACGCTGCTGGCGCGTGAAGGCATGTACGCCCAGGTGCGCATGCGCTCGGGCGAGGTGCGTCGCATCCACATCGAGTGCCGTGCCACCATCGGTGAAGTCGCCAACGGCGAGCACAGCCTGCGCCAGCTCGGCAAGGCCGGTGTCAAGCGCTGGATGGGCATTCGCCCGACCGTGCGTGGTGTTGCCATGAACCCGGTCGACCACCCGCAAGGCGGTGGTGAAGGCAAGACCGGTGAAGGTCGCCACCCCGTGGATCCATGGGGTAACCTGACCAAGGGCTACCGCACTCGCAACAACAAGCGCACGCAGAACATGATCGTGTCGCGTCGCAAGAAGTAAGGGGTAGGCAATGACTCGTTCCGTCAAAAAAGGTCCGTTCGTTGACCATCACTTGCTGGCCAAGGCCGAGAAGGCCATCGCCACCAAGGACAAAAAGCCCGTCAAGACCTGGTCGCGCCGTTCCATGGTGCTGCCGGATTTCATCGGCCTGACGATTGCCGTGCACAACGGCAAGCAGCATGTGCCGGTGTACGTCACCGACCAGATGGTGGGCCACAAGCTGGGCGAATTCGCCCTGACGCGCACCTTCAAGGGCCACCCCGCCGATAAAAAGGCCAAGAGGTAAGGAAAGAACATGACTGAAACACGTGCTGTTCTCCGTGGCGTGCGCCTGTCGGTGGACAAGGGCCGCCTGGTAGCCGATCTGATCCGCGGCAAGAAAGTGGATCAGGCGCTGGACATCCTGACGTTCACGCAGAAAAAAGCTGCGGGCATCGTCAAGAAAGTGCTGGAGTCGGCCATTGCCAACGCCGAGCACAACGACGGCGCCGACATCGACGAGCTGAAGGTCAAGACCATCTACGTCGAGCAAGGCACCACGCTCAAGCGCTTTACCGCGCGCGCCAAGGGCCGCGGCAACCGCATCAGCAAGCCGACTTGCCACATTTATGTGACCGTGGGCAATTAAGGCCAGAGGAAGACTATGGGACAGAAAATCCATCCTACCGGCTTTCGCCTTGCGGTCAGCCGCAACTGGGCCAGCCGTTGGTACGCCAGCAACCGCGACTTCGCCGGCATGCTCGCTGAAGACATCAAGGTGCGCGAGTACCTGAAGTCCAAGCTGAAGAACGCCGCCGTCTCGCGTGTGCTGATCGAGCGCCCCGCCAAGAACGCCCGCATCACCATTTACTCGGCACGTCCGGGCGTGGTGATCGGCCGCAAGGGCGAGGACATCGAGAACCTGAAGAAGGAACTGGCCACCCGCCTGGGTGTGCCCGTGGCAGTCAACATCGAGGAAGTGCGCAAGCCCGAAATCGATGCCAAGCTGATCGCCGACTCGATCACCCAGCAGCTGGAGAAGCGCATCCAGTTCCGCCGTGCGATGAAGCGCGCGATGCAGAACGCGATGCGCCTGGGCGCCCAGGGCATCAAGATCATGTCCTCGGGTCGTCTGAACGGCATCGAGATCGCGCGTACCGAGTGGTACCGCGAAGGCCGCGTGCCGCTGCACACGCTGCGCGCCGACATCGACTACGGCACCTCCGAAGCCCACACCACCTACGGCACCATCGGTGTCAAGGTCTGGGTCTACAAGGGTGACACGCTGGGCCGGGGTGACCTGCCCGCCGTGGAAACGCCGCGTGAAGACGAGCGCCGCCCGCGCCGCGACGGTCGCCGTGATGGCCGCCGTGACGGTGAGCGCCGTGGTGGCCGCCGCCCCGCCGGCACCAACGCCGCACCTGCCGATGGCAGCGACAAGCCGCTGGGCGCAGGCGCAGATTCCGTTAAGCGCGTGAAAGCCGCGCCCGCTACAGCGGCGGACGGTCAAGGAGAATAAATATGCTGCAACCTGCTCGTCGCAAATACCGCAAAGAGCAAAAGGGCCGCAACACCGGCATCGCCACCCGTGGCAATGCCGTGTCGTTCGGTGACTTCGGTCTCAAGTGCACCGATCGCGGCCGCCTGACGGCGCGCCAGATCGAAGCCGCGCGCCGTGCCATCTCGCGCCACGTCAAGCGCGGTGGCCGCATCTGGATCCGCGTGTTCCCGGACAAGCCCATCTCGACCAAGCCCGCAGAAGTGCGTATGGGCAACGGCAAGGGCAACCCCGAGTACTACGTGGCTGAAATCCAGCCCGGCAAGGTGGTGTTCGAGATCGTCGGCGTGCCCGAAGAGCTGGCTCGTGAAGCGTTCCGCCTGGCTGCTGCCAAGCTGCCGCTGCGCACCACGTTCGTGTCCCGTCACATTGGTGCCTGAGGAGTAACAACATGACAAAAGCTGCAGAACTGCGCCAAAAAGATGTTGCCGCTCTGAAGGAAGAAGTGAAGTCCTTGCAAAAGGCCCACTTCGGCCTGCGTATGCAAAAGGCCACGCAACAACTGGGCAATACCAATACGCTGCGCACTACGCGCCGCGATATTGCCCGCGCCAAAACCATTCTTGCTGAAAAGCAAGCCGCCAAGTAATCCAGGAGCGAACATGACGGAAGCCAAACCCTCCCTCAAGCGCACCTTGGTTGGCAAGGTGGTCAGCGACAAGCGTACCAAGACCGTGACCGTGCTCGTCGAGCGCCGCGTGATGCATCCCATCTACGGCAAGATCATGATCCGGTCGAGCAAGTACCACGCACACGACGAAAACGGCGAATACAAGCTGGGCGATACCGTCGAGATCGCCGAAAGCCGCCCGATCTCCAAGACCAAGAACTGGGTGGCCATCCGCCTGGTGCAAAAGGCCGGTCTGCTGTAAAGACCGCGCAGGCGGCGGCCCTGGTGGCTGCTCGCCGGCGAACAATCAAAAAACGACCCACAATGTGGGTCGTTTTTTTGTGTCCAGAAGGAGTTCTGAAATGATCAAGGTTGGAGATGCATTGCCGTCCGTCACATTGATGGAATACGTCGAGGTCGAGGGCAATGGTTGCAGCGTCGGCCCCAATCCGGTCGACGTGGCGAAGGCCACGGCCGGCAAGACCGTGGCGATCTTTGCCGTCCCCGGCGCGTTCACGCCCACCTGCTCGAACCAGCACCTGCCTGGCTATGTGGCGCAGGCCGATGCGTTCAAGGCCGCTGGTGTCGACGAGATCTGGTGCCTGGCGGTCAACGATGCCTTCGTGATGGGCGCATGGGGGCGCGACCAGAAAACCGCCGGCAAGGTGCGCATGTTGGCCGACGGCGACGCGGTATTCGCCAAGGCCACGGGTTTGACGCTGGATCTGACAGGCAAGGGGCTGGGGCTGCGCAGCAACCGGTATTCCATGCTGGTCAAGGATGGCAAGGTGGTGCAGCTGAACAACGAAGCCCCCGGCAAGTTCGATGTCAGCGACGCAGGCACGCTGCTGGGGCAGGCCACCTTGTCGGCGCCGGTTTGAAAGTCCATGGCTGCGGCCAGCTTGCCGCCGGTCAGCAGTTTTTCGCCGCCGAAGGTGGTGTTGGCCATGATGCTGGTGATTTCGGTGCTCAGCGCCGTCTTGTCATCGGTGCTGGTGGTGGCGTTGCTCTTCTCGGTGGCCAGGTCCTTCATGCGCAGCAGCATGTTGGTCACTTCGTTGAGCGCGCCTTCGGCGGTCTGCAGCATGGAGATGCCGTTTTGCGTGTTCTTCTGCGCGACCTTCATGCCCATGCTTTGCGCGTTCAGGCGCGTGGCGATCTGAAGGCCTGCTGCGTCGTCCATGGCGGAGTTGACGCGGAAACCCGTGCCCAGCTTGGTCATCGAGGAAGACAGCGCCTTGTTGGTCGAGGCGAGGGAGTTTTGCGTGCTCAGTGACGCGGCGTTGGTGTGCAGGCTCAGCATGTGAGTGCTCCTAATACAAGAGGGATTGACTCGGTGACAAGCGCCACCGTGGCGCCTTCATGCATGTTGGGCGACGGCCTGGAGACGGGACTTAAATACTTTGGCGTAATTTTTAGGCTCGACGTGGGAGATCGGGCTGCGCCTGGAGGTAGCGCAGCTGGCTGAACGATCCGCGATTACGAAGGGCGCGTGAATCGGCGCTGTTCCTGGCCGCTCACACTGAATCCGGCTCTGCCGTGAATCAGTAAATATCCGCCTTGAGGTAATGCGCCCCCGCAATGGGGTTGTGGTAGTAGGGCGGGATTTCCTCGAAGCCCAGTTCGGCGTACAGCGCGCGGGCCGATTCCATGGTGTCCAGCGTATCGAGCAGCACGCTGGCGTAGCCGGCGCGGCGCGCGGCGTCCAATGCGGCCTCGGCCAGCTGGCGGCCCAGGCCGAAGCCGCGAAAGGGCTTGCGCACGAACAGGCGCTTCATCTCGCAGGCGTTGGGGTAGTCCACGGTGTCCAGCGGGCGGATGGCACAGCAGCCGGCGGGGCTACCGTCCACTTCGGCCAGCATGATCACGCCGCGCGGGGGGGCGTAGTCGCCGGGCAGGCTGTCAAGCTCTTCGTCAAAGTGCTGGAACGCCAAGTCCACATCCAGGCTGTCGGCGTAGTCTTGAAAGAGCGCGCGCACGGTGTCCATTTCGTGCGGCTGGGTGGGAATGAGCAGGGTGATGGAGGGCGGCTGATCCACGGGGCTGTCTTGGTCTTTCGGTCAGGCAAGGCCCAGTGTAGCGCGATGCGCGCCGCACTCCTGTGCTTGTTTGCCCGGCTGCCGCTCGGCGCTCAGGCCTCGGCCAGCAGGCGTTCGATCAGGCGGTGCAGCTCGGCAAAGTCGGGCGCGCCGACGTAGCGTTTGACGATCTCGCCGCGCTTGTTGACGATGTAGGTCGTTGGCGTGAGCTGGACTTCGTCCCACGCGCGGGCGACGGCGCCGGTGTTGTCGATGGCGACCTTGAAGGGCAGCTTGCGCGTTTCGGTGAAGTTGACGACGTAGCTGGGCGGGTCGTAGCTCATCGCGACGGCCAGCGTCTCGAACCCTTGATTCTTGTACTTGTCGTAGGTGGCGACGATGGCGGGCATCTCGGCCACGCAGGTGGTGCAGCTGGTGGCCCAGAAGTTGACCAGGGTGACCTTGCCGCGCAGGTCGGCCGTGGTCTGCCGCGAGCCGTCGAGCAGCACAAAGGTCGATTCGGGCGCCTTGGTGGTGCCGGCGTTCATCACGACGGCCGTGCCAACGGCGGCGCAAATGGCCAAAGCCCCGGCGACGAGCCATTTCTTGGTTTGCATAAGGTCGATTCCTGGTCGGATGGCGGTGGTTTCAGCGCCATGGGCGCCATTGTGCATGGGCGCAGATGCCTGCATGCCCGTCGGTAGATTGCCGGGGCTGCGGATAGTTCACCCGGTTGTCGTCTGCGTCGAGCGGCGCCGCGGCGCTGGCAGGGCGATAATCCCTGTTTCGGAAAGTGTCTGGCGATCCTCCGCCGGATCTTGAATCATCTGCCATGAATACCCGTCTCGTCGTCATTGCCCACGCACCGCTGGCCCATGCGCTGCGCGAATGCGCGCTGCATGTGTTTCCCGATGCCGAGGGCGCGGTGCTGGCGCTGGACGTGCTTCCCGACGACCCGCCCGAGGTCACGCTGGCGGCGGCCCGCGCCCGGCTGGCGCAGAGCGCCGATGCACCCACGCTGCTGCTGTGCGACGTGCTGGGCGCTACGCCATGCAATGTGGCGCAGCGCCTGGCGCAGGGGATGGCGCAGGCGCAGCTGGTCGTAGGCGTGAATCTGCCGATGCTGCTGCGTGCGCTGTCCTACCGCGCGGAGCCGCTGGACGGCGTGGTCGCGCGCGCGCTGGCCGGGGGCGTGCAGGGCATGATGCAGGTGCGGCTGGACAAGGAAACCACTCCTTCTTTTTCATGATTGAAGAGACCACGACGATTGCCAACAAGCTGGGCCTGCATGCCCGCGCATCGGCCAAGCTGACCAAGCTGGCGGGCAGTTTCGACTGCGATGTCTGGATGAGCAAGGGAGGGCGGCGCATCAACGCCAAGAGCATCATGGGTGTGATGATGCTGGCCGCCGGCATGGGGTCGCAGGTGCTGCTGCAGACTGAAGGGGCACAGGAGCGCGAGGCCATGGACGCACTGTTGGCGTTGATCGAGGATAAATTCGGCGAGGGTGAATAGCCCGCTGGTACGAGCTCCATCCTGACGGCGTAGGAGGGCGGCGCTGCCGCAAGCTGATGACTTTTTCCATCCACGGTTTGGCGGTTTCTCGCGGCATTGCCATTGGCCGGGCGGTGCTGGCGGTCTCCAGCCGCATGGAGGTGGTGCATGACTTCATCGCGCCAGCGCAGATTGCCGACGAGATTGCACGCCTGCGCCGCGCGCGCGACGCGGTCGTCGCCGAGTTGCAGCGCCTGCAGGCGGACATGCCGCGCGACGCGCCGCCCGAGCTGTCGGGTTTGCTCGACGTGCACCTGATGCTGCTGCAGGACGAGATGCTCGAGAACGGCGTCAAGCACTGGATCGAGGAGCGCCACTACAACGCCGAGTGGGCGCTGACCACGCAGCTGGAAATCATCTCGCGCCAGTTCGACGAAATGGAGGACGAGTATTTGCGCGAGCGCAAGGCCGACCTGCAGCAGGTGGTCGAGCGCATCCTGCGCTATCTGCGCGGGCAACTGGGCAACGTGGGCGCTGGCGCGCCGGCGCAGCCGCCCACCGAGCAGGGGCGCAGCGAGCGCGTGCCGCTGGTGCTGGTTGCACACGATTTGTCACCGGCCGACATGCTGCAGTTCAAGCACAGCGTGTTTGCCGGCTTCGTCACCGACGTGGGCGGCACCACCAGCCACACGGCCATCGTCGCGCGCAGCATGGACATACCGGCCGTGGTTGGCGCCCGCAGCGCCAGCCAGCTGGTACGCCAGGACGACTGGGTCATCATCGACGGCGACGCGGGCGTGATCATCGTCGATCCCTCTCCGCTGCTGCTCGATGAATACCGCTTTCGCCGGCGCGAGGCGCTGCTGGCGCGCGAGCGCCTGGTGCGGCTGCGCCACACGCCGTCGGTGACGCGCGACGCGCAGCAGGTGGCGCTGCTGGCCAACATCGAGCAGCCCCAGGACACGCAGGCCGCGGTGCGCGCGGGCGCGGTGGGCGTGGGGCTGTTTCGCACCGAATTCCTGTTCATGGGCCGCGGCGGGCGGCTACCGGATGAGGAAGAGCAGTTTCAGGCCTATCTGCAGGCGGTGCAGGGCATGCAGGGCCTGCCGGTGACGATTCGCAGCATCGACGTGGGCGCCGACAAGCCGCTGGACAAAGGCTGGCGCGAGCATTCGCTCAACCCAGCATTGGGCCTGCGCGCCATCCGCTGGAGCCTGTCGGAGCCGGCGATGTTTCGCGCCCAGCTGCGCGCCGTGCTGCGCGTGGCCGGCCACGGCAAGGTCAAGCTGCTGTTTCCGATGCTGGGGCATGAGGCGCAGATCCGCCAGACGCTGGCGCAGCTCAACCAGGCGCGCGCCGAGCTGGACGCGCGCGGCATCGCCTATGGCATGCCCGAGCTGGGCGCGATGATCGAGGTGCCGGCCGCAGCGCTGATGGTGCGCGAGTTCCTGCCCTACTTCGACTTCCTGTCGATCGGCACCAACGACCTGATCCAGTACTGCCTGGCCATCGACCGGGCCGACGAGGCGGTCGCGCACCTGTACGACCCGCTGCACCCGGCGGTGCTTCGCCTGGTGGCCAGCGTGATTGCCGAAGGCCAGCGCCAGGGCAAGGAGGTCACGGTGTGCGGCGAGATGGCCGGCGACGTGGGCATGACGCGCCTGCTGCTGGGCCTGGGCCTGCGCAGCTTCTCGATGCATCCGTCGCAAATCCTGGCGGTCAAGCAGGAGATTCTGCGTGCCGACATCCGCGTGCTCGCCCCCTGGGCGGCGCAGGTGGCGGCCAGCAGCGATCCGGCGGCGTTGATGGCCTTGGGAGAGCCTTGAGGCGGCCTGTCGTGTCCAGGCGCGGCGCAAAGCGCCGCCGCTACGGCTGCAGCCGCCGTGCCAGCTGCCCGGCAAGCACCTGCGCTGCGTCGTCCCACGCAACCTCGTAGCCCAGGCTGGCCAGGTCGACGGTGCGCAGCCCGGCGTAGCCGCAGGGATTGATGCGCGAGAACGGCTCCAGATCCATCGCCACGTTCAGCGCCACGCCGTGGTAGGTGCAGTAGCGCGACACCTTGATGCCGATTGCGGCAATCTTGCCCAGGCCCGTGAAGTCGGGCGCGGGCGGTGCGCTGCCGGGCTCGCGCCGCTGCGGACGCTGGGCAAGCATGGCGTGGCTGCCCGGGTCATCCAGGCGCACGTAAAGGCCCGGTGCGGACGCGACGCGGTGGCCGGTCACGCCGAACCGCGCCAGCGTGGCAATCACGGCCTCTTCGACGCGGTAGACGTATTCCTTGACGTAGTAACCGGCGCGGCGCAGGTCGATCAGCGGATAGGCGACGACCTGGCCCGGCCCGTGGTAGGTCACCTGCCCGCCGCGGTTGGTGGCGACGACCGGGATGTTGCCCGGGTGCAGCACGTGATCCTGCCGGCCAGCAAAACCCTGCGTGAAGACCGGCGGGTGCTGGCATACCCACAGTGCATCGGGCGTGGCGGCGTCGCGCGCCTCGGTGAAGTCGCGCATGGCCTGCACGGTCGTTTCATAGGGCGCCAGCCCGAGCATGTGGGTCTGCATGTCAGAGCACGACCTTGACCATCGGGTGCGAGGTCAGCGCGCGGTACAGATCGTCGAGCTGCGCGCGGCTCGTGGCCGTTACCGTGATGGTCACGCCCAGGTAGTTGCCGGCGCTGCTGCCCCGCAGCTCGATGGTCGAAGCGTCGAACTGCGGGTCGAACTGGCGGGCAACGGCCGTGACGGCATGCACGAAGCCGTCCACGTTGGCGCCCATCACCTTGATCGGGAAGGCGCTGGGGTAGTCGATCAGGGAGTCCTGGCGGGAGGTGGGAGCGGTCATGGCTGTGGTCTGCAGGTGTCAAACAGGAAGGCAGGCGGTGTCTCCTCAATCGCACAGCATCGTGACAAAAGACGCATCGTGCGGGCGACATTGTTCCCGAACAGGGGTTTGTCCTTATAATGCGGGGCTTTGTGAATGTTTGGGGCTTAAGTGCAGAGGGACTCGTTCAGACAATCTGACGCCTGTGACTCGGCATTTGAGGACGCGCAAGACGACTTCAAGCCCCTGACGCCACAGGAGGCCCAGGAGTGGCGCAAACGCCACCCGGCGCTGTCGGTCTGGAGGATTGTGGGAGGGCAGGCTCTGGTGGGCGTGCTGGTCGTGCTGGTGGCATGGCTGCTGACGAGGCAGCCGTCGGTGGCATGGTCGGCAGGCTATGGCGCACTGTCCGTGCTGCTGCCTTCCACCTTGTTTGCTCGCGCGATGGCGCGCAAGCGCGACGATGCGGGAGCGGTCGTCGCCGGGTTTCTGGGCTGGGAGCTGGTCAAGATTGCCCTGACCATCGCCATGCTGGTGGCTGCGCCCAGGCTGGTTGCCGGGCTGAGCTGGCTGGCCTTGCTGGCTGGCATGGTGGTGGTAATGAAGATGTACTGGATTGCCCTGGCGGGCTGGTCCGGGCGGCGTCGCAACGGTTGATATTTTTTTGAGGGAAGAGTTGTCCAATGGCTGCTGAGGCGAATGCTCCAACCGCAAGTGAGTACATTGTTCACCACTTGCAGCACCTGCAAAACATCAAGCAGGGCTTCATCGTCGATTTCTCGGTGTTCAACCTGGACTCGATTTTCGTCAGCGTCGCACTCGGCGCCATCATGTTCCTGGTGTTCTGGTCGTGTGCGCGCAAGGCCACTTCGGGTGTCCCGGGGCGCTTCCAGGCAGCGGTCGAGATCCTGGTCGAGATGGTCGACAACCAGGCCAAGGCCAACATCCACAACGCACAAAGCCGCAAGTTCATCGCCCCGCTGGCGCTGACCGTGTTTGTCTGGATCTTCCTGATGAACGCCATGGACTTGCTGCCCGTCGACCTGCTGCCCGTGCTGTGGCAGGGCGCGCTGGGCGACTCGCACGCCTATCTGCGCGTCGTTCCGACGGCCGACCTGTCGACCACGCTGGGCCTGTCCACTGCCGTGCTGGTGCTGTGCTTCTACTACAGCATCAAGATCAAGGGCCTGGGCGGCTGGATCCACGAGCTGTTCACGGCGCCGTTCGGCACCAGCAAGAATCCGCTGTTCGCCGCCATCCTGGGCGTGGTGAACTTTGCCATGCAAGTCATTGAATACCTTGCCAAGACGGTCTCGCATGGCATGCGACTGTTTGGCAACATGTACGCTGGTGAGTTGGTGTTCTGCCTGATCGCCCTGATGGGTGGTGCGGCGGCCATGTCGCTCTCTGGTGTGTTGCTCCCCCTGGGGCACATCATCGCGGGCTCGATCTGGGCGATCTTTCATATTCTGATCATCACCCTGCAAGCCTTTATTTTCATGATGCTGGCGCTGATTTACCTCGGCCAGGCGCATGACGCTCACTGAGCTTTTTCCTTTCCCTTCCTTCAACCTTTCTTTCTTTTCATCCTAGGAGTCATCATGGAAAACATTCTCGGCCTCGTCGCTCTGGCTTGCGGTCTGATCGTTGGTCTCGGTGCCATCGGCGCCTCGATCGGTATCGCTCTGATGGGCGGCAAGTTCCTGGAATCGTCGGCCCGTCAGCCTGAGCTGATCAACGAGCTGCAGACCAAGATGTTCATCTTGGCCGGTCTGATCGACGCGGCCTTCCTGATCGGCGTGGCCATTGCCCTGCTGTTCGCTTTCGCCAACCCCTTCGTCCTGGCCTAAGCACTCCGATCAACGCCCAAGAATAGAAAGGTGTTGCCGTGAGTATCAACGCGACCCTGTTCGTTCAACTGGTCGTCTTCCTGATTCTGGTGTGGTTCACGATGACATTCGTGTGGCCACCGATCGCGAAGGCACTCGATGAGCGGGCACAGAAAATCGCCGATGGTCTCGCTGCGGCCGACAAGGCCAAGTCCGAGCTTGCCGCCGCTGACCAGCGCGTCAAGCAGGAACTGGCCTCCGCCAGCAACGAAACCGCCACGCGCCTGGCCGACGCCGAGCGCCGTGCGCAAGCCATCATCGAAGAGGCCAAGACGCGTGCCACCGACGAAGGCAACAAGATCGTCGCTGCAGCGCGTGCCGAGGCCGAGCAACAAGTGGTTGCCGCCCGCGAAGCCTTGCGCGAGCAGGTGGCCGCGCTGGCCGTCAAGGGTGCCGAGCAGATTCTGCGCAAGGAGGTCAACGCTGGCGTCCATGCCGACCTGCTCGGACGCCTCAAGACCGAGCTGTAAGGAGAGGCGCCATGGCTGAATTTGCCACCATTGCCCGCCCTTACGCCGAGGCGCTGTACGAGGCCTGCGCCGGCGGTGATGCCGCCGCGGCCCTGCCCTGGGTCGACGACCTGGCGGCGATCGCCGCCGATCCTGCGCTGCGCCAGTTGGCCGGCGACCCCAAGGTCACGCGCGAGCAGGTGCTTGAGCTCATCAGCGGCGTACGCAAGGACTTGCCGGCGATGGCGCTGAATTTCCTGCGCACCGTCGTCGACAACGGCCGCCTGCAGGTGCTGCCCGAGATGGCGGCGCAGTTTCGCGCACTGGTCAACCAAGGCCGTGGCAGTCTCGATGCCGTGGTCTACAGCGCCTATCCGATCGATGCCGCGGCATTGGTCGAACTGGGCTCCACGCTGGAAAAGCGCTTTGGCCAAAAGCTCAACCTGTCGGTGCAGATCGACGAGTCGCTCATTGGCGGCGTGCGCGTGGTGGTGGGTGACGAAGTGCTGGACACATCGGTCAAGGCCCGTCTGGAACAAATGAAAGCGGCCCTCACGGCCTGAGGGCGGTTGAGGTCTGGGCTTACTAAAGAAAGAAGGAAAGAGTCATGCAACTCAATCCCGCAGAAATTTCTGAACTGATCAAGAGCCGCATCGAAGGTCTGGAGGCGGGCAGCGATATCCGCAACCAGGGCACCGTGGTGTCCGTCACCGACGGAATCGTGCGTGTTCACGGCCTGTCGGACGTGATGCAGGGCGAAATGCTGGAGTTCCCCGCCGATTCGGACGGTCAACCCAGCTATGGCCTGGCGCTGAACCTGGAGCGCGACTCCGTCGGCGCCGTGATTCTGGGCGAGTACGAGCACATCTCCGAAGGCGATACCGTCAAGTGCACGGGCCGCATTCTGGAAGTGCCGGTGGGCCCCGAGCTGATCGGCCGCGTAGTCAACGCGCTGGGCCAGCCCATCGACGGCAAGGGTCCGATCAACGCCAAGATGACCGACGTGATCGAGAAGGTCGCTCCGGGCGTGATCGCGCGCCAGTCGGTGGACCAGCCTCTGGCCACGGGCCAGAAGTCGATCGACTCGATGGTGCCGATCGGCCGTGGCCAGCGCGAGCTGATCATTGGTGACCGCCAGACCGGCAAGACGGCCGTGGCCATCGACGCCATCATCGCCCAGAAGGGCCAGGGCGTGACCTGCATCTACGTCGCCATCGGCCAGAAGGCGTCGTCGATCAAGAACGTGGTGCGCTCGCTGGAACTGGCTGGTGCGATGGACTACACCATCGTCGTCGCTGCCTCGGCCTCCGAATCGGCCGCCATGCAATACGTGTCGGCCTATTCGGGCTGCACCATGGGCGAATATTTCCGCGACCGCGGCGAGGACGCGTTGATCGTCTACGACGACCTGTCCAAGCAGGCCGTGGCTTACCGCCAGGTGTCGCTGCTGCTGCGCCGCCCGCCGGGCCGCGAAGCCTTCCCCGGCGACGTGTTCTATCTCCACAGCCGCCTGCTCGAGCGCGCAGCCCGCGTCAACGCCCACTATGTGGAGCAGTTCACCAAGGGCGAGGTCAAGGGCAAGACGGGTTCGCTCACGGCGCTGCCGGTGATCGAAACCCAGGCCGGCGACGTGTCCGCCTTCGTGCCGACCAACGTGATCTCGATCACCGACGGCCAGATCTTCCTGGAGACCAGCCTGTTCAACGCCGGCATCCGCCCCGCCATCAACGCCGGTATCTCGGTGTCGCGCGTCGGTGGTGCCGCCCAGACCAAGCTGATCAAGGGCCTGTCCGGCGGTATCC
This sequence comes from Comamonadaceae bacterium CD01, assembly GCA_002894305.1. Lineage (GTDB taxonomy): Bacteria > Pseudomonadota > Gammaproteobacteria > Burkholderiales > Burkholderiaceae_C > Comamonas_C > Comamonas_C faecalis. Next base: position 15,696 of record PGEI01000072.1, read on the forward strand.
GTACCGACCTGGCGCAGTACCGTGAGCTGGCCGCGTTCGCGCAGTTCGCCTCCGACCTGGACGAAGCCACGCGCAAGCAGCTCGACCGCGGCGCACGCGTGACCGAACTGCTCAAGCAGCCCCAGTACAGCCCGCTGCCCATCAGCCTGATGGCGGCCTCGCTGTACGCTGTGAACAAGGGCTTCCTGGACGACGTCGACGTCAAGAAGATCCTGTCGTTCGAGTCCGGCCTGCACCAGTTCCTCAAGACGAGCAACGGCGCGCTGCTGGAGCGCCTGGACACCAACCGCGCCTTCGACAAGGAAGGCAAGGACGAAGCCGAACTGACGCAAGCCATTACCGCGTTCAAGAAATCCTTCGTCTGATTCGAAGGAGGAAACGACATGGCAGCAGGCAAGGAAATACGCGGCAAGATCAAATCGGTGGAAAACACCAAGAAGATCACCAAAGCCATGGAAATGGTGGCCGCATCCAAAATGCGCAAGGCGCAGGATCGCATGCGCGCCGCCCGTCCCTACGCCGAGAAGGTGCGCGCGATCGCCGCCCATCTCGGCCAGGCCAACCCGGAGTATGTCCATCCGTTCATGAAAGTGAACGACGCCAAGACGGCGGGCATCATCGTGGTGACGACCGACAAGGGCCTGTGCGGCGGCATGAACACCAACGTGCTGCGAGCGGTCACGAACAAGCTGCGTGAACTGCAGGACGCGGGCGATCAGGTGCAGGCGGTGGCCATTGGCAACAAGGGCCTGGGTTTTCTCAACCGCATCGGCGCCAGGGTGGTTGCGCAGTCCGTCGGACTGGGCGACACGCCGCATCTGGAGCGCCTGATCGGTCCGGTCAAGGTGCTGCTCGATGCCTACGCCGAGGGCAAGATCAACGCGGTCTACCTTTCCTACACCAAATTCATCAACACGATGAGGCAGGAATCGGTGGTCGAGCAGTTGCTGCCGTTGTCCGACGAGCACATGAAGACGGACAAGGCACACGCCAGCTGGGACTACATCTATGAGCCCGACGCACAGTCGGTCATCGATGAATTGCTCGTGCGCTATGTGGAGTCGCTGATCTACCAGTCGGTGGCCGAGAACATGGCCTCGGAGCAGTCGGCGCGCATGGTGGCCATGAAGGCCGCCACGGACAACGCCGGCACCGTCATCGACGAGCTCAAGCTGGTCTACAACAAGACGCGCCAGGCCGCGATCACGAAAGAGCTTTCGGAGATCGTTGCAGGCGCCGCCGCAGTTTAAATTTTTGGAGCAAACACAATGGCTCAAGAGAACACCCCCGTTCAGGGCAAGATTGTTCAATGTATCGGCGCCGTGGTGGACGTGGAGTTCCCGCGCGAGCAGATGCCCAAGGTGTACGACGCGCTCAAGCTCGAAGGCTCGGCGCTGACCCTGGAAGTGCAGCAGCAGCTGGGCGATGGCGTGGTGCGCACCATTGCGCTGGGCTCCAGCGATGGCTTGAAGCGCGGTCTGATGGTGACCAACACCGCCAACCCGATCACCGTGCCCGTGGGCAAGGCGACGCTGGGCCGCATCATGGACGTGCTGGGCAACCCCATCGACGAGCGCGGCCCCGTGGATCAGGCGCTCACGGCCTCCATCCACCGCAAGGCGCCCGCCTATGACGAACTGAGCCCCTCGCAGGAGCTGCTGGAGACCGGCATCAAGGTGATCGACCTGGTGTGCCCGTTCGCCAAGGGCGGCAAGGTCGGCCTGTTCGGCGGCGCCGGCGTGGGCAAGACCGTCAACATGATGGAGCTCATCAACAACATCGCCAAGGCGCACTCGGGTCTGTCCGTGTTCGCCGGCGTCGGTGAGCGCACCCGCGAAGGCAACGACTTCTACCACGAGATGGCCGACTCGGGCGTCGTGAACCTGGAGAACCTGGGCGAGTCCAAGGTGTCCATGGTCTACGGCCAGATGAACGAGCCGCCGGGCAACCGTCTGCGCGTGGCGCTGACGGGCCTGACGATTGCCGAGTCGTTCCGCGACGAAGGCCGCGACGTGCTGTTCTTCGTGGACAACATCTACCGCTACACACTGGCCGGTACCGAAGTGTCCGCTCTGCTGGGTCGCATGCCTTCCGCCGTGGGCTACCAGCCGACGCTGGCCGAGGAAATGGGCAAGCTGCAAGAGCGCATCACGTCGACCAAGGTCGGCTCGATCACCTCGATCCAGGCCGTGTACGTGCCGGCCGACGACTTGACCGACCCCTCGCCCGCCACGACGTTTGCCCACCTGGACTCCACCGTGGTGCTCTCGCGTGACATCGCCGCCCTGGGCATCTACCCGGCCGTCGACCCGCTGGACTCCACCAGCCGCCAGCTCGACCCCCAGGTCGTCGGCGACGAGCACTACCAGGTGGCGCGCGACGTGCAGGGCACGCTGCAGCGCTACAAGGAACTGCGCGACATCATCGCGATTCTGGGCATGGACGAGCTGGCCCCCGAGGACAAGCTCACCGTGGCCCGCGCTCGCAAGATCCAGCGTTTCCTGTCGCAGCCCTTCCACGTCGCCGAGGTGTTCACCGGCGCGCCTGGCAAGTACGTGCCGCTGTCCGAGACCATCCGCGGCTTCAAGATGATCGTGGCCGGCGAGTGCGACCACCTGCCCGAGCAGGCTTTCTACATGGTCGGCACCATCGACGAGGCCTTCGAGAAGGCCAAGAAGCTGGCTGCCTGATCGCGCCCGGTTGAGCGTTGGGAGCGGGAGGGCATCGTGAGACCGCCCCGCACCCGACGCCAGACGCCATACGCCCAACCGAAGGAGTCCCATGAACACCATCAACGTTGATGTGGTCAGTGCCGAAGAGTCGATCTTCTCGGGCCAGGCGCGCTTTGTCGCACTGCCCGGCGAGGCCGGCGAGCTGGGCATCCTGCCCAAGCACACGCCCTTGATCACGCGCATCAAGCCCGGCTCGGTGCGCATCGAGATGGCCGACGGCAGCGAGGAGTTCATCTTCGTCGCCGGCGGCATTCTTGAGGTGCAGCCCAACCAGGTGACCGTGCTGTCCGACACCGCGATCCGCGGCCAGGATCTGGACGACCACAAGGCGCAAGAGGCCAAGGCCGCCGCGGAAGACGCGCTCAAGAACGCCAAGAGCGAGGTCGACCTGGCTCGCGCGCAGTCGGAGTTGGCCATCATGGCCGCCCAGCTGGCCGCGCTGCGCAAATACCGCGAGAAACGCTGATCTGCCGCGCCACAACGGCAAAATCTTAGGGATGTGCATTGCGCACATCCTTTTTTTATGTCTGCGCCGCCACGGCGGCGTGCGGAGGGAGGCACCGATGGACGACATCGTGATCCAGGCCATGGCCAAGTGGCCCAACGTGCCCGACTGCTATGGCTGGCTGGGCCTGGATGCCCGCGGGCGCTGGTATTTGCGTGATGCGCAGACGCAGGCGCGCGGTGACTTCATGCAGGCCCGGGGCGACCGGCTGGAGCACCCGGGGCTGCTGGCCTTCATTGAGCGCAACTACACGTGCGACGTACGGGGTTGCTGGTATTTCCAGAACGGGCCGCAGCGCGTGTTCGTCGAGCTCGAGGCCGCGCCGCTGGTCTGGCGGCTGCAGCCCCAGGGCGGCGCGTGCGCGCACACCGGAGTGCAGTCAGCGGGCACCTCCCGATGGCTGGTCGACGAGCGTGGCTGGCTCTACCTGGACTGTGCGCAGGGCTTCGGCCTGGTGCACAGCCTGGACATGGAGCTGGCGGCGCGGCGCATCGAGCAGCAGGGCGGTGAAGTACGGGAAGTGCGCCGCGACGAGCTGCCGGCGCGGTTCGGCTTTGTGCTCAGTCCCGCGCAGTTGCAGGCATGAAAAAACCGGCCGAGAGGCCGGTTGCGGGGGCATTCGGGAGCCCGTAGGTTTTATTCCATTTCTATATCAACCGATTACTTTGTCGGCTTCGCTTGCCGT
>PGEI01000073.1 GCA_002894305.1 Comamonadaceae bacterium CD01
CGTTTTGAGTATGTTCGCACCGCCAAAAATAGCGTTAACAGGCCCTAGCCGCGCCGCGTCGAAGAGCGCGCCCCGTTCAGGGAGCGCTCAGGGGCGGCTGGATGCGGCGGCCGGCGCGACGCGCACGAAAATCTCGCCGCGGCGCACCATGCCCAGCTCGCTGCGGGCCTTTTCCTCGACCAGATCCAGGCCATTCTTCAGGTCTTCCACCTGGCTGGCCAGCTGCTCGTTGGTCAGGCGCGCGCGCGTATTGGCCGCTTCGCGCTCGGCCAGCTGCGCGCGCATCTGCTGCACTTGGCCCAGGCTAGCGCGCCCCGTCCACAGCTGGGCGTGGATGGCCACGAGCAGTGCCAGCAACAGCAATGCAACCAGGCGCGAGCTCATGGATCAGCCGTGGGCAGACAGCGGCCGGCAGGTCAGCGCAGGTTGTAGAACGCAGCGCGGCCCGGGTATTCGGCCACGTCGCCCAGATCCTCTTCAATGCGCAGCAGCTGGTTGTACTTGGCGATGCGGTCCGAGCGGCTCAGGCTGCCGGTCTTGATCTGGCCGGCGTTCAGGCCGACGGCGATGTCGGCAATCGTGCTGTCCTCGGTCTCGCCCGAGCGGTGGCTGATGACGGCGGTGTAGCCGGCGCGCTTGGCCATCTCGATGGCGGCGAAGGTCTCGCTCAGCGTGCCGATCTGGTTGATCTTGATGAGGATGGAGTTGGCTATTCTTTTGTCGATGCCTTCCTTGAGGATCCTGGTGTTGGTGACGAACAGGTCGTCGCCCACCAGTTGCACCTTGTCGGCCAGGCGCTCGGTCAGGATCTTCCAGCCATCCCAGTCGCCCTCGTGCATCCCGTCCTCGATGGAGATGATGGGGTATTTGTCCACCCAGGTGGCCAGCATGTCGGTCCATTGCTGGGCGGTGAGCGCGATGCCGCCTTCGCCCTGGAGCACGTACTTGCCATCCTTGTAGAACTCACTGGCCGCGCAGTCCAGGCCCAGCACGATCTGCTCGCCGGCGGTGTAGCCGGCCTTGTCGATGGCTTCGAGGATCAGCTGGATGGCCGCCTCGTGGCTGTCCACGCTGGGGGCGAAGCCGCCCTCATCGCCGACGGCCGTGCTCATGCCGCGGTCGTTGATGATTTTCTTCAGGGCGTGAAACACCTCGGCGCCCCAGCGCATGGCTTCGCGAAAGGTGGGCGCGCCCACCGGGATGATCATGAATTCCTGCAGGTCCAGGCTGTTGTTGGCGTGCGCGCCGCCGTTGATGACGTTCATCATCGGCACCGGCAGCTGGCAGCCGTTCATGCCGCCGAAGTAGCGGTACAGCGGCAGGCCGGCTTCTTCAGCGGCTGCGCGCGCCACGGCCATCGACACGGCCAGCATGGCGTTGGCGCCCAGGCGGCTCTTGTTGTCGGTGCCGTCCAGGTCGATCAGCGTCTTGTCCAGGAAGGCCTGCTCGGAGGCATCGAGGCCCAGCACGGCCTCGGATATCTCGGTGTTGATGTGCTCGACGGCCTTGAGCACGCCCTTGCCCAGGTAGCGGTTCCTGTCGCCGTCGCGCAGCTCGATGGCCTCGCGCGAACCGGTGGAGGCGCCGCTCGGCACGGCGGCGCGGCCCATCACGCCCGATTCGAGCAGCACGTCGCACTCGATGGTGGGGTTGCCGCGGCTGTCCAGAATTTCGCGGCCTACGATGTCAACAATGGCACTCATGGTCTTCCTTTGGATGCAGATAAATCAGGGAAATGGGTGAAATGTCGCGGCGGTCTTTGCAACGCAACCGAGCGCTGCGATTCACAGCGATGCGGTTGCAGTTGTCGTTCCCGGATCAGGCCGAGAAGCGGTTTTCCAGATAGCCGTTTTTCTTGGTGACGGTGTCGAGCTCGACCAAGGTCGACAGCAGTGCGCGCATGTGGTGCAGCGGCACGGCGTTGGGCCCGTCAGACCAGGCCTCGGCGGGTTTGGGATGGGTCTCCATGAAAAAGCCCGCAACACCCACGGCCGCGCCGGCGCGTGCGAGCACCGGCACCATGTCGCGTGCGCCGCCGCTGACTGCGCCCAGGCCGCCGGGTTTTTGCACCGAATGGGTCACGTCGAACACCACGGGAGCGCCGCAGCTGCGCATTTCGGCCAGGCTCGTCATGTCGGCCACCAGGTTGTTGTAGCCGAAGCTCACGCCGCGCTCGCAGGCGAGGAACCGGTCTTCGGACAGCCCCGCCTCGGCAGCGGCGGCGCGCGCCTTGTCGATGACGTTCTTCATGTCCCAGGGTGCGAGAAACTGCCCCTTCTTGATGTTTACCGGCTTGCCCGACTGCGCCACGGCGCGGATGAAGTCGGTCTGGCGGCACAGGAAGGCGGGCGTCTGCAGCACGTCGACGACGCTGGCGACCTCGGCCACCTGGGCGGTGTCGTGCACGTCGGTCAGGATGGGCAGCTGCAGCTGGCGGCGCACTTCATCCAGGATCCTCAGCCCCGCGTCGATGCCGACTCCGCGTTTGCTGGAGCCCGACGAGCGGTTGGCCTTGTCGAACGAGCCTTTGTAGATCAGCGGCACGCCCAACGCGCTGCAGACTTCCTTGAGCTGGCCGGCGACGTCCAGCGACATTTGCAGCCCCTCGATGGAGCAGGTGCCTGCGATGAGGAAGAAGCGTTGATCCAGGCCAACGTCAAAGCCGCACAGTTTCATGGCGTCAGTCTTTTTTCTGGTGAACGATGGCCGCCTTCACGAAGGCGTTGAACAGCGGGTGGCCGCTCCACGGTGTCGACTTGAATTCGGGGTGGAACTGCACGCCGATGAACCAGGGGTGCACCGCGGTGGGCAGCTCGACGATCTCGGTCAGGTGCTCGCGCTGCGTCAGCGCCGAGATCACCAGGCCGGCTGCGCGCAGCTGGTCGAGGTATTGCACGTTGGCCTCGTAGCGGTGGCGGTGGCGCTCGGTCACCACGTCGCCGTAGATCTGGTGCGCCAGCGTGCCGGGCTGAACGTCCGAGGACTGCGCGCCCAGGCGCATCGTGCCGCCCAGGTCGGAGCTCTCGCTGCGCGTCTTGATCGAGCCGTCCTGATCCTTCCACTCGGTGATCAGCGCGATCACCGGGTGCGGCGTTTTCGGGTCGAACTCGGTCGAGTTGGCGCCTTTGAGGCCTGCCACGTGGCGCGCGTATTCGATGGTCGCCACCTGCATCCCCAGGCAGATGCCCAGGTAGGGCACCTGGTGCTCGCGGGCATAGCGGGCGGTGCTGATCTTGCCCTCGACGCCGCGCGAGCCGAAGCCGCCGGGCACCAGGATGGCGTCGTAGCCGCCCAGCTTGGCGGCGGCGTTGGCGTCGGTGATGTCTTCGGAGTCCAGGTGGTCGATCTGCACGCGCACATGGCTTTGCATGCCGGCGTGCTTGAGCGCCTCGTTGACCGACTTGTAGGCGTCCGACAGCTCGACGTACTTGCCGACCATCGCGATCTTCACCGCACCCTGCGGGTGCTCGAACTCGTGCACCAGCGCGTCCCAGCGCTTCAGGTTGGCCGGCGGTGTGTTCAGGCGCAGCTTGTCGCAGATCAGGCCGTCCAGGCCCTGCTCGTGCAGCATGCGCGGCACCTTGTAGATGGTGTCCACGTCCCACATGCTGATCACGCCCCACTCGGGCACGTTGGTGAACAGCGAGATCTTCTCCTGCTCCTCCTGCGGCACCGCGTGCTGGGCGCGGCACAAGAGCGCGTCGGGCTGGATGCCGATCTCGCGCAGCTTCTGCACCGTGTGCTGCGTGGGCTTGGTCTTCAATTCGCCGGCCGTGGCGATCCACGGCAGATAGGTCAGGTGCACGAAGGCCGAGTTGTTCGAGCCGAGCTTCAAAGCCAGCTGGCGCACCGCTTCGAGGAAGGGCAGCGACTCGATGTCGCCGACGGTGCCGCCGACCTCGCAGATGGCCACGTCCACCGCGTCGCTCGTGCCAATGCCGGCGCCGCGCTTGATGTATTCCTGGATCTCGTTGGTGACGTGCGGGATGACCTGCACCGTCTTGCCCAGGTAGTCGCCGCGGCGCTCTTTCTCCAGCACGCTCTGGTAGATGCGGCCGGTGGTGAAGTTGTTGGACTGCTTCATGCGCGTTTCGATGAAACGCTCGTAGTGGCCCAGGTCCAGGTCGGTTTCGGCGCCGTCGTCGGTGACAAAGACTTCCCCGTGCTGGAACGGGCTCATCGTGCCCGGGTCGACGTTGATGTACGGGTCGAGCTTGATGAGGGTGACTTTGAGACCCCGCGATTCGAGGATCGCGGCAAGGGAGGCTGAGGCGATTCCCTTGCCCAGGGAAGACACCACACCGCCGGTGACGAAGACGAATTTGGTCATGTCTTTGGAGGAGGTGGGAAATTGCGATTATAGGAACTGTGGCACACGCTCCGCCGCCACCGGGTTTCACCGGCGGGCGGTGCTGCGCTTGGGGCGCGGCAGGTCTGCTAAATTGCGGCCCCATGAATGCACTGCAAGGCAAACACATCGTTCTGGGGCTGAGCGGCGGCGTCGCTTGCTACAAGGTGGCGGAGCTGGCGCGGCTGCTGGTCAAGGCTGGCGCCAGCGCGCAGGTGGTGATGACCGAGGCGGCCTGCCAGTTCATCACGCCGGTGACCATGCAGGCGCTTACCGGCCGGCCGGTCTACTCGTCGCAGTGGGACGCGCGCGAGGGCAACAACATGGCGCATATCAACCTCTCGCGCGAGGCAGATGCCATCCTGATCGCGCCGTGCAGCGCCGACTTCATCGCCCGCCTGGTGCAGGGGCGTGCCGACGAGCTGCTGAGCCTCCTGTGCCTGGCGCGGCCGATGGATCGCGTGCCGCTGTTGCTGGCGCCGGCGATGAACCGCGAGATGTGGGCCCACCCGGCCACGCAGCGCAACCTGGCGCAGGTGGCGCAGGACGGCGCGCGGGTGCTGGGCGTTGGCAGTGGGGAGCAGGCCTGCGGCGAGACCGGCGACGGCCGCATGCTGGAGCCCGCGGAAATCTTCGAAGAGCTGTACCAATTCTTCAGCCCCAAGCCGCTGGTCGGCCAGCGGGTGCTGATCACTGCCGGGCCGACCTTCGAGGCCATCGATCCGGTGCGCGGCATCACCAACCTGTCCTCGGGCAAGATGGGCTTTGCCATTGCCCGCGCCGCGCGCGCGGCCGGCGCCGAGGTCACGTTGGTCGCAGGCCCCGTGCACCTGGCCACGCCGCGCGGCGTGCGGCGCATCGACGTGCGTTCGGCACGCGACATGCAGGCCGCGGTGCAGGCCGAGGTGGATCGCGCCAGCGTCTTCATTGCGACGGCCGCCGTGGCCGACTGGCGCCCGGCCAGCAGTGCCGGGCAGAAGATCAAGAAGGACGGCAGCGGCCAGGTGCCGCAGATGGCGTTCGTCGAGAATCCCGACATTCTGGCCGGCGTGGCGCAGTCCGAGCGCGCGCGCAGCGGCCAGCTGTACTGCGTGGGCTTTGCAGCCGAGAGCGAGGATCTGATCACCCACGCCAGCGCCAAGCGCCGGCGCAAGGGCGTGCCGCTGCTGGTGGGCAACATTGGTCCGGCAACCTTTGGCCAGGACGACAACGCGCTCGTCCTGTTCGACGAACATGGCTGGCGCGAACTGCCGCGCGCCAGCAAGAATGCGTTGGCGCAACAGTTGGTGGCCGAGCTGGCGCAACTGCTGCAGGCGCGCCAGAGCGCATAACATGGGCGCACCGCTGAACCAGGAACCCCCGGGCGGCGACTTCGCCCGCTATGTCGAGGCGCTGGTGGCGCGCTCGGCCGCCGGGCTCGCCAGCGCCGGCGGGGCACAGGTGCCGCCGGCAACGCCGCCCGTGCCCGGCCTGCAGCAGCGCACCACGCGGCGCAGGCTGGCGGCCCGGACTGCTGCGCCTGTCCCGGCGCCCCAGTCGCCGCAGGCCCAGCCGCAACAACCACCACAGCAGCTGCCCGTGCCAGCTCTCGCCAAGGTGCTTCCCTGGGTGATCGGGCTGGTCGTCGCGGCGTTCGTCATCCTGTCGATCGGCGGCTTGGATGCGCTGTACCTTCTGGTCTTCGTCGCGGCGATTGCGGTGCAGCTGATTCAGCGCAGCCTGCGCAACCGGCGCAAATAGGCCGGGTAGTGGCACGGCGGCGCGGATAATCGCGCGCCATGCAAGTGGATCTGAAAATTCTCGACGAGCGCCTGCGGGCGCGCCCGCCCGCCTATGCAACCCCCGGCAGCGCCGGCCTGGATCTGCGCGCCTGCATCGACGCGCCGCTGGCGCTTGCGCCCGGCCAGTGGCAACTGGTGCCCACCGGTATGGCCATGCATCTGCGCGACCCGGGCTACGCCGCGCTGATCCTGCCGCGCTCGGGCCTGGGCCACAAGCACGGCATCGTGCTGGGCAATCTGGTGGGCCTGATCGACAGCGACTACCAGGGCCAGCTGATGGTCAGCTGCTGGAACCGGTCGAACATCACCTACACACTGGCGCCGATGGAGCGCCTGGCGCAACTGGTCATCGTGCCTGTGGTGCAGGCGCAGTTCAACCCGGTCGACGACTTTGCCCACGCCAGCGAGCGCGGCGCGGGCGGTTACGGCTCCACTGGAACCCTTTGACCACCGGGCGCGAGACCCGGTCAATGCAGCGTGTTGCTGCCCGGCGCCTGCGGGTGGATCTTGAAAAAGCCCGTGCCGGCGCTGCCGCGGCCCACTTCCTCTTCGGTCGCCTCGCGCACCGCGTGCACCTTGAGCTTGAGGCGCAGCGCCATGCCGGCCAGCGGGTGGTTGCCGTCGAGCACCACGTGGTCGGGGTAGATGTCGGTGACCGTGTAGAGCAGCTCGCGCGGCGCCTGCGGGCTGCAGCCGGCGGGCAGGGCGCTGCCCTCGAAGGTCATGCCTTCCTCCAGCGTCGCGGGAAACAGCGCGCGCGGCTCCAGAAACAGCAGCTGATCCTGGAAGTCGCCAAAGGCGTCCTCGGGCTCCAGGTGCAGCGCCAGCTCGGCGCCAGCCGTGTGGCCTTGCAGCGCGCGCTCGATGCTTTGCAGCAAATCGTCGCCGCCAACCAGAAACTCCACCGGATCGTCGAGCACGTCCAGTTCCTCGCCCAGCGTGTCCTGCAGCACCCAGGTCAGGGCGACGACGCATTGTTCAGTGATTTCCATAGGAGAATTGTCGCAGTTCTTCACCGGGCGGCTGCGCCCGCCACCGGATTTGCCCCATGGACGTACAACAACCCCTGACCCTGCTCGGCGGCATCAGCGCCGCACAGTTCATGCGCCGTCACTGGCACAAAAAGCCGCTGCTGGTGCGCCAGGCCGTGCCCGGCTTCAAAGCCCCGGTGGGCCGCAGCGCGCTGCTGCAGCTCGCTGCAAGCGAGGATGTCGAGTCGCGCTTCATCCAGCAACGGGGCGATGGCCAGTGGGTGCTGCGTCACGGGCCGCTGGCGCGCCGCTCGCTGCCGTCGCTGACTACGCGCCAGTGGTCGGTGCTGGTGCAGGGCGTCGATCTGCACGACGAGGCGGTGCACTCGCTGATGCAGCGTTTTGCCTTTATTCCCCAGGCTCGGCTCGATGACCTGATGATCAGCTACGCCACCGACGGCGGCGGCGTCGGCCCGCATTACGACAGCTACGACGTCTTTTTGCTGCAGGCCCACGGCAGGCGGCGCTGGCGCATTGGCCGGCAAAAGGACAAGACCCTGGTGGACGGCCTGCCGCTGAAGATACTGGCCAACTTCGAGCCCGAGGAGGAGTACGTGCTGGAGCCCGGCGACATGCTCTACCTGCCGCCGCGCTGGGCGCATGACGGTATCGCCGAGGGCGAGTGCATGACCTACTCGATCGGTTTTCGCTCGCCCCAGCGTGCGCAATTGGCGCACGAGGTGCTGCTGCACCTGGCCGACGCGGCGGCCGAGCAGGACGACGCAGTGATCTACCGCGATCCCAAGCAGGAGGCGGTGGCGCAGTCTGGCGAGATCCCCACGGCGCTGCAGGACTTTGCCCGCGACGCGGTGCAGCGCGCGCTGGACGATCCCCAATTGCTGGCGCGCGCGCTGGGCGAGGTGCTGAGCGAACCCAAGCCGCAGGTGTGGTTCGAGCCGTCGAGCACGCGCGGCATGATGGAGAGCGTGGTGCTGGATCGGCGCACCCGCATGCTCTATGACGAGCACCATGTCTACATCAACGGCGAGAGCTGGCGCGCTGGCGGGCGCGATGCCCGACTGATGCAGCGCCTGGCCGACGGGCGCCGCCTGCGGCCCGCAGACCTGCAGCGCGCCAGCGACGAGGCGCTGGAGCTGCTGGCCAGCTGGTGCGACGCCGGTTGGGCGCACGCTGGCGGCGCCGACTGAGCCGGAGCCCGCGCGATGACCACGCCCGCCGCTGACGATGCCCTGCCGCTGGGCCGCTTCGAGGGTCCGGGCGACTTTGCCTGCTGCGTGCGCGCCGGCCTGCAGTGCGCGGCCGAGGGCGGCTGGCGCGAACTCATTCTGAGCGACGCCAGCTTTCACGACTGGCCGCTGGGCGAGCGCGCGGTAATCGCGTCGCTGGAGCAATGGGCGCGCAGCGGCCGGCGTCTGACGCTGCTGGCCTGCGAATACGACACCATGGCGCGCCGCCACCCGCGCTTCGTGCGCTGGCGCGTGCAGTTCGACCACCTGGTCAGCGCACGCCAGGCGCGCGGCGCGGACCTGCTGGAGTTGCCCAGTGCGCTGTGGTCGGGCGGCTGGGTGCTGCAGCGCATCGACCCGCTGCGCAGCCTGGGCGTGGCCGACCAGGACGCCGGGCGGCGGCTGGCGCTGCGCCAGCTGCTCGACGAATGGCTGCTGCGCAAGAGCCAGCCGGGGTTTGCAGCGTCGGTGCTCGGCCTTTGATGCGTGTCAAGGGCGGCGGCATTGTGCGCTGGAATCAGTGCTTGCATGGTTGACAAATTTTTGCAGGCAATGTCAACCAAACGCCGCGCGAGGCGTTCTTACAATCGGTTCGCACTGGTTTTGTGCGTTGCCGCGGCCCCGGGCCGTGGGCGTACAAGGCTTTTTTGATTGACTATCCCTGTGCTCGTTTGAGAGGAATCGCTATGAAGAAATCGCTTGTTCTGGCCAGCCTGGTGGCTGCCGTTGCCCTGGCTGCCTGCGGTCAGAAGGAAGAAGCCGCTCCCGCAGCACCTGCGGTCGAGGCTCCCGCCACCGCCCCTGCCGATCAGGCCGCCGACGCCGCCAAGCAAGAAGCTGACGCCGCTGCCGGCGAGGCTACCGACGCAGCCAAGGACGCTGTCGACGCCGCCAAGGATGCCGGCGCCGCCGCCGTCGATGCAACCAAGGACGCTGCAAGCGATGCCGTCGACGCTGCCAAGGATGCTGTCCAGGCCACGACCGATGCCGCCAAGGATGCTGCCAGCGACGCGGTCGACGCCGCCAAGGCCGCTGCCGACGCCGCCACCAACGCGGCCACCGGCAAGTAAGCACGGCTTGCACGCCTCGCGCCTGGCGCGGGGCGAAAACAAGAAACCCGGCCTGAAGAGCCGGGTTTTTTGTGCCTGCACGGTGCCCCAGCCAGGCGCCTTCGCCTGGCGGCCGGGGGCTTATTTCAGGTCGTCGGCCAGCACGCGCATGATGCGCTGTGCATTGGCGGTGGTGTCGGGTGCGCCCTGGTCGTCGAGCACCGACACCGTGCTCTGGCCGCCCTCGCTGCGCACCGCGATGCGGAACTTGAGTGGGCCCGTGGCCTTGTCAGAGCTGCCAAACAGCTTGCTGAAGAAGCCTTGTTCCTTCTTCTCGGTGGGCGCGACGTAGCGCACGAAGTACAGCCCCTTGCTGCGGTCTCGGTCTTCGACCGTGAAGCCGGTGCGGTCCAGCGACACGCCGACGCGGCGCCAGGCGCGGTCGAACGACTCGGCCAGCTGCACGACCGGCACGTTGCCCACGGTTTCCATGCGAGCCGACGGCGCTGCCGGCACTGGCGCGGCGGCTGCGGCCTGGGCCTGTTCCTGCGGCACGCCCAGCTTGACCATCAGGCGGCGCAGGAATTCGGTCTCCAGCTCGGGGTCGACCGGGCGAGGCTGCCAGATGGTGTTGTCCTTCTGGCTGCTGGTGTAGACCTCCTGCATGCCGCGGTGGGTGATGAAGATCTCGGTGCTGCCGTTGGGGCCGCGCTCCAGGCGGGTGCGGAACTTGTCGCGCTCGCCGGTGGAGTAGAGCGAATCGAACACCTTGCCGATGGTCTGGCGGATGATGTCCTGCGGCAGCTTGGCGCGGTTCTCGGCCCAGTCGGTCTCCATGATGCCCAGGTTGGGCTGCTCCAGCGTGAAGACGAAGCCGTTCTCCAGCCAGAAGTCGCGGATCGGCTCCCACAGCTTGTCGGCCGGGCGGTCGACGACCAGCCAGCGCTCGTTGCCGTCGCGCTCGATGCGCACGTCGCCGATCGACTTGGGCGCGGCGTTGATCGAGGTGCGCGACTGCTGTGCCTGGCCGGCCTCGAAGGCTGCGGCCGAGGCGACGCCGCCGGGCACGTTGTAGCGCACGTCGCCCGACAGCTGCGTCAGGTCGGGCGGCACTTCCAGGGTTGCGCCCTTGGTGGCGCTTTTGTAGTCGATCTTGTCGCTCTCCAGCACGGAGCAGGCCGACAGGCTCAGGGCGACGATGCCCGTCAGGGCGAGGCGGGTGCGAGGGGTCACGCGGTTTCCTTGGGGGTGCCCGTCAAAGGGCGGCAATGTTCTGGGCGAAGGCTCTCAGGCCAGCAGGCCGGCGGCGCGCAGCGCGGCCTCGACCACGGCTTCGTTGGCCTGGGCCAGCGGTGTCATAGGCAGGCGCAGCGCCGGGCCGCACAGGCCCATGCGCGCCATGGCCCACTTCACGGGGATGGGGTTGGCCTCGACGAACAGGTGCTTGTGCACCGGCATCAGTTGAAATTGGATCTGCATCGCGCGGCGCGCGTCGCCGGCCACCGCCGCCACGCACAGCTCGTGCATCAGGCGCGGCGCGACGTTGGCCGTCACGCTGATGTTGCCCTGGCCGCCGCACAGCATCAGCGCCACCGCCGTCGGGTCGTCGCCAGAGTAGACGGCAAAGCTCTTGGGCAGGTCGCGGATCAGCCACTGCGCGCGCTCGATGTTGGCCGTCGCTTCCTTGATCGCGATGATGCCCGGCACCTGCGACAGGCGCAGCACGGTGTCGTGCTGCATGTCGGCGACGGTGCGGCCGGGCACGTTGTACAGCACGATGGGCAGGTCGCCCGTGGCCTCGGCAATCGCCTTGAAGTGCTGGTACTGGCCCTCTTGCGTGGGCTTGTTGTAGTAGGGAACGACCTGCAACTGGCTGTTGGCCCCCACTCCGCGCGCGTACTTGGCCAGGCGAATCGCCTCGTGCGTGGAGTTGGCGCCGCAGCCGGCCATGACGGGCACGCGGCCGGCGGCCTGCTCGACGGACACGCGGATGATCTCGCAATGCTCTTCGACGGTGACCGTGGGCGACTCGCCCGTGGTGCCGACGACGCCGATGCAGTCGGTGCCTTCCTGGATGTGCCAGTCGATCAGTTTGCGCAGCGTCGGGTAATCGACGCTGCCGTCTTCAAGCATGGGAGTGACCAGCGCGACGATGCTGCCGGTCAGGGGGGCGGTGGAAGATGTCATCTCAGCGGTCTAACGGTCAAAAACCGGAAAAAAGCATTCTAACTACGCGCCATGGCCCGGGGGCTGCAGCGGCAGGCGAATCACCCCTGTGGTTTGCTCGGGTGTACGCACCGCGGCAATGCGCTGCACGAAGCGCGCCGGCGCCCCGGCATGGGCATCTTCAAAGCCGTCTTCATAGGCAATGACGCGCAGCGCATGGCATGCGGCCAGCAGTTCGCCCGGGCGCAGCAGAAAGTCCGTGCGCGCCGGGCGGCCTACCGTCTCGTTGCCCTGGGCGAAGGTCTCGTACAGCAGCACGCCGCCGGGCGCGACGGCCCCCGCGATGGTCGGCAGCAGCGGGCGCCACAAATAGTTGGTGACCACCACCGCGCCAAAGCACCGCCCGGCCAGCGGCCAGGGGCCGCCCTCGATGTCGGCGCACAGCACCTCGCCCCAGCGCGCGGCGTGTGCCAGCGCCTGGGCGTCGCGATCCACGCCGGTGGGGTGCAGGCCGCACGCGTGCAGCCAGTGCATATGGCGCCCGCTGCCGCAGGCCACGTCCAGCGCCTGGGTGCCGGTGGGCAGCAGGTGCGCCCAGCGCGCAAGCCAGGCCGAGGGCGGGGCGACTGCGTCCATCAGAAGCAGGCCCAGATCTGGTCGGTCAGCGCCAGCATGAAGCCCGGGCGCAGGTACAGCGCAAACACCGCCAGCAGCGTCAGTGCGGCGGCGATCTTGATCCAGGTGGCGGTGCGCGGGTGCATGGCGGCGGTCGTGGCGGAGGGTATTTCAGGCGGGCAGGGCGGAGGGGCGGTTGATGGCGTGCTCGCGGACCGGCAGGTTGATCAGCGCGGCCAGCACGCCCAGCACCATTGCCAAATACCAGACGACGTCGTAGCTGCCCGTGGCGTCGTACAGGTAGCCGCCCAGCCACACGCCCAGAAAGCTGCCGATCTGGTGGCTGAAGAACACGAAGCCGCTGAGCATGGACAGGTGTTGCACGCCGAAGATGCCGGCCACGGTGGCGTTGGTCGGCGGCACGGTGGACAGCCACAGCATGCCGATCACCGCCGAGAACGCATAGACCGACAGTGCGGACAGCGGCGCCAGCAGAAACACCGCGATCGCCACGGTGCGCGCCAGGTAGATGAAGGCCAGGATGTGGCGCCGCGGCAGGCGCTCGCCGAGCGATCCCGAGACATAGGTGCCGATGACGTTGAACAGCCCGATCAGCGCCAGCGCGGTGCTGGCCACGTGCGCCGGCAGGTTGTGGTCCTTCAGGTAGCTGGGCATGTGCACGCCGATGAACACCACCTGGAAGCCGCAGACGAAGTAGCCGGTCATCAGCAGCAGAAAGCTGGGGTGGCGCAGCGCCTCGGCCATGGCACCGCGCGTGCTCTGGCTGTGCGAAGCGCCGCCGCCGGCGCGAAAGCCCGGCTCGCGCAGGCCAAACGCCAGCGGCACGATCAGCAGCACCAGCACGGCCAGCACCAGCAGCGAGGGCTGCCAGCCCAGGCGCGCGATCATCTGCCCCTCCAGCGGCAGCATCAGGAATTGCCCGAACGAGCCGGCCGCCGCCGCCACGCCCATGGCCCAGGAGCGGCGGTTGGCCGGCACCTGGCGCCCCAGCACGCCATAGATGACCGCGTAGGTCGTGCCCGCCTGCGCGGCGCCGATCAGAACGCCGCTGGTCAGCGCGAACAGCAAGGGCGTGGGCGACAGCGCCATGCCCGCCAGGCCCAGCGCGTACAAGAGCGCGCCGGCGATCAGCACGCGAAACGCGCCCAGGCGGTCGGCCACCATGCCGCCGAAGATGCCGAACACACCCCAGGCGATGTTCTGCACCGCCATGGCCAGCGCAAAGGTCTGGCGCGTCCAGCCCATGTCTTGCGTGACCGGCGCCAGCCACAGGCCAAAGCCGTGGCGTATGCCCATGGACAGCGTGACCACGGCGGCGCCGCAGGCCAGAACCTGGAGCATCGAGAGTTTGGGTGGGGCAGAGTGCATCGGGGCGAATGTAGCGAAAACCCGCAGGGCTCGCTGGCGCCTGGGCGATAGCAGGTCGGCATGTGAACCATCGCGGGGGCGGATGGCGGTGCCGCGGCGCACAAATACTGATTGCGCATCCAGTGTTTTGCTTCCCGGCCGTAGAATCGCGCGCCATGGCAAGCAAACCCGCAACCGAATACTCGGAACGCGCGATCCGCGTTCTCAAGGGCCTGGAGCCCGTCAAGCAGCGCCCGGGCATGTACACCCGCACCGACAACCCGCTGCACATCATCCAGGAGGTGCTGGACAACGCCGCCGACGAGGCGCTGGCCGGCTTTGGCAAGAAGATCCGCGTCACGCTGCACCTGGACGGCTCGGTCAGCGTCGAGGACGACGGCCGCGGCATCCCCTTCGGCCTGCACCCCGAGGAGGGCGCGCCGGTGGTCGAGCTGGTCTTCACCCGGCTGCACGCCGGCGGCAAGTTCGACAAGGGCAGCGGCGGCGCCTACAGCTTCTCCGGCGGCCTGCACGGCGTGGGCGTGTCGGTGACCAATGCGCTGTCCACGCGCCTTGAGGTGAGCACGCACCGCGAGGGCCAGGTGGCGCACATCGTGTTCGCCGGCGGTGACGTGGCCGAGCCGCTGCAGGCGCGCCCTCTCCAGGCGGGGGAGCGCAAGCAGGGCACGACGGTGCGTGCCTGGCCCGACGCGCGGTATTTCGAGTCGGCCCAGCTGCCGCTGGGCGAGCTCACCCACCTGCTGCGCAGCAAGGCGGTGCTGATGCCCGGCGTGGCCGTCACGCTGGTCAACGAGAAAACCCGCGAGCAGCAGACCTGGCAGTACAAGGGCGGCCTGCGCGACTACCTGCAGCAGACGCTGCCGGTCGATCCGGTCATCCCGCTGTTCGAGAGCGAGGGTTTTGCCGACGCCCACCACGACAGCTTTGCCGAGGGCGAGGGCGCGGCCTGCTGCGTGGCCTTCACCGACGAAGGCGCGGTGGTGCGCGAGAGCTACGTCAACCTGATCGCCACCACCGCTGGCGGCACGCACGACAGCGGCCTGCGCGACGGGCTGTTCCAGGCAGTGAAGGGTTTCATCGAGCTGCATTCGCTGCTGCCCAAGGGCGTGAAACTGATGCCCGAGGACGTGTTCGCCCGCGCCAGCTACGTGCTGTCGGCCAAGGTGCTCGACCCGCAGTTCCAGGGCCAGATCAAGGAGCGCCTGAACTCGCGCGACGCGGTGCGGCTGGTGTCGAGCTTCGTCAAGCCGGCGCTGGAGCTGTGGCTGAACGCCCATGTGGAATACGGCAAGAAGCTGGCTGAACTGGCCATCAAGGCCGCGCAGACGCGCCAGCGCGCCGGGCAGAAGATCGAGAAGAAAAAGGGCTCGGGCGTGGCCGTGCTGCCCGGCAAGCTCACCGACTGCGAAAGCCGCGACACCGCCTACAACGAGGTCTTCCTGGTCGAGGGAGACAGCGCCGGCGGCAGCGCCAAGATGGGGCGCGACAAGGAGACGCAGGCCATCCTGCCGCTGCGCGGCAAGGTGCTCAACACCTGGGAGGTCGAGCGCGACCTGCTGTTCAGGAACAACGAGGTGCACGACATCTCGGTCGCCATCGGCGTCGATCCGCACGGGCCGAATGACGCGCCGGATTTGAGCGGCCTGCGCTACGGCAAGGTCTGCATCCTGTCGGACGCAGACGTCGACGGCTCGCACATCCAGGTGCTGCTGCTGACGCTGTTCTTCCGGCACTTTCCCAAGCTCATCGAGGCGGGCCACATCTACGTCGCCCGCCCGCCTTTGTTTCGCGTCGACATTCCGGCGCGCGGCAAGAAGCCGGCGGCCAAGCTCTATGCGCTTGACGAAATGGAGCTCGAATCCATCCTCGACAAGGCCGCCAAGGACGGCGTGGCGCGCGAGAAATGCCAGATCAGCCGCTTCAAGGGCCTGGGCGAGATGAACGCCGAGCAGCTGTGGGAAACCACGCTCAACCCCGACACGCGGCGCCTGCTGCCAGTGCAACTGGGCAGCATGGACTTTGCCGCCACCGAGGTGTTGATCACCAAGCTGATGGGCAAGGGCGAGGCCGCCTCGCGCCGCGCGCTGATGGAGCTGCACGGCGACGCGGTGGAAGTGGATATTTGATGTTTTTGGCCTCTAGCGCTTTCCAGATAAGCGCTGGCAGCTCCTATTTTTAAAGCATGAGCGATCAACCTGTTCTCGATTTCCCCGCCCCCGACGCGGGCGACGCCCTGGGCCTGGGCAGCTACGCCCAGCGTGCCTACCTCGAATATGCCCTCTCCGTCGTCAAGGGCCGCGCGCTGCCCGACGTGTGCGATGGCATGAAACCGGTGCAGCGGCGCATTCTGTATGCGATGCAGCAGATGGGCCTGTCCTGGGGCGGGCCGAATGGCAACACGCCGGCCAAGCCCGTGAAAAGCGCGCGCGTCGTCGGCGACGTGCTCGGCCGCTTTCACCCACATGGCGACCAGTCGGCGTATGACGCGCTGGTGCGCCTGGCGCAGGACTTCAACCAGCGCTACCCGCTGATCGACGGCCAGGGCAACTTTGGCAGCCGCGACGGCGACGGCGCGGCCGCGATGCGCTACACCGAGGCGCGGCTGGCGCGCATCAGCACGCTGCTGCTGGGCGAGATCGGCATGGGCACAGTGGACTTCCAGCCCAACTACGACGGCAGTACCGAGGAGCCGTGCCAGTTGCCGGCACGCCTGCCGTTCGCGCTCTTGAACGGCGCCAGCGGCATTGCCGTGGGCCTGGCGACCGAGATTCCCAGCCACAACCTGCGCGAGGTGGCCGACGCCTGCGTGGCGCTGGTCAAGAACCCGCAGCTCTCGGATGAAGCGCTGTTCACGCTGATCCCCGGCCCGGACTACCCTGGTGGTGGGCAGATCATCAGCAGCAGCTCCGACATCCAGGATGCCTACCGCAGCGGGCGCGGCAGCCTGAAGGTGCGCGCGCGCTGGAAGATCGAGGATCTGGCGCGCGGCCAGTGGCAGATGGTGGTGACCGAGCTGCCGCCGGGCGTGTCGGCGCAGAAGGTGCTTGAAGAGATCGAGGACGTCACCAACCCCAAGGTCAAGAGCGGCAAGAAGACGCTGAGCCATGAGCAGCAGCAGCTCAAGGCCAGCATGCTGGCGGTGCTCGACGGCGTGCGCGACGAGTCGAGCAAGGACGCGCCGGTGCGCATCGTCTTCGAGCCCAAGACCGGCAAGGTGCCGCAGCAGGAACTGGCCACGGCGCTTTTGGCGCACACCAGCCTGGAGACCTCGGCGCCGATCAACCTGACCATGGTCGGCATCGACGGCAGGCCGGTGCAGAAGTCGCTGCGCCAGATGCTGGTCGAATGGGTGCAGTTTCGCCAGCAGACTATTACGCGGCGCAGCCAGCACCGCCTGGCCAAGGTGCTGGATCGCATCCACATCCTGGAAGGGCGCCAACTGGTGCTGCTCAACATCGACGAGGTGATCGCCATCATCCGCGCCAGTGACGAGCCCAAGGCCGCGCTGATGGCGCGCTTCAACCTGACGGATCGGCAGGCGGAGGACATTCTGGAGATCCGCCTGCGCCAGCTCGCGCGGCTGGAGGCGATCAAGATCGAGCAGGAGCTGTCGGAGCTGCGCAAGGAGCAGGGCCAGCTTGAAGACATTCTTGCCAACCCGGCATCGCTGCGCCGGTTGATGGTCAAGGAGATCGAGGCGGACGCCAAGCAATTTGCCGACGCGCGCCGCACGCTGATCCACGAGGAGAAAAAAGTCGTCGCGTCGGCCCGCGTGGTCGACGAGCCGGTCACCGTCATCGTCTCGCAAAAAGGCTGGGTGCGCACCCGCCAGGGCCACGGACACGCGCCGGAGACCTTTGGCGTCAAGGCGGGCGACGCGCTGTATGCGACCTTCGAGTGCCGCACCGTGGACGAGCTCATCATCTTTGGCGACAACGGCCGGGTGTATTCGGTCGCCGTGGCCGACCTGCCGGGCGGACGCGGCGACGGCCAGCCGGTCACGACGCTGATCGACCTGGAGGCGGGCACGCAGATTGCGCACTACTTCGCCGGCCCGCAGGACGCGCTGCTGCTGCTGTCGGGCTCTGGCGGCTACGGCTTCCTGGCCCAGGTGGCGCACATGACCGGACGCAACCGCGGCGGCAAGGCCTTCGTCAGCCTGGGCGACGGCGAGCGGCTGTGCCGGCCCTCGCACGCCAGCGGCACCAGCGCCAGCCAGGAGCTGCCGGCGGCCACCCACGTCTGCTGCGCGTCGGTTGGCGGGCGCGTGCTGACGCTTGAGATCGGCGAGCTCAAGCAAATGGCCAAGGGCGGGCGCGGCCTGCAGCTGATCGCGCTGGAGCCGGGCGACCAGTTGGCTGGAGCCGCCGCCTACACGCGCAGCGTGCGCTTTGAAGGCGTGGGCCGCGGCGGGCGTGTGCGCGAAGAGACGCTGGAGATCCGAAGCCTGAACAACGCCCGCGCGCCGCGCGGCAAAAAGGGCAAGGCGGCGGATCTGGGCTTCAAGCCGGCCGAGGTGCTGCGGGTGGTGTAAAGCTTTAAGCGTCCATTGGCGGATTTGTCGGCATAACACGGCCCAATTGCGGCACGACACAGGGGAGTGAATCGCGTACACTTTTTTACGTCGTGCAACATGCGTGTTGCAATCGTAGACAAGCCAGCCCCGGAGACCCTGATGTTGAACGCACTGCGGATGAGCCATAAGTTGTGGGTGGCGGTGATCGCCATCATCGTGATGTTGATTGCCGTCGTCGGTTTTGCCGGCTACCGCTCATCGCAGTCGCAGGCACATGCCGACGACGTCGGCCGCGAGCTGGCCCAGCGCGTCGAGATGGCGCTGCACTGGCAGGGCCTGACCGATGCCAACGCCGCGCGCACACAGGCCATGATCATCAGCAGCGACTCGCAGGTCGGCGCCGAGTTCAAGGACGCCATCTCGGCCACGTCGGCGCAGATCAGCAAGATTCAGAAGGCGCTGGAGACCCTGGCGCAAACCGACGCCGACAAGGCGCAGATGGCCAAGATCGCTGAGGCCCGCGCGGCCATGCTCGGCCTGCGCAAGCAGGCCAATGAGCTGCGCGATGCCTACCGCGCCGACGACGCCGCGGTGCTGATCCAGCAGCAGTACAACCCTGCGGTGCGCGCCTACCTGGCGGCGTTGAGCGACTTCGTCACGCTGCAGCAGGACTACGCGCGCCAGCAGCAGGTGCTTCTGGGCGCCGACCGCCTGCGCACCGTGCAGATCGCTGGCGTACTGGTGGCGCTGGTGCTGGTGTTCATCGTCGTCGGCGCGTTCTTCCTGATCCGCAGCATCCAGCAGCCGCTGGCCCAGGCCAGCGGCATGGCCGACCGCATTGCCCGCGGCGACTTGACGCAGCGCACCACGCGGGCGGGCCAGCTGCAGCGCGGCGACGAGTTCGGCGTGCTGATGCAGTCGCTGGAGGGCATGCGCGCGTCGTTGGCGCGCATGGTGCAGGACGTGCGCCACAGCAGCGACAGCATTGCGGTGGCCAGCAGCCAGATCGCCAGCGGCAACCAGGACCTGTCCTCGCGCACCGAGGCGACGTCGAGCAACCTGCAGCAGACGGCCGCGGCGATGGAGGAGTTCACCTCCACCATTCAGCAAAGCTCGGGCAGCGCCAGCCAGGCCAGCCAGCTGGCGGCAAGCGCCAGCGAAGTGGCGCAGCGCGGTGGCGCGGTGGTCGCGCAGGTCGTCTCCACCATGGAGGACATTCAGGACAGCAGCCGCAAGATCGCCGACATCAACAGCGTGATCGACGGCATCGCGTTTCAGACCAACATCCTGGCGCTGAACGCCGCCGTCGAGGCTGCCC